>JAMCWJ010000015.1 GCA_023475105.1 Nitrospirota bacterium
ATGAAGACATTGTCGGAAAGATTCCGGACAAGCCGGAATGACAAAGTAGGAGGGTATTACTATTCACAATGAGCCAGTACAATATGTTGGGGCTATCCATGAGAAACCCGGATGCGGCCCTTTCTATTTTCGAGAGACTTAGCCTACTGTCGCATAAACGGCGGGCAGGGCATTTCTCAAACCCTTTTAAGGCGATAGGATTTAATCAGGGCATGGTGTCGGGTATACAGGACTTCGCCGGATAGTATTTTCCCGCCTTCGCACAATCTGCGTGGCTTCCGATGCCGTAAGGAATCGCTGCAAAAGGCTTCTCGATCTATCCTGCCCGCCCGAGGTTGGTCGTGTTTACTTCAGAGAGATAGCTTCCGGAATATCGGCAAAAAGAAACCGCCCGGAGACTCTCCCCCCGTCTGAGGTCATATGAAAACAGTATGGTCTAAGAACGCCCGGTTCCCGTGTTGATTGCGGAGCGGCATGCTTGTATCGTCAGCGCGCCGTCTGTTACCCTATAAGAGTGAGCATCGGATTCTTAGCGTGCGAGACCTTCTGTATGCACCTCGAAAAAAGGACGGTCGAACGGATAAGCAGAGGCGTTCCGATAGATATGAGGCCGGACCTCGTCTTATGGGTATGCCATTTCCCTCTTTCCTCCCTTGAAGGTATTCAGTGCTCAGTCGCCACCTGCAGCAGCGGCTGTCCCCACAACGGACCCTACGGAAGCAACTAAACTGTTCTGTCCACGATTTTCCTTTGTTCGGGAGAGGCATCCGTTCTCGGCAAAATAATAGCCGGAACAGATGTTCCACGTGGAACATCCGCAGCCGCTCTTCCTTTTCTGCTGCCTTGCCCTGCCGACTTGTACTCTGTTAGAATTACGAAATGGCAAATGTTATCGCTATCGTGAATCAGAAGGGCGGGGTGGGGAAGACGACGACGGCGATCAATCTCGGGGCCTCTCTCGCCCTTGCTGGAAAAGACATCCTCATCGTAGACATCGATCCCCAGGGTAATTCCACGAGCGGTCTCGGCCTGGACCGTGAGGAGATGGGAAACAGCCTCTACGACGCCTTTGCGGGCAGATGTGCGCCCGGGGAAGCTATTGTGCGGAGCGCCATCCAGCATCTCGACATCGTCCCCTCGACGGTGGACCTCCTCGGGGTCGAGGTCGAACTGGTCGGCAAAGAAGGCAGGGAGGGCATCCTTTCGGAGATCATCACGGGCATAGAAAAGGAGTACAAATATATTCTGATCGACTGTCCGCCCTCCCTCGGGCTCCTCTCGCTGAATGCCCTTGTGGCCGCGGAGTCGGTGATCGTGCCGGTTCAATGCGAATATTATGCCCTCGAGGGCCTCAGCCTTCTTACAAGGACCCTCCATCTGGTGAGGAACTCCTATAATCCCTCCCTCGAGATCAGGGGCATCCTCCTGACGATGTACGATACGAGGAACAGTCTTTCCTGGCAGGTCGCCCAGGAGGTGAGAAAACACTTCGGCGACAAGGTCTTCGCAACGACGATACCCCGCAACGTGGCCTTGGCCGAGGCGCCGAGCCACGGCAAACCAATCATGCTCTACGATATCCGTTCGAGCGGAGCGCAGAGTTATCTTTCCCTCGCAAAGGAGATCTTGAATGAAAACGGCTTTGGGCAAGGGACTTGAGTCCCTTCTTCCTGAAAAGGCGCAGGAAATCATCAATATCGACATCCATCGGATAATCCCCGGGGAGCAGCAGCCGAGAAAGGTCTTCAAAGACAACACCCTCCATGATCTTGCCGGCTCGATAAAGGAAAAAGGGGTGCTCCAGCCGATCATCGTCTCCCGGACGGGGGATGGGACTTTCAGGCTGATCGCGGGGGAGAGGAGATGGAGGGCCTCGTCTCTCGCAGGGCTGAAGAAGATCCCTGCTATTGTCAGGGACGCCGCCTCGGCAGATTCCCTCGAAATCGCCCTGATAGAGAATATCCAGAGGGAAGACCTGAACCCCGTAGAGACCGCCGAGGCCTTCCACAGGCTGATGAAGGACTTTAACCTGACGCAGGAGGAGCTTTCGCTGAAGGTCGGAAAGGAGAGGGCTACTGTTGCGAACTATCTGAGGTTGCTCAAACTCCCCGAAGAGGTGAAGAACCTTGTGAACGATGGTTCGCTCAGCATGGGCCATGCCAGAGCGGTTCTCTCGGTCGAGGGCAGGCAGAGCCAGGTCGAGGCAGCGCGCCGTATCATCCACAAGGGCCTGAGCGTCAGGGAAGCGGAGGGTCTGGCGAAGAAGCTGGGCCGAGCGCCGAAGAAGACGGCCCACCACAGGAAGGACGCGCAGATCGAGTCCCTCCAGGAAAAGCTGGTTCGGAGCCTCGGTACAAAGGTCCGCATCCACCACAAGGGGAAAAGGGGGAAGATAGAGATAGAGTACTATTCCCTCGAAGAGCTCGACAGGTTGCTCGACCTGCTGATGGGCGAGGGAAGTTAGGTAGCTTCATTCTTACCTTCTGCCGGTCCCGGCTGGAAATATCTCTTGAAAGACGGACGATAATGTGATAAGAGGTAGTAGAGGGAACCCCTAAAGAAAGGAGCGGAGAATGAAAGCGGTAAAGATGTTATTTGTCTTGACGGTATCGGTGTTTCTGCTCGGCGCGGTCATGGCCGTTGCGAAGGCGGATGAACAAAGACACGATGTCCTGTACACCTGTGACTGCGGGGCCGATTGCAAATGCAATTCGATGAGCACCAAACCCGGGAATTGTACGTGCGGCAAACCGATGAAATGGGGGCACGTGCTCAGGATCGAGGGGGATGAAGCCCTGCTCTGCAACTGCGCAGAGGGCTGCAAATGCAGCATCGACGCAAAGGACCCCACGAAATGCGGGTGCGGCAACCCTGTGAAAAGGGTGAGCCTGAAGGGAACGGGGATATATTACTGCAACTGCGGGGGATCCTGCTCATGCAACACTGTATCGGACAGTTCCGGAAAGTGCAAGTGCGGCATGAACCTGAAAAAGAGCTAAATCGCGAAAAACTCAGAGAATTTGAGGGAAAAGGCAGAGAGATCCCGGGTTCTGCCTTTTTTCGTGTCATTCGGGGAATATGAGAGAAGTCACAAGAGCATCCCGTTTCGAGGTCCACGATCCTGCGTCCAAGAAATATCTGTCCGGGCCGGCCCGCAGCGACACCTATTTTCCGACACAGAATTCGTTGAAGATCCTGTTCAGGATGTCCTCAGTCGTGACGGCCCCGACGATTTCGCCGAGTCTGTCGAGGGCTTCGCGCATCTCTATCGCCACGATCTCGAGGGGCATTTGTGTCTGTAACGCGGCCGCTGCCTTGTCCAGGCCCCCGGCTGCACGGTCGATCGCGATCTTATGCCGCAGATTCGTCACGATCGCCCCGGTGCTTTCCGAGCAGGGATGTTTAGCGCCGGTTTTAAGACCGCCCGCCAGGGACAGGTGCAGTATCTTTTCTTTCAGGAGACCGAGTCCCGTGCCGGTCCTAGCCGATATGTTCACGATGTTCTCCGAATAGGCGGCGAGAACCCTCTGCCAATCGTCCTCCGCCTGCGGCAGGTCCGACTTATTCACCGTGATGAGCGCCCTTTTTTTCCGCAGCCTTTGGAGCACCACCCTGTCTTCTGCGCCCGGAGGACAGGTTCCATCGATCATGCCTATGACGACGTCCGCATCCTCTATCGCGCGGAGGCTTCTCAGCACCCCCTCCTTTTCCGCCATCTCATGGGTCTCCCTGATCCCTGCGGTATCCATAATCCGTGCGGGGAGTCCACCGATGTCCAGGTACTCCTCGATCACATCCCTTGTCGTGCCTGCGGTCTCGGTCACGATCGCCCGGTCCCTCTTCAGAAGTGCGTTCAGGAGCGACGACTTGCCGACGTTCGGTCGTCCCACGATCGCGACTTTGAGCCCTTCCCTGAAGAAGCGGCCCTCTTCAAAGCTCGCTGAAAGCGCGGCAAGCCCTTCCCTGATGCCCCCGATTCCCGTCAGCATCGTCTCGAACGAGTCCGGTTCTATCTCCTCCTCAGGGAAATCGATGTACGCTTCGACATGTGCGCAGACAGAGGCGATTTCGTCCTGCAACGCCGCTATCTTCTCCGAGAGTCCTCCTGAAAGCTGTTCCAGAGCGACCCGTCCGGACTCCTCTGTCTTTGCCCGGATGAGGTCCATCACCGCCTCTGCCTGGGAAAGGTCTATCCTCCCATTCAGGAAAGCACGCTTCGTGAATTCTCCCGGCTCCGCCAATCTCGCACCGTTTTTGAGAGCCAGTTCGAGGACCTTTCTCAGAGGGAGGATGCCGCCGTGGCAGTGTATCTCGACGACGTCTTCCCTTGTATAGGTCTTCGGTGTCCTCATCACCGCGACAAGGACTTCGTCGACAGCCGCACCGGTCAGGGGGTCTTTAATGAAACCGTGGATGAACGTGCGGGACCCTGATCTTTCGAGCCTTTTCCCTCGCGGAGTTGAGAAGAGCTTCCCGACAACCGGCAGCGCGTCTCTCCCGCTCAGCCGCACAATGCCGATCCCCCCTTCGCCCAAGGGAGTGGAGATGGCAGCTATGGTATCATCGTCCACCGGAATACCGATCGATCCCTTCTTCTCATAAATATTGCATTTGTAACGAATATCCCCCGCTGTTACGGAAATATCTTGCCGGGATTCAGGATGTTCTTCGGGTCAAAGAGGTTCTTTATTCCCCTCATCAGATTGAGTTCGCTCTGCTTTATCTCCATTCCGATATAGGGCGCCTTTGTGAGGCCCACCCCGTGCTCGCCCGAGATGGTGCCGCCGAGGACGAGCGTCGCCTCGAAAATCCTTTTCACAAGGGAGTCCGCCTTCCTATACTCTTCCTCATTCGTGCGGTCGACCATGAGGTTTACATGGATGTTGCCGTCGCCCGCGTGGCCGAAGTTCACGAGACCGATCCCCGTCTCCGCGGAAAGACGTCTCAGACTGACCAGCATCTCGGGAATCCTGTTCCTCGGCACGACGATGTCTTCACTCATCTTCTTCGGGCGTATGAGATAGAGCGCCTGGGAGACCTTCCGCCTAGATTCCCACAATCTCATCCGGGCGTTCTCGTTCTCTGCCATGCTCACGTCCGCACCGAATCCCGTGCAGATCTCCGCCACTTTTTCGACCTCCTTTCTGATCGCCTCGGGATGTCCGTCGATCTCTATGAGAAGCAGCGCC
Source organism: Nitrospirota bacterium (assembly GCA_023475105.1). Lineage (GTDB taxonomy): Bacteria > Nitrospirota > Thermodesulfovibrionia > Thermodesulfovibrionales > UBA9159 > JAMCWJ01. The sequence goes on from JAMCWJ010000015.1 coordinate 5,190, forward strand.
TCGACGGTATCGGAAAGCCCAAGGGGCTGAATCCTCTCGACGGCCTTTATCGCTTCCCTGTCCATGAACTCGAGGGCCCTCGGAATGATCCCCGAGGAGACGACTGCCGAGACCGCCTTTCCGGAAGCCTCGATGTCTGTGAAGAGGCACAAGAGAGCAACGACATCTGCAGGCAGGGGAAGAAGTTTCAGGCGTATCTTCGTTGCCACCGCCAGCGTTCCCTCCGACCCTACGAGCAACCGCACAAGATCGTATCCGACCACTCCCTTGTGCGTCCTCACCCCGAGGTTCAGGATATCGCCGTTCGGAAGCACGGCCTCCAGCTCCATGACGTAGTCTCTCGTGACCCCGTATTTCAGCGCCCTCGGGCCCCCCGCGTTTTCCGCAACGTTCCCCCCTATCGTGCAAAAGTTCATACTGGCGGGGTCCGGCGGATAGAAAAGTCCCCCGTTTTCGACCTCGCGCTGCAGTCGGCCGTTGATTACTCCCGGTTCGACCAGCACCGTGAGGTTCTCCCTGTCCAGCTCTATGATGCGGTTCATCCTCTCGGTGCTCAGGATAACGGAATCCCTAAGGGGTACGGCTCCGCCGGACATGCCGGTACCCGCGCCTCGCGGGACGATGCGGATGTCGTTTTCATAGGCGTATCTCATTATCTCGCTCACCTGCTCCGCAGTTTCCGGCCAGAGGACTGCGGAAGGGAGTTCCTCGAGCCCGCTGGCGTCAAAGCCGTAGCATATGAGGTCTTCAGGGGCTGTCGAGGTCTTTATATGAGGCAGGGCATCGCGAATGTTCATGGTACGATATTCGTCATGGGTAATAGGCGAAGGATAATGAGGAATGGGGGTAATAGTTCACGCATTTCCTATCACCGTCGTGGTCTGTCTAAGACTCCACGAGCTGCATCGAGATCACCTTCGAAACGCCCGGCTCCTCCATGGTGATGCCGTAGATGTAATCCGCGGCTTCCATGGTCGTTCTGCTGTGGGTGATGACAATGAATTGTATATTTCCCGCCAGCTCGCGGAGCATCTTCGCAAACCGCCCGATATTGGATTCGTCAAGGGCGGCATCCACTTCATCGAGGATACAGAGGGGCGACGGCTTGAGCAGGAAGCTCGCAAAGAGGAGAGAAAGCGCGGTGAGGGCCTTTTCGCCGCCCGAAAGCAGCGTGATGTTCTGGAGCTTCTTGCCCGGGGGCTGCACAACGATGTCTATGCCGGAATCGAGGATACTGTTCTCGTCCGTCAGCACGAGTGCGGCCTTGCCCCCCCCGAAAAGGAGGGTGAAGACCTCGGAGAACTTGGCGTTGAGCTGTTCATATGCCTCTCTCAGTTTCCTTCGCGTCGTGCTGTTTATCTTCGTTATCGCCTCTTCGAGTTCGGCAATCGATTTATTGAGGTCTTCTTGCTGTTTTGTGAGAAAGTCATAACGGGCCTTCAATTCCTCGTATTCCTCGATCGTGCCGAGGTTCACCGGACCGAGCTCCTGGATCTTCCTTCGTATTTCCGGGAGACGTTCCTCCTCTTCGGCGACCAGGGGTTCTGAATCGAACGAGGCGATCTCAAGACCGTAGTCCCGGGATACGTTGCCTGAAAGGTTCTCCATCTTCAGTTTGTGCTCCGCTATCGAAACATCCGCTTCGTTTATCGCTGCCGACAGCGAGTCGAACCTGTTCCGGTGAGCCTTCAACTCCTGCTCGAAGCGGATCAACTCTTCCGATTCGCTCCGGATGACCTCCCTGCTCTCCGTGATCGCCGTCCTGAGATGATCGGCCTTCAGTACGAGCCCCTTCAGGGTGTCGTTGTTCCTTGCGATCTCGTCCGCGCACTGAAAGACCCGGGAATCAATGTCCGCCTTCTCGCCTGCAAGTCTCTCCTGCATTTCTGAAAGGTCCGAGAGCATTGCCAGCGAGGCCTCGCCCTCTTTTCTGAGGGACTCGATCCGCTCCTTATAGGAGTTCAGGGACAGGCGCAATTCGGTGATCGAGGCGCGCTCCGCTTCGCAGCGGGCCTTGTTCACCGCGATCTCTTCCTGGGCGGCCGCGACGAGCCGCTCGGCCTCGTCTTTTCTTCCGGCGATTCTCCCTGCCTCGGCCTCCTTCTCCGCACCCAGCGATCTCAGAGACTCCTTCTCCTTGAGAATCTCCTCGCCTTCGAGCCCCAGGTAAGAGAGCTTGCGGCATATCCTTTCCTTTTCCTCGTTCCGGTTCTCCGCGGTCAGCCTCAACAGGGATATCTCCTTTTCCGCGTGCACGACCCTCGATTCGATTTCCTTCAGAGCGGCCTGCCTGTCATGGAGGGAGTTCTCCATAGCGCTCAATGTCTCTGAAAGGCGCTCGGTTTCGGATCTCTTCTGTTCGATAAGTGTTTCGAGTTCCCTCGTCTCCCTCTTCCTCCTGAGGATGCCCTTGCCCTCTCCGACGGAGACCGCGCCGGAGGGCTCGACGGTTTCTCCGTCGAGCGTCACGAGGGTGAACACGGGATTTCCATTGGCGCAAAATTCCGACAAAAGGGCGAGCGCTCCGGGCAAATCCCTGACAATCAGCGTGTTCTGAAGAAGACGCTTGACGACGACGGGAAAGGGGTTGTTCCCGGACTGGGTTCCAATAAGGTCTATGGCCCTTCCGATGAGGGAACCGCCGGAGACCGTAAGGTCGGGCAGGAAGGCCCCGCCATCCCCTTCCGCAGGCTCGTTCACGGGAACAAAGGACGTCCTGCGTATTCCTTTTTCCTTCAGGGAGGGAGCGGCGCCGGAGATGTCCCCGAAGGAGGGGACGAGGAATCCTTTCACCTTTTCTGCGAGTGCGTTTTCTATCGCTTTCTCGTACCGCTCGTCGACATCCACGATCTCTGCCACGGACGCCAGTATCTGCAGGTGTTCCTCGAGTGCTTCTTTCGGCAGGTCTTCATGGAGGATCTCCCGGAGCGAGTGGAGCCGGGAAGTGGCCGAGGCAAGATCCTCGCGCGCCTTCGACAGCGCGCCCCGAGACTCTTCCATTCCCGCACGGAACTCTTCTATTTCGGCAGCGATCCTTCCCTTCTGCTCGTTCATGGAGAGAAGATCGCTGTTCCTGCTCGCCAGTGTTCCATCCGTGTCTCTTAGACCTGTCTCGACCTGCTCCAGGTGCTCCCTTGCGGAGGCGGCCTCGCTCAGCGTCACTGCATGCTTTCGTTCGAGATTCTCCATGGTCGTGAGCAACTTTCCCAGCTCGTTCCTGATGTGGCTTATCTCCTCCGCCAGGCTGAAGACCTCTCTCCGCTTCGACTCGATGAAGTCTTCTTTCCCGCTCAGCCCGCTTTCCAGTTCCCGCAGGGCCTCATTTCCTTCGGCAAGCTCGTGCCGTAAATTCTCCGCCTCGGATTCCAGAGCGGCTCCCGCGGAGAACCG
>JAMCWJ010000065.1 GCA_023475105.1 Nitrospirota bacterium
CGTTGAAGGAGATGGAACAAGACAGTTTCAAGAAGGAGAGTCTCGGCACGATCTATTTTCACATCAACAGGATTGCGGATATCCTCAAGCAGCTTTCCGGTTTTTCGAAGACCCCTCCCGTTGAACTCAAACCCTGGAACGTGAACAGCCTCGTCGAGTCGGCTCTCTCCCTGATCCAGTATGACAAGAGGGCGAAGGATATCTCGATCGTGAGAGACTTCTGGGACGGCATGCCGGAGATCACTACGGACGGCAACCAGCTTTCACAGGTCATTGTGAACGTCATCCTGAATGCCGTCGATGCGATGCCCGAAGGCGGGACCCTCACGATCAGGACCACGGCGAGCGACGGCAGCGTCCTCATCGTTTTCGAAGATACGGGAATCGGGATTTCGAAGGAGAATATCGGCAGGATCTTCGACCCCTTCTTTACCACGAAGGAGAAGGGGACGGGACTCGGCCTTGCGGTCAGCTACAGCATCATCAAGAAGCTGAGCGGGAGCCTTGTCGTGGAGAGCGAACCGAAAAAAGGATCGAAGTTCGTGATAACCCTGCCCATGAATGGAACGAAATGAAAGCGAAGATACTGGTAGTGGACGACGAAAGGGACATCTGCAAGGCCCTGGAGTTCCTGCTCACGAGCGAAGGGTATGCAGTCACCGTTTCCTACAGCGGAGAGGACGCCATCGAAAAACTGAAGAAAGAACATTTCGACGTCGTTCTGAGCGACCTCAAGATGGACAAGACGGATGGGATCGCAGTCCTCGAGAAGACAAAGGAGCTGAGTTCGGACACGGCGGTGGTGATCATGACCGCCTTTGCGTCCGTGGAGTCGGCCGTGGCGACGATGAAGAAGGGCGCGTCCGACTATATCGTGAAACCGTTTCTGAACGAAGAGATCAAGATCACGGTCAGAAGGGTGCTGGAGCAGAAGAGGCTTGTGGCGGAAAATATCGCCCTCAGGCAGCAGCTGAGCCAGCGCATGGGCTGCCTCGATTTTGTGGCGACCTCCGAAGCGATGCTCAGGATCGTCGATACGCTGGAGAAGGTGATCCCGACGAAGAGCAATATCCTGATCCTGGGCGAGAGCGGGACGGGGAAGGGCCTTGTTGCGGAAATGGTCCATTGCAATAGCCCCAGGAGGGACAAGCCCTTTATCTCGATAAACTGCTCGGCCATACCCGAGGGGCTTCTGGAATCTGAACTGTTCGGCTACAAGAAAGGCGCTTTTACGGGGGCGGTTGCAGACAAGAACGGTCTGATCACTATAGCGGACCAGGGAACGCTGTTTCTCGATGAGATCGGGGATATGCCGACCAATCTGCAGGCGAAGCTGCTGAAGGTGCTCGAATCGTCGGAGGTGACTCCTCTGGGCGATACGCGGTCGAGAATCGTGGATGTGAGGCTGGTCACTGCAACCAACCAGAACCTGGAGCAGAAGATCGCGGAGAGGGTCTTCAGGGAGGACCTCTATTACCGGCTGAGCGTGATAGAGGTGAGCATACCGCCGTTGCGGGAGAGAAAAGAAGACATCCCGATGCTGGTGAACCATTTCCTGAAGCGGTATTCCGGGGAGAACAAAAAGCCGGTAAGGGGGTTTGACTGCGATGCGATGGGGATATTGATGAGGTATGCGTGGCCCGGCAACGTACGGGAGCTCAGGAATGTGGTCGAGAGGGCGGTCGTTCTCTGCGCGAAAGATATGATCACCATCGAAGAACTCCCTGAAAAGCTGACGAAATATGCGGGTCCTGCCCAGGGACAGCCCGAGACGTCGTCCCTCAGGCTTTCCCTTTCCGGATACGAAAAGACGCTTATCCAGAACGTGTATCGGGCCCAAAACTGCAATAAGGAGGAAACGGCGAAGGTCCTGGGTGTCGATCTCGCCACGCTCTACCGAAAGATGAAGAAATACGGGATAGAAGAGTGAAGAGAGGGTTCTTTATCGGGGCAATGTGCGGAGGTCTGCTCGGGGTGGCCATTTCCCTCAGCATGGATCTCATCCTCGGAAACGCGCTGGGCGGCGGCTGGAGAGAGGCGGTCGCCCATGACCTTGGGGCGCTTTTCGGTACGACCTTCGGAATGAACTCTTTTGCTGTCCTTCTCGGTGTCGCCGTCGTCATCGGATTTATCGCAGCCTTCGGAGCGCTGATCGGCGGGGTATTCGGGGTCATGATCGCCCGCCTCTTCTCTTTCCTTACGAAGGAGCAGTAGGAAGCGGCCGCCGCTCGGTGCGGGCGATTGGGACGCTCATACCGCCTACATGTCAGAGAGCCTGCAGAAGGGGAGGATTTTCACTCCGCAGTCTTCGTTCGTGTCGCGGGCCTTGTAGTCCTTATATGTCGGGGTGGGGCTGCAGTAGGCCGTCTTGCAGATAAGGTCGGAAAATATTTCTACGGTGCCCCGGGGTTTTATTCGAAGGATGTGATCGTGGATCCAGATGGTGCAGGCACCGCCGTTGTTCCTGTACCAGAGGTTGAGCATGGTAAGGTTCTTCACGAGGATGCCCTCATCGGCACAGGGATCGGTCTTTTTGTCCCCGGCCGACACGACCGCCGAAAAGGCGAGGACAAGGAAGAGAAGAGAGACCGCAAACCGTGAAGTCCTATTCATATTTCCACGTTATCAATTTTCACCTGCCCTGTCAATTGATTGACGGAGAATGCACAAACTCATACTCCGCGACCAAAGGTGCTTCGACGTTACCTCCGCTTTCGATATGTGACGGGGCAAATATAGTATTATAGTGGCGGTAAAACGAGTGAGCGAACAGGCGTGAACAGGCTTTTTCTGAAGAAGACTCTTACCTGCTTGCAGCAGGAAGCCCTCGATGAAAGGCACGGCCTCAAGAGGGCGCTCGGCCCGATGAGCCTTGTGCTTATCGGGATAGGCGTGATCGTCGGCGCCGGGATCTTTGTGCTGACAGGCCACGTCGCAGCGCAGATTGCGGGACCGGCGATTGTCCTTTCTTTCCTGCTCGCCTTTGTCGCCTGCGGCTTCGCGGGCCTCTGTTATGCGGAATTCGCCTCGATGATCCCGATCGCCGGAAGCGCATACACCTATGCATACGCGACGCTCGGGCAGTTCGTCGCATGGATCGTAGGCTGGGACCTTATTCTCGAATACACCCTCGGGGCAACTGCAGTCGCCATCGGCTGGTCGGGCTATTTTGCGAGTTTTCTTAAAGATTTGGGGATAATCCTGCCGGTGGCGTTTACCTCGCCTCCCGTCAATTACAACCCTGAACTGCACACGTGGGTCGCGACAGGGGCCGTTCTGAATCTCCCTGCGGTATTCATCGTTGTGGTCATTACTGCCGTCCTTGTAATCGGCATCAGTGAGTCCGCGCTCGTGAACTCGATCATCGTATTCGTGAAAGTGGCCATCATACTCGTGTTTATCGTCGCCGGGGCTTTTTTCATAAAGCCCGGACTCTGGCATCCTTTTATCCCCCCGAATGAGGGGACTTTCGGGGTCTTTGGTCTCAGCGGTGTTTTGAGAGGGGCCGGCGTTATCTTTTTCGCTTACATAGGGTTCGACGCGGTCTCTACCCTTGCGCAGGAGGCCAAGAACCCCCAGAAGGACATGCCGGTGGGTATCCTCGGCAGCCTTTTCGTCTGCACTGTGCTTTACGTGCTTTCCTCACTGGTCCTCACCGGGGTGGTCTCGTATACGAAACTGAACAGCCCGGCCCCTTTTGCCGTGGCGCTGGATGCGATGAAACTCCGCGTATTCGCGCCCCTTCTCAAGGTCGGCGCGATCGCGGGGCTGACCTCTGTTATCCTTGTCCTGCTGCTCGGCCAGACGAGGATATTCTTTTCTATGAGCAGGGACCGCCTTCTCCCCCCTGTCCTGTCGGGGGTCCACCCGAGATTCAGAACGCCTCACATCATCACGATAATCGCCGGGGGCGTTACCGCTTTTCTTGCGGCGCTTTTCCCAATAGGCATCGTCGGGGAGCTCGTGAGCATCGGGACCCTGCTCGCCTTCGTGATTGTCTGCGCCGGCGTTCTGATTCTCAGATATGCGCAGCCCGAGGCGAAAAGGATGTTCAGAGCGCCCGGAGGGGCGGCGACTCCGATCCTGGGCGTCGTCACTTGCCTTTACCTTATGTCAGGACTCCCGAGGGATACCTGGATGAGGCTTTTTTTCTGGCTCATCATCGGTTTCATCATTTACTTCAGCTACGGAATCAAGAAAGCCGTCAGGGAAGAGTCTTCCGCGGAGTAGAGTTTTTCCCGCGCATCTGTCCGTTCCCACCTCCCCTCTTTCGTTCTGCGTTCGCCGGAAAAAGCGCTGCAAGAAATGTCTAAGAATACGCAAAATCTGCAAAGTGTTTCTCATTCCTTTGTGGTAGAGTTAATCGCAAGTTGCGAAAGGGGAAACCTTTTTTCGGGGGTGGGGGATGAAAGGCAAGACAATACTTCTTGTGGAAGACGATGCAGTGGTCAGGGAGATGACGCGGGGCGCCCTTGAGAAGAAGTATGAGGTGTGCGAGGCCGCAACGTGTTCGGAAGCTCTCGATAAAGGCCTTCCCGTTGCATAAGAAGTGGCGGCAGCAAAGGGGAGGGCAGCCCGAAGCCTTTCGCAGTGATAACCTTATGGCATCGGAAGCCACATTGAGATTACAGAATGAGGATTACCTTCAAAATGAAGTCCTGTCTTTCCGACCCATGCCCCGAATAAATTATATCGCCTTGAGAGACGTGAGAGATGGCGTTCCTTCAATGCAACAACAAGGTTAAAAAAGATTAATTCCGGCATAATACATTCTTAATAGGGAGCAGCCCCTGAAGTTGCAAGATCGCACGGGACGGACCGAAAAAAGAATCCTCTAATCCTGTTCTTCCCACTCTTCATTCATGGTGAGGGCAGCGCTCCCCGAGAGCACCGAAAGCTTTACGGCTCCGATAGTGCGGTAGACCTGTTCCGGTCTGCGTCTCTTGCCGTCTACGATAAGGATTTCTTCCGTTGCGATGCCGAACAGGCGCTCGTTTTCCTTCAGATAGGGCAGTATCAGATTCCAGTCTCTTTGCGTGAAGGGAAAAATCTGACCGCCGTTCAACTGTTCAGGCACAATGCTCTGATGGGGGTCACGGACAAATATTGCGCCTCCCGATGCGAGGGAAAAGAGGTTGGACCCCGGATAGGGTACGTCCTGCGGGATCACCGTTCCGTCTTTGTCGAACTTCAAGCCGTTCAGGATGACAAAGCCTCCGCCGTTGTATGGATTGCCGGCCATGAAGGACTCTGCGAGGTAATCGAGGGCTGTGCCGTTTATCACGACCCTCGGTTTTCCCACTGCATTGATGAGGGGACGGCCCGCCGCGTTGCCGAGCACATAGACCTCGCCGCCTTTGGCGCCGTACATGAATGTCTGACCTACATCTCCATAGACCACAAGTTTCCCTGACTTCATGATCTGGCCGAGCTGATCCTGGGCATTTCCGTGCACGTACACTTCGAGTCCATCCATACCCGAGCCAAGGTAGTCTCCCGTAGAACCGAAGGCGTCGATGCGCACCCCTTTGGTTTCGGGTCCCAACCCGCAGCCAAGGAAGCGCTGACCCCGATGACCGAAACAGATGAACCGCTTCCAGCCGAGCGCGTACGCGTCAGAGACAAGGCGGGAGAAAGAGTCATCGCCTTCAGGCGGGAACCGCCCCGCGTCTGCAAGGAGCATCTTTTCTCCCTTTCCGGGCGCGCGAAGCGCATGGCGGTTCTCGAAATCGACCCTGCGGAAATACCCCAGGCTTCCTTTTTCGTCGATCCCTGGGATTCTCCTGAAGATCGAATCGAGGGCAACGGAGACCATCTGGAGAACGGAACGCCTTCTCATGTTGCCTACAGGATAGCGCCGGTCGAGAAGGAGCGTGAGGAGGGCTACGACCGGCCCCTTCAGCTCATCCTTTCCCGCAAGGGCGACAAGCTGATCAAGAAAGGCTGAGAACGGCGCATAGTCCCATTCGGCAAAGTTTCCCTTCATATCAATGAAGAGTTCCATTACGTTTTTCTCGGACAACGCCCCGAGAATACCCTTGATGCGATCCACGTGGGAAGCCGGTACCCCGGGCAGCTCTGAACTAAGATCAAGGGGGGGCCGGCCTGTGGGGACATCGACGGCCCCTCCGAATTTGTCCGTGCAGGTGAGACTCATTTTCCCGGGTGCGGACTCCTTTATCGAGAAGATAAAGGCGCCGCCGTCGGTGTAACTTCCACCACGGGCGTTCCAGTAATGGTCTGCTATCGTGCCGAAGCGTGAGTCTTCTTTTGCGAGACTTTCAAGGGTTGCATCGATGGCCTGCTTTTCCGAGCAGATAAGGCCGATCTCCACATCACCTTTTTGCAAAGCAAAGACCTGGGGGCGGAGCATAGCCGTATCGGTAATACCGATGAGCTGGTACTGTTTATTCTGAACATCGTTGCGGGCGATGATAAAGAACCACGGCCCGTCAGGGGATCCATGGATGTGCGCAGCCTGGATCTGCCGGTATATGTTCTGTTTTTCCTCGGGCAGATGGTCGAAATCCATCTCTCCTGTCGGTGCAAGGGCCTCTATGATGTATTCAAGGGGATAGCCGTAGACCCTGTTCAGCAGATCGAAGACCTGGATCGAGACTTCCGTATCGGTGAGGAACAGGGGGTAGACATTCCGCTGGCGCAAATAGTCCGACACGGAGTAATAATTGGCAAAGTCCCCGTTGTGAACGAGGGCCTCATCGAGACCGATGAAGGGGTGCGCGCCCCCCGGATGCCATACGCGGCCTTTGGTGGGATAGCGCTGATGGGCTATCCATATGTGGGCATCAAAATTCTCCAGTTTGTAATACTGAGCCACCTTTTCCGCATAACCCACGATTTTCAATATCATCATGTTTCTGCCGTGGGACAGAACGAAGGCCCTTTTCTCACCCAGGGAACTATAAAGGGCGAGGTTCAGCTGATAGGTATTCTGGTAGACAAACTCTTCCTCTGCCCGGGAGGCAGGCAGCATTTCCAGACCGCGTTCTTTCCGAAACCGGGCAAGGACCTCGGGTTTAACACGCACAAAGTAGCGTTTTACCGAAGGAGGCTTCGTCTCAAGGCCGGGAATATCCCTGTAATCATCGATCGTCTCGACGAACGCCTCATGGGCAACCCGAAAGTGAGGCCGGATAAAACGCGCCTCCACCTCCGGCAGGGCGGACTCGTCAAGAAGCGCAACCTGAAGGAGGAAGTCATTGTCGAGCGTCTCCCGGTCAACTCCCAATTTGGCAGGGCTCAGGCCGACAGCCGCAAGCCCTCCGCCTTTCCCGTTTCCCCTGTTGTGCATCTGCACGGAGGGTTCGAAGATGTGACGACCACTCACGGGAATACTGCAGGCAAAACCGGTTACGCCGCAGCCGCCTTCTTCACCTTCTCTGCCGGACTGGTTTACCAGTCTGCCGGTTTCGCGGAAGGTATATCTTGAATCTATAATTGCTTCTGCAATACTTTTCTTTTTCATAATATTTATACCCTGCAGTCTCTGCCGCTGTTCCAAATTTCTGTCATTCCGGCTTGTCCGGAATCTTTTCGGAAGGATTCCCGACGCGCTTTGCTTGCGGGAATGACACCAACTCCTGTTTCTGGCGCAGGATTTTTCATAGATCCAGTTCCCCTTCTATCTCTTCCTGCTTAAGGTAATCGAGGTGGCCGATCACATCGAAGCGCCCTACAAGCTCCGTAACGCTCTTCATGCCCAGTCGCTTGAGGAGAGAGACAAGCTGGCGTCGCCAGGTCAGATACATGTTGATGATGCGCTGGGTCGCCCATTCGATCTTCATGAGATTCGTAAGTTCTTCGTCCGTTGTGGCAATGCCGCGGGCACAACCACGGCCTGACTCACAGTGGTGGCAGCGGATACACTCGAGGGCAACGAGGTCGGCCGTGCCGAGGCAGACCCCGTCGGCGCCGAGGGCAATGGCTTTCGCCATGTCGTGGGCCGACCGTATCCCGCCGCTGGCGATAATGGTGATACTATCCCTGATGCCCTCTTCGCTCAGGAACTTGTGCACCTTGGGCAGGGCATATTCGATCGGCATGGCAATGTTCTTTTTTGCTATGTCCGGCGCTGCACCGGTCCCTCCGTAACTTCCATCAAGCTGGACGATATGAGCCCCGGCGTAATAACTCCCCACGGCAACCATATCCACATCAGTCGGCGTCGAGACCTTTACCGATACGAGGGCGCGGGGGTTCGTCTCCTTTATCCAGTCCACATGTTTCTTGTGGTCTTCCACCGAGTAGACGCTGTGGAACGGAAACGGTGAGAAGAGGGCGTTTCCTGCCACCGCCTCGCGCATACGGGCCACACGGGGTGTTACCTTGTCACCGAGGAGATGTCCGCCGAGACCCGGTTTTGCCCCCTGGGCATACTTGAACTCCACGATACGGACCCTCTTGATCGTCTCTTCTCTCACCCCGAAGAGGCCGGTCGCCACCTGGGTGATAACGTGATCATCGTAAGGAATCAGCTCTTCCGGATAGCCGCCTTCGCCTGTAC
>JAMCWJ010000073.1 GCA_023475105.1 Nitrospirota bacterium
CAAGGGACAGGACCTGAGGGTGTCGCTCCAGTATTCGAAGACGGATTATGACAAACAGGACCTGACGAACCCGAATACCCAGGACTTCAGTACGCTGACTGCGATGCTCCAGTTCCTGTTCTGAGGAAAAAGGGTAGTACGCATACGTTCCCAAAGGTCCCGGATGCGGAGAAAGTTTCCTTCCCCGCATTCGGGACCGAAGGTTGTCGATGCCGCACAGAACCCGGGATACCCTCATTTTCTTCGGTGCGTGAGGGACCGCCTGCTTTCGTTGACACCCATGAATTCTTCCTGATATACTGGCGCATCACCCGTAACGCCGAAAATTCTTGCGTTCGAGTGAGTTTATTGGGTGCCGAAGTCATCCTTTATGACATATCGTATGGGATACAGCCGCGTCGTCCGGCATAAGCAACAATGAGCCTCGTAGGACGCTTAGAAGACCTTGCCCTTTCGGATATCTTCCAGATCCTGAGCATCGGGAAGAAAACGGGAACACTTATGATCCGGAGCGAGAAGGGGGATGCCTTTATCATGTTCCGAAACGGTCTTATCGTAAGAGCGGAGGCCGGCATGCTCGGAGGGAACATCGGCGAGGACCTTCTCAGAAAGGGCATGGTGAAGGAGCATATTTACGCTATGGCCACTGCGGTCAGAAAGAAACTCCCCTCCAAATCGATTGCGGAAATACTGTTCGAACTCGGCTCATCGAGCAAGGAGGTCCTGGACAAGATCACAAAAAAAAGGATCGAAAAAGTCGTGTATCATCTGCTCACGATAAACCAGGGGGATTTCCGTTTCGAACTGGACAGCCTCGACGCGGGGGACCTCTCCCGCGTCGAAGACACGGGCTGGGAGGTCTCGAAGGGGATAAGCCCCGAATATCTTCTCATGGAGGGGGCGCGGGTGCACGACGAGCTGATGCAGAAAGAGAATCTGGAGGAAGGACTGGCCGGGGAAGCGGGCACAGAGCAATGGGAAGAGGAGTGGGGAGAGCGTGCGGCGGTGGCTGCCGAAAGGAAGGACATATCGGCGCTCAAGTCCCTTACCCAGGAACTGCGGTTCCCGAACTCGACTTCCGAAATAACGCTTCTCGTCCTGAGGTTCGCGAGCGACATATTCCAGAGAGGCGTGCTCTTTATGGTGGGGGAGGACGAGCTGAGGGGACTGGGTCAATTCGGCCTCGACATGGAGAGGGCGGACGAAAGGATACGGGAGACGGTCGTCCCATACGGGCAGAGCCCCTTCCTGAGGAAGATACTGGAGAGCGCCCAGTCATTTGAGGGAAGACTCGATCGGGATTTCGTCACGGAACTACTGATTAAGGAACTGGGCGGCGGATGGCCGCTGGAGGTCGTGTTCCTTCCGGTCATCACCGAAGGAAGGGTTGTCGCGCTCCTTTACTGCGACAATGCGTCCACCAGTGAGCCCTTTTCCGAGACGGCGGGACTCGAGATATTCATCAGTCAGGCCGGCCTCGCGCTCGAAAAGTCGCTTCTGCAGAGGAGATTGCAGGAGATCCAGAAGACAGGGAAGAAGACGTTCCCTGAGGCCGGGTGACCCGGTGCGGGTAATGCTTTTTTCTCTCTCCATCTGATACAATGAGCTAACCCGTGCAGGGGCGGTGTACGAGGGGTCTATCCCCGACAGGGAGGGTACGTGAAGTCGATTCTCATCGTTGAAGATTCGGCAACGACCAGGGCGATGATCAAGACGGTACTCGAAGACATGGGGGAGGACGTTGCCACGTTCGAGGCAAACACCGGCTTTGAAGCGCTGAAGCTCCTTCCTCTTGAACGTTTCGATCTCATCATCACCGATATCAACATGCCCGACGTGAACGGCCTCGAGTTGATCAACTTCGTGAAGAGCAACCCTCACTATCGGCATATCCCCATAGTCATTGTGACGACCGAGAGGAGCAACGAAGACAGGGAAAGGGGAATGGCCCTCGGCGCCAGCGCCTATGTGACCAAGCCCTTCGGGACTGAAGAATTCCAGGACGTGATATCCAAGACGCTGAATCCATGAAATCTTCGAAAAAGGACTTTATCGCAGAGGCGGAAGAACTCATAGAGGAAGCGGAGAGGCTCCTGATAGAGATCCAGGAAACCTGCCGGAGCAGTATCAACCCCGACACGCTGAACGCGCTTTTCCGGACGATCCATACGATCAAGGGAATATCGGGTCTCTTCGGTTTCAAGGATGTTGCCGACTTCAGCCATGCCTTCGAGTCGCTGCTTGACGACTTGAGGCTCGGAAGGCTCCAGGTCAGCGAAGACCTTGTGCGGTTTCTTTTCAGCAACAATGACGCGCTCAAGAAAGTGATCGAGGATATCGAAGCGGACAGGGAGCACGACGTTTCAGAACACCTGCAGAAGATCGAATCGTACAGAAATGCGGCGACCGGGTCCGGGGCGGCTCGCGGGGCCGATGATATTCAGGGACGGGTCGACGCGTCTATTCTGAAGGTCCTTTCGGAGTACGAAGAATACCGTCTGAAGACGAATATAAAAGAGGGCAGGGGCATTTACCTCTGCCGGGCCGTATTCAGTCTCACTGATTTCGACAGATTGCTCGGCGAGCTCACCGGCCTTATAAAATCCCAGGGTGAACAGATCTCGACGCTTCCCACAGCGGCAGACCTGCCCCCTGACTCGATAGGATTCAATCTCCTTTTCGGGAGCGAGAAATCCCCGGAGGAGCTGGCGCCGGTTCTGAAGCTCCCGGTAGATGAACTCGTAAGGCGGAGGACGGAGGCCCCTGCTCCGGCCGCCCCCAAAATGCCGGAAGCGTCGATAAAAAGCGCGAGTACGTACGTGAGGGTCGATATCGAAAAACTGGACAGGATTCTCAACACCATCGGCGAACTCAACCTCGCGAGGTCGGCGACGAACAGGATAGCCGTCGAAATGATGGATACATTCGGGCATACCCCGCTCGTTGTCGATATCTTCAAGATCTCGCAGACTTTCGAGAGGAAAATCTCCGATCTCAAGGAGCAGGTGCTCGAGATACGGATGATACCGATAGGTCAGATATTTTCACGACTCGGGCAGGTGATAAGGCGGTATTCCCGGGAAACGGGCAAGCAGATCGAGCTCGCCCTGTACGGAGAGGACACTCAGATAGACAAATTTCTTGCCGAGGAGATCGTGGATCCCCTTATGCATATCGTGCGGAACGCCCTCGATCACGGCATAGAGGCTCCGGAAGAACGAAAGCGGGCCGGGAAGAACGAAGCGGGCTCGATTGTGCTGAAGGCCTTCCAGAGGGGCAACCATGTGGTGATCGAGGCGAGAGATGACGGCGCGGGGATCGATGTCCTGGAGGTGAGGAGGAAGGCGGAGGAAAAAGGCCTGCTCGTGCCGGGAACCGAGGTGAGCCGGCGCGAACTCCTTGACTTCATATTTATGCCCGGGTTCAGCACGAAGACCGAGGTGAGCGAGATCTCGGGAAGGGGCGTCGGAATGGATGTGGTCAAGGAGAAGCTCTCGACACTGGGGGGCGTTGTGGAGGTAGAAACCGAGCAGGGGAAAGGGACGGTCTTCACCCTCACCGTGCCGATCACGCTGGCGATCCTGAAAGCCCTTATCGTCAGGGTAGGCACCGAGCGATTTGCCATTCCCCTGACTTCGATTTCAGAGAGCCTCCTCATAGAGTACAGGGACATCCGGACGATAGAAGGAAAGGAGGTCTATAACCTCAGGGGAGAGATGCTGCCGATCGTGAGCATCGGCGGGCTTTTCGGATTCGAACGGTCTGCTTCCGACAGGTCGTATGCCGTGGTGGTGGGCTACGGCGAAAGGAGATTGGGCCTCTTTGTGGATGAACTGATCGGACAGCACGAAGTGGTGATCAAGTCCCTGGGCGGCTATTTCAAGGGGCTGCGGGGATTTGCGGGCGCTGCCGAGATCGGCAGGCACGAAGTCATCCTGGTGATAGATGTCGAGACGATTATCGAGGAGTCGCTCACCAGGCAAAGGGCGATGCGACATGTATGAGAGGTTTTACGGGTTTCAGGCAAGACCGTTCAGCAAGACTCCGGATCCGAAGTTCCTTTTTCTGTCCCGGACCCACGAAGAAGCGCTCGCAAGGCTTCAGTATGCGGTGGAGGAGAGAGAGATCGTCGTGTTGACCGGTGAGATAGGCTGCGGCAAGACGACCCTCACGAGGACGCTGATGGACTCCCTCGGGGACCGGTACAGGGTGATCGTGGTCCTGAATCCGCGCCTGACGTCTTTCGATCTCGTAAAGACCCTTGCCGCGAGACTGCGCTGCGTCGTCCCCTCGGGCTTCAAGAGCGATCTGCTCGACGCGGTGTATGAGAGGCTCTATGAGGATTACCGGTCCGGGATTACGCCCGTGCTGATCGTCGACGAGGCGCACCTGATCCCGTACAGGGAAACCTTTGAGGAAATACGGCTGCTCACAAACTTCCAGATGGACGACACGAACCTTCTGAGTCTCGTCCTTGTCGGCCAGCCGGACCTGAGGAGGAAACTCGACCTGCCCGCTCTTTCCGCTTTCAAACAGAGGGTCCGGGGTCTCCTCCGGGGCGGCGTCATAGGGGAAGATGAGACAGGGGCGTATATCGGGCACAGGGTCGCTGTCGGTGGGAGGGATGAACCTCTGTTTACGGATGCCGCTGTCCGGTCTATCTTCCGGTACTCCGGGGGGATCCCGAGAATAATAAACAGCCTTGCGCATATGTCTCTCCTCGAAGGGTTTGCAAGGGACGCCGACATGGTCGACGAATCGATGGTGCGCTCGGCTGCCAGGGAAATCGGTCTCAATGGATATTGCAAAGATACGGAAAAAGTTTAAGGAGGCGCAGCAGGGCGGTGCGAGCCCGGCCGATGAACCCGTCGAAGGGTTCGGACGCGAGGCGGTATCTCCTCCCCCTCCCGAAAGGCAGGAGGAAGAGAGGCCCGGGACAGAGCCGTCCGGCGCGCTCCCTGCCCCGGAGGAGACCCCGGACCCTCTGGTCGAACTCCTGACATTCACCCTCAAGAGAGAGGAATTCGCCTTCAGGATCGCCGATGTCCAGGAGATCATACGGCCCCAGCGAATTACGCCGATACCGAAGGCAGGTGCGCATCTGCTGGGAATTACCTCTCTGAGGGGAAAGGTTATCCCCGTGATCGACCTGGCGAAGATGCTGACCCTCGACGGGGAAGCCGGAGAAGAGGAGCGGAAGCAAAAGATCCTGATACTCAGAGGACCGAGGGGGCCCCTCGGAGCCCTGATCGACAGGGTCGTCGGCGTGATACGGTCTCCGGCCTCGGGAATCGTTGAAACACCCGGTCATCTGCCCGAGGTGCAGATGAAATTCATCGACGGCGTCGCCGTTACGGACGGAAGGTTTATCTCGGTGCTCCGGTTGGAGGAAGTGATTGCCTTGTAGAGACCGGAAGGTGAAGAGCGGCAACGGGGCAGCCGATGGCCGGAAACGGTTTTTGTCGGGAAGGTGACACGTGACAATCGAATATCTTCGGACCTGGAGGCGTTATGAGAAAGAGTCTTGAGTTTAGGGTTCTCGCGGTGGTGGGGGGGGTCCTCCTTTTAGGGGCTGTCGTCGGAGCGCTTATCACTGCCTATATGCAAAAGGCGACCCTGTACAGTGTTACGGAAACGGCCAACGAGAACACTGCGGAGATCATTCTGAAAGAGATAGAGACGACGATGCTCGAGGGCAAGGCGGACGTGACAAGGTCGCTTGTGAGGAATCTTAAAGAGATACGGGACCTCGAAGAGATCACCGTCTTTGACCCGGAGGGGAGGGAGGCGTTCCAGCAGAATGCGCCCGTAGCGGAGGCCGATGTCCTGGGGCAACTCAAGGCCGGAAAGCCGAGTGTGCTGAAAAAGGACAAGACACGGCTCACCTACTACCTGCCTTTCAGGAATCTCCCCTCGTGCCAGAAATGTCACGATGCGCAGAAGACGCTGCTCGGCGCGGCGAAGGTCTCGGTATCGGTCGAAAAGGAATACAAGAAGTCCCTGAATTCGGTGATGACGGTGGCAGGGGCCTCGCTCGTTGCGGCCCTCGCCTTCAGTTTCGTGCTTTGGCTCATGGTGAGAAGACTGGTGATATCGCCGGTCAAGCTGCTGAGCAGCGCCGCAGGGAAAATTGCGGAAGGCGATCTTTCGTGCGAAGGGATCACTCCGGGAGAGGACGAACTCGGAAGGTTGGGGAAGGCATTTAAACAGTCTTGCAGGACCGTGGGAAACGTCTTTGAGCGGACGAGGCAGCTTTCGGGCAGGATCGCAAAGGTGTCGGACGACGTCGAGAAGGAATCGAAGAGCATCGTCAGGGGATCGGAGGTCGAGGTCGAAGCGATCAGCAATATAGCCGGTTCCGTAGAAGAACTCAACGGCACTGCGATAAAGATCGCCGACGGAACCGATGCTTTGGCCACATCGGTCGAAGAGACCTCCACCTCGATGGAAGAGATGGTCTCGAATATCAATAATGTGAACGAGAGCATTCACGAACTGTCGATAGCGGTCGAATCGACATCGTCCTCCATAGAGGAACTTTCCGCGACCATCAAGGAAGTGGCGTCAAATGCGGAAGAGCTGGCCGGCGCATCAGAGGAGACCTTGTCGGCCGTTTCGGAAATCACCTCGGCGATCAAGGAGGTGGAAGTTACCGCAAAGGAATCGGCGCGGCTTTCAGAAAAGGTGACGAGCGACGCAGCCACACTCGGGATGGTCTCCGTCGAAAAGACGATGGAAGGCATGAAGAACATCAAATCTTCAGTGGAACATACCGCCGAGTTTATCGCGAAGCTCGGGGGAAGGTCGGACGAGATAGGGAAGATACTGACGGTGATCGACGAGGTGACGGACCAGACGACGCTGCTCGCCCTGAATGCCGCAATACTTGCCGCACAGGCAGGGGAACACGGAAAGGGGTTTTCGGTGGTCGCCGACGAGATCAAGGATCTCGCGGAAAGGACCGCCTTCTCGACGAAAGAGATTGCCTTGCTCATCCAGGCGGTCCAGCAGGAGGTGAAGAACTCCGCGGAGGCGATGCAGGAAGGCCTCCGCTCGGTCGAGGAGGGATTTAGGTTGTCCCGCGAGGCAGGAGACAGCCTGCGGAAGATACTCGGAAGCTCGAAACACTCCTCCGAAATGGCGATTTCGATAGAGCGGTCCACTACGGAACAGTCGAAGGCGGCGCGGCTCGTGGCTGAGGCGATGGAACGGGTAAGGAACATGACCGATCAGATCGCAAAAGCGACGGCGGAGGAATCGAAGGGAATCCTCCTCATCATCAAGGCGACGGAAAAGATGAGGGACGCAGCCCAGCATGTGAGCAGGGCGACGGAGGAGCAGACGATCGGTAGCCGGCAGATATCCGAAGCGATCGACGTCATTTCCGAAAAGACACAGCAGATAGCGCGCTCCCTTTCAGAGCATAAGATCGAAACGCAGCATATACTGAACACTGTAGACGGGGTGAAGAGCATTCCTGCCGAGAACCGCAAGCTGGCTTTCAAATTCAGCGGGGCCCTCAGAAATCTGCATAACGATGCAGAGCTCCTGAAAATGGAAATGGAGCGGTTCAAGTACTCGGACGACAACGGCGGCGGAGAAGAACGAAAGGACCTGGTGCGGCTGGGCGTTCTTCCCCTCGATTCTCCGGCGGTGATGTTCAGGAAGTTCATTCCCCTTGCCGAATACCTCACCAGGAAGCTCGGGAAAACGGTAGAGCTGAAAGTGGCGGTCGACTTCGAGTCCGCACTCAGGGACATAGGCCAAAACGTGACGCAGCTCTGCGCCATGGGCCCCGCGACCTATGTCGAGGGAAGCAAGAAATACGGCTTAAAGGTGTTGGTGAAGGCTCTGCGGAACGGAAAGCCGTACCATCACTCGGTAATCATCGCCAGGGAAGATTCCTCCGTAAAGTCGCTGGGCGACCTCAGAGGCAAAACATTTGCCTTCGCGGATGCGCAGTCCTCGACAGGGCATATCATTCCCCGGGCGATGCTCAAGGAGGCAGGGGTCTCAATCGAAGACCTGCAGTATTACCAGTACCTTGGGCATCATGACGAGGTTGCGCGCTCCGTACTCAAAGGTGATTTTGACGCGGGAGCGGTGATGGAGGCGACGGCTCAGAAATTCGTGAAGGAGGGACTGAAGATCCTCCAGGTTTCGGACAATATCCCCGAATTCAACGTCTGTTACAATGTGTCGGTCGCCGGCGCAGAACTGACTGTCATACGGGAGGCCCTCATCTCGTTGAAGAATACGACTGCCGAGGGCTCGCTGATCCTGAAATCGATCGGAAAGGACTGCACGGGGTTTGTTGCCGGCGACGACAGCGACTATGAGGGGATCAAGACGAAGATGGCGAAGCTGGGAATCATTTAAGGCGGTGGGGCGATGATAACACTCAAGAATACGCTCGTAACAAAATTTACGGTCATCATCTTCCTCATCCTCGTGGTCGGGCAGGGCGTGCTCTATACATGGCTCCTCCTCTACCAGAAGCACTAC
>JAMCWJ010000046.1 GCA_023475105.1 Nitrospirota bacterium
CGCAGCGGTCCTTCGGAAAGCCGAAAATGCCCGAACTTATGGCGGGTAGCGAGATGCTCTTCAGTCCCTTGCCCGATGCGAGCATGAGGCTGCTCAGGACCGCCTGCTTCAGTTTATTGTCCTCGTCCCCTTCTCCCATCCTGGGGCCGACGGCATGGATGACATATCGGGCGGGAAGCTTCCCTGCCCCGGTCACCGTAGCATGTCCCACCGGGACAAATCCGATTCTGTCACTCTCTTCCTGGATGATCTGACCTCCTTTTTTTACGATCGCTCCTGCAACGCCTCCCCCGTGCCGGAGATGGGAATTCGCGGCGTTTACGATGGCGTCCACATCCCGCTCAGTAATGTCTCCCTGCACGAGACGCAGGGTTCCGTTGCCCGCCTTTTTCTCCGCTATGAGCTTCATGGATGACCCCCTTCCAAAGCCTGGACTGCCGGCCGCAATCCGTCTTAGGTTTCAAGTAGCGCAGGGGAAACCCCTGCACGGAAGCCGTTATCTGAACAATACAGATAATACAGGAAATTCCGTGCCGGTACAAATGCGGCGGGGTATGATAAAATACAGGAAAGATGAAAGGCGGAGGGTTTCGATAGCGGTAATTTACGGAAATATCTCAGGCCTCAAGGGAAGGAATATTCGTTCCCTGGAGAGGATCTACCGGAGAAGGATCTCCCCGGACAAGGTCGTTACCCAGGAACTCGCACGATATCTCGCGGAGATCTCCTCCGCGATCGGCCGCCAGCTTGGTGTGCTCATTCCGCGGTCCGGAAATGTCTCGCATGTCATTGTGGGAGACACGAGGGGCATCATTATACCCGATCTTTCCGCTTATCCGATCGGCAGGAAGTCCCTGCGGGGGCTCCGGCTTGTCCATACCCACTTGAGAGGCGAACCGCTCAACCAGGATGACCTTACCGATCTGTCGTTGCTGCGGCTCGACCTTGTCGCGGCCATCGGAATCAGGGATGCTCTTCCGGACAGGATATTCGTCGCGCATCTCATGCCGCAGGGCTCCGAGAACACGGTCGAGGTTTTTCCGTCGCAGGACTTCTACCGGTTCGACCTCGATTTTTCCTCCTTTATCAACGCCCTCGACGAGGAGATGGAGAGGCGGAGGACCTTCGATCAGAAAGACGGCAGGGAGAGGGCGATCCTGGTGGGCGTTTCGAGGCGGCCCAGGTACGAACAAGAAGACTCGATGGAAGAACTCCGGGAGCTTGCGGTTTCGTGCGGCGTTCTCGTCCTCGACAGAGTGATCCAGAGACCGAAGGAGATCAACCCTAAGTACCTCATGGGTGAGGGCAAGGTGAAGGAGCTCGTCATCAACGCGATGAACAAGGGCGCGACCCTGCTGATATTCGACCAGGAGCTCGGTCCCTCCCAGATCAAGTCGATAGGGGAAAAGACGGAACTGAAGGTGATCGACCGCTGCCAGCTGATACTCGACATTTTTGCGCAGCGGGCCCACAGCAGGGAAGGCAAGGTCCAGGTCGAGCTCGCCCAGCTGAAATACCGCCTCCCGAGGCTTGCAGGAAAGGGGACCGCAATGTCGCGTCTGATGGGCGGCATCGGGGGAAGAGGGCCGGGCGAAATGAAACTCGAGATCGACAGACGGCGCGTGCGTGACCGGGTTGCCCTGCTCGAAAGGGAGCTCAGGGCGCTCTCGGAGGCGCGCAGGCAGCGCAAGAGGAGGAGGGTCGAAAAGGGAATACCCATCGTCTCGATCATCGGGTACACCAATGCCGGGAAATCGACTCTTCTCAACGCGCTTACGAAGAGCCAGACCTTCGTGGAAGACAAACTTTTTGCCACCCTTGATACCGCGAGCAGGAGACTGAGGTTTCCCCGGGAAAGGGAAGTGATTGTGACGGACACGGTCGGCTTCATCAGGGACCTTCCGAAGGACCTTATGGCAGCCTTCCGATCGACCCTCGAGGAACTCGAGGATGCGGACCTCCTGGTCCACCTTGTGGACGCGTCGAATCCGCGCTTCGAGCAGCAGATCGCCTCCGTCGAAACGATACTGGGGGAACTCGGCCTCGCCTCAAAGGACCAACTCCTCGTCTTCAACAAGATCGACAGGATACCGGAGGATGAGGTCGAAAACCTGAAAGGCCGGTTCGGCGCGGTTGCGCTTTCCGCCCGGGAGCTTTCGACCTTCAGGTCCTTTCTGGAAGCCGTAGAGGCCCGCATCTGGAATGGCAAAATAGCGGCGGCGGCAGTATAATAAAGCGACGTTCGGGCGTCCCCGGAACGTGAGGGGGACGGATTACGGTACACGGAAGAAGGGTGATATTCTATGGAATTCAAGCCTAAGTGGATAGCATGGGAGATTACGAGGAGGTGCAATCTGAGGTGCGTGCACTGCCGCTCTTCCTCCGAGGCGGAGGTGAAAGGCCATCCGGACTTTTCTACGGAAAAGGCCTTTGATATACTCAGGAACATAGCGGACTATGCGCAGCCCGTCGTCGTTCTTTCGGGGGGAGAGCCCCTCATACGAAAGGACGTCTTTGAGATTGCGAAGTACGGGACGGAAAAGGGGTTGAGGATGTGTCTTGCGACGAACGGGACCCTCGTCACCGGAGAGATATGCGGGAGGATAAAAGAGTCCGGCATACGGATCGTCTCCCTGAGCCTCGACGGGTCCGACGAAAGCGTCCACGACGATTTCAGAAACCAGAAGGGGGCGTTTTCCGGCACACTCGAGGCGGCGAGACTCTTCAAAAAGCACGGCATCGAGTTCATCGTGAATTCTTCCTTCACCAAGAGGAACCAGGAAGAGATACCGAAGGTCTACAGGCTCGCAAAGGAACTCGGTGCGACCGCCTGGTACATGTTCATGATTGTTCCGACGGGAAGGGGAGAGGAGATCATGAACGAACTGATTTCGAAGGAGGATTACGAAGATATCCTAGAGTGGCACTATCGGATGGAAAAGGACGAGCATGACATGCTCGTGAGGCCGACCTGTGCGCCGCATTATTACAGGGTCGTGCTGCAGCAGGCAAGGCAGGAAGGCGTCAGATTCGAGAGAAGGACGCTCAAATTCTCCACCGGGGGATCGAAGGGCTGCATCGCGGGACAGCTGATATGCCTTATCAACGTCGATGGCGAGGTCCTCCCCTGCAGCTATTTCCCGAAGGCGGCTGGCAACGTTATGGAGCAGTCCTTCGGGGACATATGGGAGAATTCGGAATTGTTCAAGGAGCTGAGGGATTTCAGGAAGTACAAGGGCAGATGCGGTTCATGCGAGTACATCAACGTCTGCGGAGGGTGCCGTGCAAGGGCATATTCCGTGTACGGGGACTATCTCGACGAAGAACCTTTCTGCAGCTACATGCCGCTGAAAATGCAGAAAAAAACGGCAGGCAAGAAATAGTCACTGACGCACCGAACCCGTGTGCCGCCGCGAGGGCGGCCGCTGCGAAGCGCTTCAATTTTCACAGCGGGACCGCTATGCTCACCGTGCCTGCGGGCCGGGAGCAACTCCGTGGTACATTTACCGGTAATTTTGCCGAGGAGGTTATATGAACGACATATTCCTGAGGGCATGCAGAGGGGAAGAAGTGCCGTACACCCCGGTATGGATCATGAGGCAGGCGGGGAGGTATCTCCCCGAGTACCAGAGGGTGCGGGAAGAAGCCGGCGGGTTTCTGAAACTCTGCAAGACCCCCGAGCTTGCCGCGGAAGTAACGACGCAGCCCGTAGACGTACTCGGGGTCGACGCGGCGATCCTTTTTTCCGATATCCTTATCCCTGTCGAGGCGATGGGAATGCACCTTGAGTTTTCCGAAGACAAGGGGCCCGTCCTCCACGATCCGATACGGACCAAATCGGCGGTAGACCGGCTGGTCGTTCCCGATACCGAAGACAGCATGCCCTTTGTCGTCGATACGATCAAGATCCTGAGGAAACGCCTTGCCGTTCCCCTCATCGGCTTTTCAGGCGCCCCCTTTACCCTTGCCACGTACATGATAGAAGGCAAAGGGTCGAAGGACTTTGTGAATACGAAGAGGCTGATGTTTCAAAACCCCGGCATCTTCAGCCTCCTCATGGAGAAGATCACGATGACCGTTGTCTCCTACCTCTCGGCGCAGATACGCGCCGGGGCTCAGGCTGTCCAGCTCTTCGACACCTGGGCCGGTGTCCTGTCGCCCCTGGACTACAGGAACTTCGCCCAGCCGTATCTGAGGAGCGCTGTGGCCGAACTGCGGAAGGAGGGCGTGCCGATAATCTACTTCGTGAACGATTGCGGGGGACTGCTCGGGGATATAAAGAAATGCGGGGCCGACGTTATCGGTGTTGATTGGAGGACCGACCTCCGTGACGCCATAAAAAAGATCGGAAAGAAATGTGCGGTGCAGGGAAACCTTGACCCTCTTGCGCTCTTCCTTCCCAAGGATGAGATCGAGGACCGTGTAAAGGAGATCCTCTGGAAGGGCGAATTCGCCAGAGGTCATATCTTCAACCTGGGACATGGGATCCATAAGGAGACTCCGGTGGACAAAGTCGTCTCCCTTGTGGAGGCGGTGCACAGATTCAGTGAACGGTGATGCATGAGGGGCCGCCGGTTGTCCGTCGCAACGCGGGTTGCGCTGGTGTATTTTCTGGTGAGCATCCTGTATATCTACTTCTCCGACCGCGTCCTGGGGGCCGCTATCGAGGATGCGAAGATACTCGTGCTGGTCGAGACCTATAAGGGGACCGGCTTTGTCGCCCTGACGTCCCTGCTCATCTACTCTCTCATCAAGAAGAGCCAGAAGGAAAACGAACGTATCCTCGGTGAACTCGACCGCAAGGTGAAGGAAAGGACGGCAAAGCTCGAGGAGGCGATGCTTCTCGCGGAGTCAACGAACAGGACGAAGTCGGAGTTCATCGCCAACATGTCCCATGAACTGAGAACGCCCCTCAATGCGATCATCGGATTTTCCGAGGCGATGCTGAGCGGGGTGTACGGGCCGATTAACGAGAGGCACAGAGAATACCTGGGCGACATCCTCACGAGCGGCGAGAACCTGCTCAGTCTCATAAACGACATACTGGAACTGAGCAAGATCGAGGCGGGTTCGCTGAATCTCGATCCTGATGACTTTTCGCTGAAGGAACTCATAAAGTCCACCGCGGGCATATTCAGGGAGAAGGTGGCCAAACACGGCGTCAGGCTTGAATACGACATTTCCGACGGCACGGATGTGATGTATGCGGACCAGCGGAAGATCAAACAGATCCTGGTGAACCTCCTGTCCAATGCGATCAAGTTCACGCCCGACGGGGGACACATTCTCATTACCGCCCGGACGGTCGCGGAAGGACGCTCCGGGGGGGCCGCAAAGCGTGCGGCGGGAAAGCCGGGCGAAGCCGGCGGCGGTGGCGGTGCGAAAACGTCCGTCGAAATATCGGTCAGGGACACGGGCATAGGGATCGCTAGGGACGACCTGCCGAGGCTGTTCCAGGCCTTTCAGCAGCTCGAATCTCCCTATCAGAAGAAATACAGCGGCACCGGCCTCGGTCTTTTTCTCACCAGAAAGCTCGTCGAACTGCACGGAGGGCAGATAAGTGTGGAGAGCGAAAAAGACCAGGGAGCGACCTTCACGTTTTCGCTTCCGACGGAGCGGTCGTATGAGCGCACGAACGGCTGAGAGCGTGCGGTGAGCACAGGAGGAAGGAAGTCGTGGGAAGTATCCTTGTAGTCGAGGACGATGACCTGAACCGGAAACTCTTCGTCTCTGTCCTTCGGGAAAAGGGGTATGAGGTGATCGAGGCGGCTGACGGCGGGGAAGCCGTCGAAAAAATAAGGGAGAAGGCCCCCTCGCTGGTACTCCTCGATATTGTCCTTCCCTTGGCGAGCGGGTTCGAGGTCCTCAGCAGATGCAGGGCGGAAGGATTGCTTCGGGGCGCGAAGGTATACGCGCTTACTGCTTCGCCGGAGGCGGAAACGGGGGAAGCGGGCTTTGACGGGGTTATCAGGAAGCCCGTGAAGATACTGGATTTTCTCAGGACGGTTGAAGAGACGATGCGGAGTCTGGAATCGGAGGGAGAACGATAAAAAAGATACTGGTCGTAGACGACGATGAGCTGAATCTCAGGTTCATGAAATCGATGCTTGCGGCGCAGGGATATGAGGTGGCCACTGCGGCAAGCGGCTCAGAGGGCCTCGACAGGGCAGGGCTTTTCCAGCCCGACGCGATACTCCTCGACATCATGATGCCCGAGATGGATGGCTTCGAGGCATGCAAACAGTTGAAGGGGAAAGACGAGACGAACAGGATCCCTGTGATTCTCGTTACTGCACTCGATGACAGGGCGTCAAGGCTCTCGGGGTTCAAGGCGGGCGCGGACGAGTTTCTTACCAAGCCTGTGGACAGAGTCGAACTTACCCTCCGTCTGCAGAACCTCCTGAAGGTGAAGGAGTATGGGGATTTTCTCAGAAACTACAGCAAGACCCTTGAGAGCACCGTCTATCAGAGGACCATACAGCTCGAGAAGGCTTACAGAGAAGTGGAAGACGCGAATGAAAAGATCAAGAAAGGGTACCTGGACACGATTTACCGGCTCACCATGGCTGCGGAGTTCAAAGACATCGGCACGGCAAATCATCTCAGGAGGATAAGTTTTTATGCGGAACTGATGGCACGGGAACTCGGGATGTCCGGGTTTTTTGTAGAGACGATTATCTATGCCGCGCCCATGCACGACATCGGTAAAATCGGCATTCCCGACGCCATATTGCTGAAGTCGGGAAAGCTTACTCCCCAGGAGTTCGAACTTGCAAAGACCCATACGACGATCGGGGCGAACATACTGAGCGGCTCGGATTCCGAGATTCTGCAGATGGGCGAAAGGATCGCCCTGAGCCACCACGAGAGGTGGGACGGCTCGGGCTATCCGCGCGGCCTGAAGGGCCGGGACATTCCGATTGAGGGAAGGATCGTGAGCATCGTCGACCAGTACGACGCGCTGAGAAGCAGGAGGGCATACAAGATCGCTCTCTCCCACGGCAGGACCGTCGATATCATCGTGAAGGGTGACGGCAGGACGAAGGCCGCACACTTCGATCCCGACATACTCGCAATATTCAGGAGGATCGAGCGGGGATTCCATGCAATCTATGAGGAACATAAAGATTGAAGTTCCCTGACGACAGGATATGCGGAGAAGCCTCCGGGAAGTGGCCGGCATAAAAACGATAGGCGTACTTCTCCTCAATCTGGGGGGACCCGATTCCCTCTCGGCGGTGAAGCCCTTTCTCTACAACCTCTTCTCCGACAGGAAGATCATCAAACTGGGACCTTCTTTTCTCCAGAAACCGATCGCATGGTTTATCGCCTTCACACGGTCAAAAAAGACCGTGGCGATGTACAGGCTGATAGGGGGAAGATCGCCGATACTCGCGATCACGCAAGCCCAGGCTGACGCCCTTGAGAAGGCACTGAATGAAAGCCGAGGACGGAGAACCCCTGCGCTTCACTTCAAGGTGTATGTCGCCATGCGGTACTGGCATCCCCTCATCGGGGATGTGGTCGAAAGGATGTGCAATGACGGCGTGAGGGATGTGGTTGCGGTAAGCCTTTATCCTCACTATTCCCTTGCCACGTCGGGGTCTGCGCTGGGGGAGTTCGGGGACGTAATACGGCGCTGCCCGGTGCGGTCCTCCTGCATATCGTCCTGGTACGATCATCCCCTTTACATCGCTGCTCTTGTCGAAGCGATCAAGAGAGGCCTCGGATCCTTTGCCGCCTCGGGTACGCCCGCGGAGGATGTCCACGTGCTTTTCAGCGCTCACAGCCTTCCCCGGAGCATCGTGGAGGCCGGCGACCCTTATGTCTCCCACATACGGGCGACCATAGCAGAAGTCGTGAAAAAGACCGAAGTGAGGTGGCATCTCTCCTTCCAGAGTAAGAGCGGGCCTGTGAAATGGCTCGAGCCGTCTACGGAGGAGACGCTGAGGGAACTTGCGAAGAAGGGGGTGAGAAACCTCCTCGTTGTCCCGATAAGCTTTGTCTCGGACCATATAGAACCGGTGTATGCGATTGATAGAGTATATG
>JAMCWJ010000004.1 GCA_023475105.1 Nitrospirota bacterium
CGCTGAGGAGAATAGAAGCTGGCGTTCTCTTTCCTCTTGAGCCTGGCGACGTCGACAACGATCTTCGCGCGTTTGTTCAGAAGGACGAGTATTTCCTCGTCGATCCGGTCGATCCGGTCCCTCAGTTTCTTCAGTCCGCTCAATGTCCCTTTTCCGCCCTTTTGCCTTTCAAGGTATTCATCATACAGCTTTTTTTTCAGTTTTTTCAAGCCATTCGAAAAAAAGCGTCCCGTTCGCTCCCCGGCGCCCCGTCTCTTCTGCCGGCAACTTTTTTGTTGTCACAATGGCTAAAGTCCTCTATCATAGTATTTGATTCATGCGTGATCTGATTCCGAGGGGGTCTATGCCGGATTAATGAACATGCCTGTTTCGAAAACCCATCCCTTTGACGGGGCACGCCGGATTTCGATTTGGCCGGTACTCGCCGCAGCCCTGCTCGTGGCCTCGGCAGCGGCAGTGACCGTCGGCATCCTCCGCGAACAGGCCGCGATAAGCCACCGGACGGAGGTGCTGCTGA
The DNA here is from genome assembly GCA_023475105.1 of Nitrospirota bacterium. GTDB lineage: Bacteria > Nitrospirota > Thermodesulfovibrionia > Thermodesulfovibrionales > UBA9159 > JAMCWJ01. The sequence goes on from JAMCWJ010000004.1 coordinate 518, forward strand.
CGCGCATCCAGGGTTACTCCTACCGAATGAATGCGATGGAATGGCAGGTCGCCGGCGAACGCAGGATCAGGGCAAGAATGGCAAATGAGCTGCAGGGGGTACGGGATAAAATGGCGCAGACCTTCAGCGAATTGAGAGACTTTGATCCTGCGGACAAGAGATTGCGGCAGGTGTCCGCCGCCTACACGGAATACGAAAAGGCGATGGAAGAAACGTTCCGGTTGATCGCGGGAGGAAAACATGACCTCGCACGGGATTTCGACAGTTACCGGGTCGATCCCGCCTTCGAAAAGTTCAGCGGCATGCTCGCCAGTGCCGTTGCCGTATACAGTCTGCGTGCGAAGGAGAAGGACAAGTCGGCTTTTGTCGTATCGAGTGTCGTCTTCCTCGCCGCCGCGATAATAATCGGCCTCCTGTTCTCGCGCTTCCAGAAGGCCCGCCAGAGAGCCGAGTTGATGTCGGCCGAACAGGGGCTTCTCCGCTGGAGCGAAGAACGCTTCCGCTCGCTCATACAGAACGCATCGGACGTGCTGCTCCTTCTCGACGCCGATGCCACGGTGAGCTATGCGAGCATGTCGCTTCACAGGGTGCTCGGGTACCGGCCCGAGGAAATGCTGAATGCGAGCCTCCTGAACATCGTCTGTCCCGACGATGCACCCGGAATGCGGGATTACCTCGACCGCTGCGTCCGCGATCAGGGGATCGGTACGCCTGCCGAGTTCTGCTTTCTTCATGCCGGCGGAGGCGGGCGCCACCTGGAGGTTATCGGCAATAACCTGCTCCACGAGCCGTCCGTACAAAAGATCGTGATAAACTGCCGCGATGTCACCGAGCGGAAAGAAGCGGAAGAACAGCTGAAAACTTCGCGGGAGCAGCTGCGGAACCTCTCGGCCCATCTGCAGACGTTAAGGGAGAAGGAGAGGACCAGTATCGCCCGCGAGATCCATGATGAACTCGGCCAGGCACTGACGGCACTCAAAATGGACGTCTCATGGCTGGGGAAAAAGTACCGCGAGGTCGATATCATCGCGAAGAAGGCGGCATCCATGGCGTTTCTCATCGATTCGACGATCGCGACGGTGAAGCGGATCTCGTCTGAGCTGAGGCCGGTCGCGCTGGACGACCTGGGCCTCACCGCTGCCCTCGAGTGGGAGGCGGAAGAGTTCCAGCGGCGGACAGGGATCGACTGCACGGTCACGTTTCATCCCCCGGACATTGTGCTCGAAAAAGACCTTGCGACAGCCATCTTCCGTATCGTTCAGGAATCGCTGACGAACGTAATCCGTCACGCGGAGGCGACGAGAGTGAGCGTCTCCCTCGAAGAGCGGGAAGGCGCCGCGGTCCTGAGCATCGAGGACAACGGCAAAGGTATTACGGAAGATCAGATCGCCGATTCAGAGGCCTTCGGTCTGATCGGGATACGGGAAAGGGCTGTTTTTCTGGGGGGCAGGGCAACGTTCGAAGGTTCGCCCGGCAAAGGTACTGTCGTGACTGTGGTGCTTCCGCTTGACGGAGGGGGAAAATGACGGGCGCTTTCTGATTTTCCCCGCCTGTCGGAAATCCTCCCGGGGCGAGGCCGGCCTTTCTCGGCCGGGGTGTTCGAAACGAAAATGCGATGTGAAGGGCTACCTCATCACATAGCGTTGAGGACAGCACCCCTCCCGTGCCTGCGGGCATGGCTCTGCTTCCCCGGTGCTTTTTCTCCCTTTATCAACTCATCCGAACATTCGGTCATCTTTTTGCCCGACGCGATGCACCCGAGCAGCATGTGGAGGAACTTCATTTTCTCGTCGAAAGTCATCCCGGCCATTTCAGAACAGAGCCGAAAACCTTCACCGCCGAAAAAATCGAGACCCTCCTTCCGGTGTAATACACTCAAGAGATCCTCTGCGGACTGAAGTATGATTGCCTCTGAAAGTGTCCTCAAACTCATGATGTCCTCCTTTCAAATGAGTGATTACCCTCATGATAGTAGAGGAGGACATGAAAGATATATCAGCGCAAGTCGGATTTTTTTGTAAGGTTTTCAGGCAGAGACTATGTAAGATTTTGTCCTACAAATCTACCGAATTACCGGACGATATGTTTACACCTCCCCGGTCCGGGGGTCGCCGCGCGGCGTAAAGCCTCTCCTCAACGTATTTTCGCTTATACTTCTCGGGTTCATGAACTGCACAAGGTAATCAGGCCCCCCGGCTTTCGAGCCTACTCCCGACATGGCGAAACCCCCGAAAGGCTGCCTGCCGACAAGGGCGCCGGTGATCTTTCGGTTTACGTAGAGATTCCCGACCATGAATTCTTCTCTGGCCTTCCCGATGTTCACCGGGCTTCTCGAGTAGATGCCGCCTGTCAGCGCATACCGCGTGCGTCCGGCAAGGGCAAGGGCCTCATCGATGCTGCCTGCCTTCAGCACGACGAGCACGGGGCCGAAGATCTCCTCCTGCGCCAGCCGGGAATCCACTTCAACATCGGTAAAGATCGCAGGCCCGATGAACAATCCCGCACCAGGAGATTTTCTTTCGAAAACGGTCTTTCCCTCTTTCCTGCCGAGTTCTATGTATCCCTGTATTTTCTTGTATGCTGTTTCGTCGATCACCGGTCCCATGGAGGAGCCGGGTCTTTCAGGGGGGCCGATGCAGATGCTCTCCATCGCCCCGCTGAGACGGTCGCAAAACTCGTCGAAAATCTCCCCTGCCACTATGACGCGGGAACAGGCAGAGCATTTCTGGCCCTGATACCCGATTGAGGACTCGACAACTCCCGCTACGGCTTCGTCGAGGTCCGCCGTCTCATCGACGATAACGGCGTTCTTTCCGCCCATTTCGGCAATGACTCTCTTGACGCTTCTCTGGCCGGGATGTGTCTCCCCTGTGCGTTTCAGTATTTCGAGCCCGACGACTCCGGAACCGGTGAAGGCGATGAAATCCGTTCCGGAATGGGAAACGAGGTAGTTTCCGACTTCATCGCCCCGGCCAGGAAGGAACTGGAGCACACCGGGGGGGAGGCCGGCAAGCCTGAAAACCTCCGTGAGCATCCACCCGCAGACGGGAGACAGTCCCGAGGGCTTGAAGATGACGCAGTTGCCCGTCACCACCCCTGCAGAAATCATCCCTGCCGGTATGGCGAGCGGGAAGTTCCAGGGCGATATCACGACACCGATCCCCCTCGGTTCGTAGCGGTATTCATTGCGCTCTCCGGGATAATCATCACCCAGGCGCCCCGGCTTCCCGAGCCGTTCCATCTCCCTGCCGTAATATTCGAGATAATCTACGGCTTCCGCTACATCGGCATCGGCCTCCTTCCATGTCTTCCCTGTTTCGTACACCTCAAAGGCCGCGAGTTCGGACCTCCGCTGTCTCATCTCGCCCGCAGCCCTGTAAAGGAATGCCGCCCTCTCGCGGGCAGGGACCCTCTTCCATGTTTCCCACGCCCTTCGCGCCTCCTCAACCGCCCTTTCTGCTTCCCCGGGTCCCGCAACGGCAACTTTTCCGATGACCCGACCGGGGACGGCCGGGTCTGCAGAGACAGTTTCCCTTTCCGTAAATACCTCCCCGCTTCCGATCGAGAGCGGATATCGTCTGCCCAGTTTGTTCCGCGCCTCCTCGAGCGCATCTTTCATCCTTGCCCTGTTCGCGGCCTTCGAAAAATCCGTGGCAGGCTCGTTCCTGAAGCCTTCTGCTTCGGACGGAACCTCCGGCTGCGCCGCAGCAAGCTTTATCAGTTCGTCAAACGGTCTCTTCTCGGCAAAGAATTGTCGCACGAAAGATTCATTCGAGGTATTCTCGAGAAGCCTCCTCACCAGGTATGCCATCCCGGGAACGAGCTCCCCGACCGGCGAATATACCCTGACCCTGAAGCCTCTTTTTCTCAGCACCTTCCTGAGGGGTTCGCCCATACCGTAGAGCATCTGGAATTCGAAAGAATTCTTCGGAATCCCCCCCGCCTCGGCAAAAGCGATGGCATTGCTGACGCTCCGCAAGTTGTGCGTGGCGATCGCGGGCCTGACGAATTCATGATTTTCGAGGAGCGTTCTCGTAAGCTCTTCGAAAGAAAGGTCTGTCTCGTATTTGTTCAGGAATACGGGAACAGGCCAGCCTCTCTGCCGGTTTATCACGGTCTCGTAGTCCCAGTACGCGCCCTTGACAAGCCGGATACTTATCCTCTTTCCCGTCATCTTTGCCCATTCGATGAGTCCTGAAAGGTCTTCCCTTGTATCATTCAGATATGCCTGGAGGGCGATCCCGGCATAGGGGTAGTTGAATTCCTCGACGGCGTTCCTGAAGATTCCGACGATCAGGTCCTTGGCGTAATAGTGCTCCATGTCGAAGCAGAGGGACGCGCCCGCCTCCTCTGCCTTCCTGAAGAGGGGTCTCAGATTCTCCTTTGTCCGCGAGAGCGAACCGTCCCAGTCCACGGGGTCGAGCTGCGAGTAAAGGGAAGACACCTTTATGGATATATCGCATCGAGGGACCGGCCCCCTGTCGCCTCTTTCGAGAACGGGGTCTTCTTTCCAGGTCCCCACCTCTCCGTGAAGGAATTCGATGAGCGAGAGATATCTCCCGAGATACTCCCCCACTTCTCTTTCGCTCACTACCACCTCGCCCAAGAGGTCGACGCTGAAGGCGAAACCGTCTTCCCGGAGCGATTTCAATGGACGCAAGGCGTCGCGCGGGTCACGCCCCGCGATGAACTGTCGCGCGAGCGACCCCACGCCTGCCCGTATCGCCCCGGCCGCCAGGTGAGAACCGAGACCCCTTCCGAGCCGCTCTATCCCCTTTTGAATGAGCGGAGGGGCATTCACTTCTCCGCCGAAATACTCATGGAGCAGCCTAACGACGAGGCTGTCTTCCTTGAGGGACGGCAGGACATCGACGAACCTGAAGAGCTGGAACCTGAAGGTTTCGTCCCTCATCGCCGACTCCATAATCCTGCCCATCCACTTTCGGGTATCGAAAAGAGACGGGACCTCTCCTCCGACGGAAGCATAGATATCTTCCGCTGTTTTTCGTATCCGTGTTTCGAGATCCTGCGTCATCTGCACGGCCGATCCCGGTCCGGCTTTCGTCGCTCACAGAGGGGAAAGGAATGTGGGGGGTTGTCCGGAGAAGGACAGGGCGCTCCGGGTTTTCTACGCGGTCTTTCCGTCACCCGGTCATTCAAGGTTATTCAAGGTCTCCGTGATCACTTCCGAAAGAGAGGGGAATATATGCATCGCGCCGGTGATGGCAGCCACACCGCTCCTCTGCGCAACGGCATTCACCACTTCCTGGATCAGGACCGCGGCCTCGGGACCTATGATATGAAAACCGAGAATCTTTTTTGTCCCTTTCTCGACGACCGCCTTCGCAAAACCCTCCTCTTCGCCCATCGCCGTCCCCTTCACGGTGTCGGAATACTTCGCCCTTCCTACGAGGACCCTGTAATCCCTTCGCGCCTGCGCCTCCGTGAGGCCGACGGATGCGACCTGGGGAGAGGTGAAGACAGCGTGGGGAACAGCGGCGAAATCCATCCGTATTTTTTTCCTATGCGTGGCGTTGTACCAGGCTATTTCCGCTTCCCTGTCTCCCGCGTGCGTGAACATCTGTTTTCCGATGGCGTCGCCGAGGGCCCATATATTTCTCCTGTTCGTTTCGAGATACTCGTCCACCCTGATGAAATTCCGCTCGTCCGTCTCGATGCCCGCTTCTTCGACCCGAACCAGATCCGCATTGGACGTTCTCCCTGCCGCCACCATCACCCTTTCGACCGGAAGTTCCGCTTCCCCCCCGGTCCTTCCGTCCTTCACCACGGCGACGCAACTCCTGCCGCTCCTGAAGACCTCCGTCACCTCGCTGCCGGTGCGGACCTCCATGCGCCTTCCCATCTCCTTCTTCAGAAGGTCCGATATCTCCGGTTCTTCCCGGGAAACGATTCTTTCGCCTTTCTCGACAAGCGTCACCTTTGTGCCGAGGGCTGCAAAGAAATGTCCGTATTCGACCGCGACATATCCCCCGCCGGCGATAAGAAGGCTTTTGGGAAGCTTCCTGAGCTCGAGAACGCTTTCATTCGTGAGAGGGGCGATCTTGTCCAGACCCCTGATCGGAGGAATGAAGGGGCGTGCGCCCGAGGCGATGAAAATCTTCTTGCCCCTGATCTTTTTTCCCCCGATCTTCAGGACGGAGTCACCCGTAAAGTAACCCTCTTCATGATAAAAGTCGAGGTTCCTTGAATCCTTTATCGCTCCTTCGATCCCTGTCCTGCCCGTGCGCACGGCCTTTTTCATGCGTCCCATGATCGCCCTGAAATCGATTTTCCGGACCTCGGCCGTTACGCCGAGTCTGCCGGAGGTCTCTATATCCCTGATTCTGTCGGCTGAGCAGATCAATGTCTTTGACGGGACGCATCCGACATTCACACATGTGCCTCCGACCTTTCCCTTCTCTATCAGCGCGACCCTCAGGCCGTCGGACACTGCCTTGAAGACAATGCCCAGACCGACATCGCCGGCGCCCACGACAATCACGTCATAGTCTTTCATCTCTCACCATTTGTGCAAAGGACGCACGCTCCCACAGATTTCTTTCATTATATCACCCGTACAATTGAATACAACTGCACCCTCTTCTCTTCCTCATGACCACGTCACCTTTTAGCCATGTTATACTAATACGTTCGTTAGTAGGATGTCATTCCCGCTTGTCGGGAATCCTTCTTAAGAGAGACTCCGGTCAAGCCGGAGTGACATTCAAGGTATCCTACTTATGTTCCCCTTAGTAATTGTGCATAGTTCGACGGGGAAGGAACATGAGCAGGAGTACGACGATACTTAAATGGTTACTGTTGGCTGGAGCGGTCTATTTCTTAGCCATCGCAATTGTACATATGCTCAGGATTAAGATCCCTTTTTTATTCGTGTATTACGATTTACCCTCTTATGGATACCAAGACAGGATCATTTCTTTTTTATCGTTCGGCTGGTCGGTCTTCCTGTTTATGGCATCTACTGATCCCGCTAAGAATGGCGATGCGGTCAAGGCGATTCTCGTTGCCGGCATAGCTGCAATCTTAGGTCTAAATGTCATAAACCGCGTCACCAATTTCCATGCGCTGTCTCCCGGTATCCACCCTTCGGTCTTCCGGAAAGAGGTGCTCGTGTTGAGTACCTATATGGCTGCCTTAATCTTGTTCTATTTCCTTGCCAAGAGAAAGAAAAACGAATAGCCATTTTGTTCTTCCTGAAGTCCGCAACGGTTTCAATCTTTCATAACTATTTGTTTCCTCCCTCCAAGTCTTCAAAATCATCAAAACGCCACTGCTGTCAGCTTCTCCCCATACTCAACGCAAAGACTTTCCTGATGCGGATGAGACTTTCGCTGAGAAGGACTAAACCGCTGCGCGGTGGAGACGAGTAGGTAAGCGCTTTGGAGAAGAGAAAGCATTTCAGAGTTTGATTGGTGAGAGTCATTAAGCCGCTCTTGTAAAGTATTCCCCTCTTTTTACAATCTC
>JAMCWJ010000102.1 GCA_023475105.1 Nitrospirota bacterium
CAGCTTTGATTCAATAATGGTTCTCAGCTCATGTAATGAGATGGAATAACTCAGGCTGCTACTCAGCGTTTCTTGGACGGAAACCAGAAAATCGTGTTCTATGTCCACAGATAAAGGCTCCGCCGGACGATTCTTCTTCGTAACGGTAGGGATAAGCCGAACGTTATTGGCGCCCGGTTCCATTATCTTTCCTATAGCAAAACCTGTTACCTCCCCTGATACGTGGTCAACCTGGGCAAAGAGAAGCCGTGATTCTTTCATGGAATAATTTGACCTTTCAACAATTATGGATTGCTAAGACTTAGCAAATAGTTACCTTCAAAGAAAATCCTCGGCTGAACCATCAAGGGCGCAGGACTTAGAACGCACGAAAAGTATCTCCAGCGGTGATGGGAGTAAATCCATTATCCCGCGCACTTTAACATCATCCACAAGTTCTCTGATTGATGCAAAGACCACCTCAAATGCCTTCTCCGCGGCAGCCCTGTACGGGTAACCACCCGTCTCCTTTGCGAGAGTGACACAATCACCGTCGGTAAGCTGCTTTCCAGGAATTGTGTCGTCCCATATGCTTCTCACCGGTTCGGGGAGAAATTCAAGAATCCTCCGTCCGGTTTCCACGGGGAGGACACCTTTTAAACATGAAAATACCAGGCGTAGTGTTTCCTCTGCGCGCTCCGGGTAACAATATTGCCCCAGCACGGTCACCCTGCGTAAGTAAGCCTCCTTCGATATCACGGCTGTCCTCGAAAACTCTCCTTCCTTAAAAATCAAGTCCCTTCATGATATCCGAAGCTAATTGAGTCGCCTTCTTAAGACTCACTGAGGGCATTGCTATAATCACGTTGGCTGTTTCAGCTGCTTTTTCAGCGGCTTCTTTTGGATCCATCCCCATAGCAGAGGCCATACATGCGGGCACTACCACATCCATTGAACAAGCACCGGAATTAAGTAGTTCTGTGACAGCCATACCCACGGCAGCTAAAGCATCCATGGTCTCCTTGTCCCCTTTCAGAAGGGCTTCAGGAGCTGCCTTTGCCAACAGGTTTTCCCATTGGTACACCTTGCCATCCACCTTCACTTCCACATCAATATATGCATCAAAGGCAAAGTGCCTCTGGGCAAACTTATGAGTCCTGCGGCCTGCGCCGGGCCTAACGGTCTTAAACTTTATGTGCTCAATGTTTTTGTTCAAAGCTTTGCTCATCGCTGATGCAACCGCAGTGGCAATTGTTTCAATATGCTTCTTTTGAACATCGTCAAGCACTTCGGGGAGTGTCTTACCGCTTTTCATCTGATCATAGGCGTAAGCAACTCTCTTGCTGATGGAATTGGTCATTACCGGTTCTGTTGCCCTGATTATCGCTCTCGTGAGAGGCCCTCTCTCTATAAACTCAGCCCTGCGTGCAAGTATGTTCGTTGCAACCGTAGCATCCTCTTTCTGGAAAAACCCATTCATGGATTCGTGAATAATTGAGACGATCTCTTCCTCGCTGGCGCCTTTTCCCAGAAGATACAGCGCGAGAGCCGGAGCGCTTACCCAATGGTTGAGAGGGAGCAACAAAGGCCCTCCGGCCCTGCCAAACCCTACCGCTGCTCCCTCTTTAATAATCGAAAAAACCTCATTGAACATAATCATTCCAACAACTGTGGGAGTTCCCGAATCCTTCAAAATGAGCGCAACATCTCCAACAAGGCGGGCCATCTTGAGTTCTTCATTCGTTACACGTATATGCACTACTTCGGGCAGTCCTGCTTCCGCCACTGCTGCCGTTGCAACCACTTCGGGTGTTCTCGTTATAAGGAATTGTCCGTATTCTTCGCCGACGTAGGCATCCGGATGTATTATTTCCAGCGCAGCTGCTGCTCCGAAAAGAGCCGACATCCATCGACAGGGTTTCATCCCGGCGGATTCGTAAGCTTTCATCATCGCCCGGGTTCCTATCTTTGCGAGCTTTTGACCCAGCTTCGGGAAGAGATGATCCTCGCCTATGGAAGTATGCCCCACGAAAGGACTTCCCCCGATGCCCAGCGGCAATAATTTTGAATCGTATGGCGCCAAATGTTCCTTCTCCAAGGCATGATATATGGCGTGGGTTGCGGCATATCCTGAAACCTTGTTATTAAGCTTTTCAGTGGGGATGGAAGAGACACGCCCGGAAGGAATCCCGGCCGCCATTCTTGTTACTGCCCCTAATTTCCTATTCGGACATGGGATGCCACATTGTACATTCACTCCTGCCCAATAGAGAAGCGCGGCGGTAACTAAGGCCGCATTAGCCGGGTCTGCCCCGCACTCCATCAACTTTTTTACCGCTTTTTTTGCAATTTCATCAACATCCGTGTAAGCCTCATTCGTAACTTCCAGTTTCAGCTTCTTGCCTTTCTGTATCTCCTTTGCTATCACTTCTGCAGCCGCCCATACCCCTAAATTGAATACACCCCAGCCTCCGAGCATTGCATCAAATTTTTCCGTTGTAAGGTAATCGGGTTTAGCAGTAGCTGCCCTGAAGGTCGCAATAATTTCTCTTTCCATTTTTGTTCTCCTTCTTTAATCGATCAGATAATAAGCATTCTTTAAACCCAAAACTGCTCTTCAGGTGGTTTAACAAAAGCGGCCCCAAGGGACTTCTGAGTCTTGTAACAGTACACAGCATAACGACAGAATAGAAAGGCCACGGTAAAGGTCGCCACTGTAAGACGAAGAAGCAATGACCAGCTGTTTGACTCTGTTAAAATTAAAAGGACCGTCGCTGCACCTAATGCAAGAGCTAATATGTTTAATATCAAGACAATGTATTTTGTAACCTCCGTCCTTGTCTCTATGCTGAGTTCGGCAACCTTCGCGATAGTGAACCAGAAAAACCCTGTTGCGAAAAAGGCAGCCAGGCCAATACATAATACCGTAATGGCAAAGGCGACATTCAAACCCGGTTGAGTAAAGAAATGGGCGATAACACTCAATCCGGCACAGAGCACGGCCAGGGTTCCTGAAATCATGACCCCTTTGTAATGCCACCCCATGTTTTTTAAGCCTTCCAAGCATGCTTTCCAAAGGATTATCGCACCTATATAAACTACTATAGGCGGGAAGGCAAGTGAGGGTGGGAATATGTAATCAGTGCCAGAGATTTTATGTATGTATTGTCCTGCCCAATCCGGAATCCACATCCCGACAATAGCAGGGATAGCCCCCAGTTCCAGCCATTTGACCACCCGTGGTTTCGGCCATCTTGGATTAATAGAGCCTGATATAACCCTTTTCTTATACTCTTCCATTCTCATCACCTCTCTTTACCACCTGAGTTAATAGAGTGTTCAGAGCGATCCCGTCACCTTTTTGTCGTGACCTCTATTTTGGCGGACCGGTGTCCCTCCAACGGGTCGATTCAAACTTTACGATGTTTTCATAGGGCAGGGTATCCAGCCTCAGCGCAGCTTCGGGGCCGGGTTTTGTGCAGTAAATCTCTTTCACTTCAACTATAAGTGTAGTGCTTTCCAATCTCGCTACTCCCTTAAATTGATATGCTGCACGAATACTGCCTAATCCTCCCGGCCCCAGAGCGACCTGCGGATTTTCTGAAATATTTTGTTTGACCTGAGCGACTTGTGCCTCAGACAATTGGAACTTTACGATATTGTCACCTTCCACCTTGGCAGACTCGACTACTATGGTTGTCGGAAACCCCTTTTTTGTTGCAGTTCCAATATGCGCACCAAGCCCTTCAAGCCAGTTTCTCATCCTAGGTGTTAATTTAGTCATTTTTCGTTTTCCTCCTTCCTATAAGATTCTTTTGCCGGCTTCACTCGCATCATAACTATAGACCTCATCCACCTTCATGAACATGACCCCTCTTTGTACCAACCTAGGAGGTCTTATGTCGGGTGGGACTTCTGAAGGAGGTTCTTTCTCGGCCCAGTTACCCCATTCATCCAGAACATCTTTAGCCTTGGCCCCATGAAACTCAAAATCAGGCGGAAGTCCCTCCTGCAGCATTGTGGTTGGTCCACGGAATGCCCACGTTCTCCCTTTAACCGGATGTGCTATCGTAATAACACCTATAGGATTCTCCATAAGGTTTAATCTCGTCTTTTGAGCAAACATGTCTGCTATCAGAATATACTCATCTTTCCATACGGCAACAAACCGTTCACCAACCGTATTAGGTTTACCGTCAGCACTGCATGTTGTAAGATGAACAACAGCACCCCCCGCGCCAATAATCATCAGGGCATCTTTCATCTCATCCGTAAGTTTCATTTCTACACCTCCTTTCATTTGTTGCAGCAGTTACAACAATTTTTTTTACATGACCTTTTTCCCCGAATCCTCAAGATTAACACTGAGACAATCTGCGACCTTCAGGACGATTACGCCTCTCTGGGCTATCACGTTAGGTCTATCATCGGGTGGAAGTGCTGAGAATGATTCTTTCTCGGACCATTCACCCCATTTCTTGAGAATGTCCCCTGCCTTTACCCCTTGGAAATCGTAGTTGTCCGGAAGACCCCACTCAATGTGACCGCAGGGGCCTCTCAGTGCCCATGCTTTCCCCTCAGCAGGATGAGCAATCGTTACAACGCCAACCCTGTTTTCATTGAGGTTGATTTTTGTTTTTACAGCAAACAGGTCGGGCATTAGTATAAACTCATCCGCATAAACATCAGTGAAGAGTTGGGGACTGACGTTGCACTTTCCATCCACACTGCATGTCGTGAGATAAACTATCACGTCATCAGGTTGTTTAATCCTTAACGCATCAACGATTTCTTTCGGCAATTTCATCACTGACACCTCCTTTCTTGCTGGATTTTAGGCTCATATAATGCTGTAGTATCTTGTTATAACAAGTTTATTCAGCAAAAAAAATACCTAACTACTCAAGGAATAGTTGTAGATCTTCGTCCTGAAACGATAGAGATCCCCCCGATTAATTGATACTACCCACCCGCAAGGGGTGTCATCCTTCTTGTATGCAACAAGATCAACATAGAAGGCTACGGTGCCCACAGGCACATCCAGATACCTTGCCTCATCAGGTCTTATCGTGGTGGCTTCTATACTTACATGAGCGTATTCGTTACATATGTGACATTTACCGGCCAAAACATCAAAGACGGATTGATCTTTGATACTCATAAGATCCTTTTGTTCATAAGAATTGAGAATCTTACAGTCTTTGAAGACGATGAATTTCCTTTCAAGAATATATGGTTTATTATCAGCAAGAAACAATCTTTTTATCCGGAAAACATTCTCATTCAAAGATACCATCAGTTTCTCGGATACTAACTTGTTGGCTTTTATAACTTTAAGGTCTAAAACCTTCACGTCCGGTTTCAATCCCCTTTCTGCCATATCTTCATAAAAGTTTGGAATCCTTATCATAATTTGATCCAGTTTGGGTTCCGCGATAAAAGTTCCTTTACCCTTAATTGAATACAACAGACCGTCTCGTGAAAGTCTTCTCACGGCCTCTCTTACTGTAGTCCTGCTTATCCCATACATCTTACAAAGTTCTATTTCGGAAGGCACCATATCATTCGGCAGCAACTCCCTATTCTTGATCTGATTGTAAATAATGTCTATCAACTGGTTGTAGGCAGGTATCGGAGATCTTTTGTTAATGGTCACGGGGTTGTCCATGGAGGCAATTTCCTTATCTTCAAAAGACATCTAAAATATCTCCACATGACATGTCATAACATGACGGTATCACCTAAATTTATGTTTGTCAACTTGAACTTATGATTATTACTAATTCACAAATTATATATTGATAGACAGGATAAACTCGGAATATGGATCACAGTCCCGGGGTTTCCCCTGAAGGAGATCCATACAAGACTGCCGAACGCCGGCTATACGGTCTGGCAACTCCTGGAGCACACGCGGGTCGCCCAGCAGGACATCCTCGAATTCGTCCGTAATCCAAAGCATGCCTCGCGGAGATCGTCACCCTCGGAAGCCTACTCCATATGAAGCCGATCAAAGAGTACTGAAGGCAAGGGCAACCCGTGCGGAACGGATAGGGAAGGAGAAAACAGGGGTGCTATTTACGGCCAGGAAGGACCGCTTTTCTTCTCCCGTCCATCAGGTGAAAGAGGGCGAGGACCGGGTGGCGGTAAGTCATCCGCGGTCCTGAATAGCTCATCACCGTCCTGGTCTTCTCCCTCATGGAGGGCTTGTAGCAGTGCACCGGACAGTTCCCGCAGGTCGTCTTCTTCTCCTGGAAGGGGCACCTGTCGAGCCGGAATTCCGCATAGTCCAGAAGCTCTCTGCATTCACCGCAGAGTCCGGCCTCTTTACCCCTGCGGCCGTGATGGGCGCGGCAGTAAATCCCGATCATCGCGCGGATCGTCCTGCTCTCCCGCGCCATCCTCGGATGCCTCTCTTTCATAACCGATACGTCCTTCGTGATCTCTTACAAAGCAGCGCGCCTTTCATTCTAGAATGACAAGAAACCCGGGTTCCGGCCATGATCTAAATCAGGACCGGACACCTTCGCAATCGCTTCGCATACCTCATCGACTGTGATTTTCCGGAGGGAGAGGCCTTGCAAAATGATGCGCATTCCCCTGCCGGCAGGCGCCCAGATGCAGGGGTCTGTCGGGCCGAAGAGGGCGATTACTGGGGTCTTCACCGCCGCGGCCAGGTGCGTGATGCCGGAATCATTTCCCACATAAAGAGCGCAACTACCGAGGAGGGCGGCAACCAGCGCGAGTTCCCTATCCTGCACGTGGACCGTCCTTTCATGGCCTCTCACAAAGCCGTCCATGTCCTCTTTCAGCCGTGTCTCTTCTGCGGGCCCCGAAAATATCACGACAAGGGAATCGGGACGCTTCAGCAGTCTTTCGGCAAGCGCAAGGTAATTCTCGACAGGCCAGCATTTTCTCTTCCCTCCGCTGCCGGGGTGGAGGGCGATCACATGCGTCCGCCCCCTGGAATACCCCGCTCCGCGCAGAAATCCTTCCGCCTCTTTCCTGTATGCGGATGGGATTTCGAGGACGGACTGATGATCGCGTATTTCTCCTCCGAGCTGTTTCAGCCGGAACTCTGCCGCGTGCTCCCTCGCTCCCCTGGGAGGAATGGTTTCGACGGTCTTCGTCAGCGGGATAACGCTCTTCACCGCCGAGGGAAGCGGGGAATCCCGCTTCGCAGTGAAGATGAACGCGCGGTCGAATGCCGCGAGGAACTCTTCCGTCTCATCAGTGCAGAGACCTGCATAGAGGCACGCATACCTGCCGCCGTCCGAAGATGAAGCGCCGCCGGCACAGCCCGTTTCCTTCAGGAGCCTCACCGCATCGGTGCGTCCTGCGATATGGAGCGGTCCGAAGTCGGTCTTTATCTTCAGGAGGCAGGGGAGAGAGAGGAGCAGGTCGCCGAGCGCGCCGTCATGATGCACAAAGGTTTTCAAGGTCTTCAGTCTTTGCGTTTGTCGCCCTTCTCTTTCTTTTTGGGGCCGTGGACCCACCAGTCGCTCTTGTCCGAAAACCACCAAAGGGAGGAATCCGTTTCGAGCACCGTTTCAGCCAGCTCGCGGGCGATATCCGTTTTTAGACGCTTGAGCGCGAACGCGAGCCACTCATCGGAGTATCTGTTGCCGACGTCTTTGTGCTCCTTCAGCGCAAGGATCAGCTCGAGCTGGTCGGCATCCTGAGCCAGCCTGGCTTCAGTGCTTTCCCCGGCCGTGAACTCGAAGATAAGGTCCATGATCTCCCCTCCGAAAGGCAATGGCGCCGACAGGTCGCGTATCGCCTTGCTCTCGTCAGGTGTCACATATTTCTTGTTCACATAATTGAGGTCGCCCGTCCGCGCTTCGGGGAGGTCGTGAAACAGGCACATCTTGATGATCTTGTCGGTATCAACCTCCTTTGTCATGCGCCCGAGCACATACCCTATATACACCGTCCTGAAAACATGCTCTGCCACCGATTCTTCCCCTGAGCCGAGGAACTGGAAACCGGTCCGGGGCGTTCTCTTGAGCATCCCGGCCTCAAACAGGAAATTAGCCAGCATCTTCATAACAGATTCTCCGTGGGATGATATTTCTTACCTGTATTGTACTCAAAAACAGAGAGCGATGTCCCCTTCTCCCGGCAGCGTCTCTCTCCTACCGGCCTCGGCAACCCGGCTGATTTTCGGGACCCTTCGATGTAGAAGGACTTTACCGCGGGGAAAAGGGCCCGCACGCGCCAAGCGTCCGGGTGTGTGATACACTTATTATGATGAAGTCTTCAGGGGTGTCTTCCGGAGACAGGGTCCTCATACTCGGCGCGACAGGATTTGTCGGAAGCAGGCTCGTGCCTGAACTCGCAAAAAGAAATATCGGACTGAACCTGCTCGTCCGTGACCCTGCCAAAATTCCGGAGGGTATCCGGCCGAACGACGATATCAGGGTCTTCCAGGGAGATCTCGTCTCCGGTAAGGGACTCGAAGAGGCGCTCGACCGGGTTCATTCGGCCTATTACCTCGTACATTCAATGAGCGGCGGGCATAAGGTGAAAAACTCCGGGTACGCCGAGAAAAACAGGATTGCTGCCCGCAATTTCATGGCCGCGGCAGATGCCGGGGGGTTGAAAAGGATTATCTACCTGGGCGGACTCGGCGGAAGGAAAGAGATGCTTTCGGCCCACCTGAAGAGCCGCGCGGAAGTTGGCGCGATCCTCTCTTCGGGTAGACCCGCGGCTACGGTGCTCCGGGCCGCCGTAATCATAGGCGCGGGAGGAGTGTCCTTCGAGATGCTCAGGTATCTTGTGGAACGTCTCCCTGTGATGGTCTGTCCCAAATGGATAGACACCCGCATTCAGCCGATCGCACTCGGGGACGTCCTCGTCTACCTTATCGGCTGTCTTCTGAACCCTTCTACTGCGGGTCATGCCTTTGACATCGGAGGCCCGGAGATACTGACCTACCGGGAGATGATGCATTTGTACGCCGAGGCCCGGGGCTTGGCGAAAAGGGTGATCATAACCGTCCCGGTGCTGACGCCCCAGCTTTCCGCTTATTGGGTGGACCTTGTTACTCCGGTGCCGTCGGGAATCGCTCATCTCCTGATCGAGGGGCTGAAGAACGAGATGGTCTGCAAGGATACCCGCATCGAGGAGTTCGTTCCCCTGGAAAAGACCCCTTTCAAGAAAGCCGTGCAGATAGCCCTTTCGGAAGAGAGGAGCGGACCAGGGGTAGGGGGGTCCTGAGTAACGGGACCGGCTTTCCCGGAGGTGAGGCCGAAGGCTGCCGGGAACTCTGTCATCCGGATCCCGTGAGGGTTCGGAGCCGGACAGCAGGCTTGGCCCTGCCGCCGGTCACTTGGGATACTTGGAAACTTATGACTTTTTGCTCGTCTTTGCAAAGAAAGTTGTAATCGTCCTTTCTACATTATCACTTGTACAATGTGGACACTTGATCTTTGGATGACCTTCATATTCCTTTACGGAGAGAAAAACTGTGAATTTTTTCCCGCAATCTTTGCAGACATATTCATAAGCAGGCATTGAGATTCCTCCTCTCTTTTTTCATGCTTTCTAATTGAACTATACGCCCTAAAAGAGTGGCTTTCAAGCCCACGAAGGAAGGCAGCAGATTGACCGGGGAAATATCCACCGCGGAAAAGGGTGATAAGTGCGCAGGAAAAAATCCCCATTCTAGTGACACGTGTCCCCGTACTCGCAGGAAAAGTTGCCCTTTGCTTTCTCAAATGCTTCCCTCCCCTCTCTCCAGGAAAGACAGGCTATGCCGAGAGCGCCCATCGAATCCAGCATGCCGAAGCCCGTTATCTCATAGCCGACACTTGAGATGAGAAGAACAAGAGAAAGATACATGCACGCTTTTGAACAATTGGCGTCGGCAAGTAGCGCCTGAGAATGGTATTGTCTGCCGACTTTGACCTTATAGTGAATAAGGCTCCACATGCAGAGAACGGAGGCGACCGAGACGACAATGCCCCAAAAGGTGGTTTCAGGCCTGTATCCTTCATACATGTTTATCGCAGACGTGACAATCAATCCGGCAGCCAGGACATAGAACGCTCCCCCTGTAATCCGGAGCGCCCTTTTTTCGAACCTATCGTGCTCGCCCGCGTCGCTTTGTCTCATGCGTTTGATCATGTGCCATATTCCGATACCGGAGACCACTTCAACATAGGAATCAAGTCCGAAACCGAATAGTGCGATAGTCCCGTCCTGAAGCCCGAAGAATACTGAAACGCAGCCCTCGCCCAGGTTATAGAGAATGGTAATCAACGCGAGAGCAGACGCCCATTTATAAAATACGTTTCTGTTATTGAGGGTCTGAGACAAGGGGATCTCCATCTATTTATGATAATTGAAATACGTTCCTTTTTTCTCATTTTCTCATAATAAGCAAAACCACATATGATCGAGAAAGTTCCATGGATTTCCTGCTCTGAGAATGACGACTTTGCCTTTCAGACTCCGCTGCAGTGTTTATCGCTTGACCAACAGGAAGCTCCCGCCTTAAAATCAAAGAAAGGGACAACGTATGAAAAGGCTCGTCATGGCTTCAGTGGCGCTGACTTTCCTTATTGCAGGAAACCTTGGTTGCGCCCAAGAGCCGTGGCAAGGGTATTGGATGAGACCCTGGATGATGACTTGGGGATTCGGATTGTGGTGGTTGCTGCCTGTTGTCATGATCGCCTTCTGGATCGCCGTGATTATAGGGGTGATTTCTCTCATCCGATGGCTCGCTAGGCCGGACAGGAGGAGAGAGATCGATGCAGGCGAGACGGCGCTTGATATTCTGAAAAAGAGATACGCGAAAGGGGAGATCAGCAAAGAAGACTTTGAACGGATAAAAAAAGATATCTCTTAGATCTTCTCAGATACCCCATCTGCATAGCGTGAGGATGGTCAAGCGGCGAAAAGCTCCGGCCCGGAAACCGCGGAAGCGACCACGTTCTCCCGGCCGGAATATCAGGCTTTCTTTTCAGTCGTACCCTGCGAGATCGTTTCTTTTTTCAGTTCCGTTGCCGGTTCTTTTTCATCCTCGGAAAGGGCCTTCTTAAAATCCCTTATCCCTTTGCCGATTCCTTTCCCGAGTTCCGGGAGCCTCGACGGACCGAATACTACGAGCGCGATCACGAGAATGATGATGAGATGCATCGGTTGGAAAAGCCCGCCAAACATAGTTACCTCCTCTTGGACTGACTGGTAACTATAGTATATATCAATCTGTTTCCCTTTGTAAGCGGCAGAGCGGAGCAGGCTTTTCGGGACACCGGGTAATCATACGGGAAGTAGCTGTCGCCCCGGAACAAAAGTTCCGCGGCGACAGCCCCCGCCAAGATGCTCCCGGCAGTAGCCGGAAGACCGACCCTCACTTACTGCTGTAGTAGTAGTCGCAGAACGGTCCGTCCGCGTCATCCGTAGCCTGGACAAAAACCGGTTCGACACAACTGGGGCCATCGACCTCTGTCTGAAATATTCCCATAAACAAAAGCGGCTGTATTTCCTGACAGGCCGTTTTACTCATAGCCGAGATCTGTCCGTAATAGGGATCGCTCCCGCTCCTCGGAAATGCGCCGAGCAGGTCCTTTAAGTAAGCGGCAGATGCGGGCGGCTCATAATCGTTGCTGGTCATGACGACCATGTGCCCGACAAGGGGGACAGACAGTTTGCCCGCGTACAGGGTTTTGCAGATATAGATCTCATCGACGTCTCCGGGGCTGAGTATAGTTCTCGTCAGGCCGACCGGATTTTCCCTTCCGTCATAGAAGAAAATGTCGGCATAGGTATTGACTCCGTAATCATCAAAGGGGTTATTGGTCAGCACCAAGTCGGTCACTTCCGTCCATGACGTGGTTGCCGCGGTCCCGGCTGCACCTCTGCAGTCATAAAAACAGGAAAAGAACTGATGACAAAGCCTGCACTCCGAGATCTGGGTTGTGTGGTTTCCCGCAGCAGCCGCAATCCCTGCTGCAATTCCGACGGAGGCGAGAAGAACGATCAAAAAGCCGATGATGACAGTGCGTTTCATTTACCCTCCTTTTGAGACATGTCATCCCTGCTACGTGCGTAACTTGGATGAAGGGATTAATAAAATGAAGCTTGCCTCTACCTACCCCCGAGATAGACCCCCTCTTGCATCCACCCCCTTTCGACGCCCCCCTCACGTCTTCCTTTTTCTTCGCCTTTTTTATACCCGAAGTCTTTCCGGTTGTCAAGCAGAAATTCTTCCCTGCCTCGATTCCGTCGCCCGAACGCCCCGCCGTACCCCCCGGGGAAAGCGGCCTGATTTCAGTTCACTCCTCTTCCGGCACCGGCAGATTCCTGCTCTTCATGAAATCCGTGATCAGGGTGGCGTGCAGCCTCTCTTCCGAGAGCAGTTTCTTCAGACTCGCGATAACACGGGACTCCGCAGTTCCGGTCAACACCTCCTGAAAATAGCTTTCGCCGGTCAGGTGCTCCATGCGCAGGGCTTCTTCGCAGGCCCTCTGAAGCGTCATGTCCCCCAAGAGCGACTTGCGGATCTTTCTGACATTCGCATAGGTATCCTCGATGAGGAGCAGTGATTTATGCACAAACGATTCCGGCAACAACTTCTGCTCGTGGTACCCTTTGGCCACCTCCAGTATCATCATGTGGTTCTCTTCGCTCATCGCCAGGTTGTGCCAGAAGTCCCTCTCGTTCGGGAAAAACCTGCTCAGTTCATGGTAGACCTGGGAGCTGAGTCTTTCGATCTCGATGCACAAGTTCAAGTTCCTGGTTATGAGGTCGGATTTCTTTTTCATATGGTTCCCCCGGATTGATTGATTGTAAGAGATTCTCTGTCCGTAAGGCAAGCAAAGAGTTCAGCGAAGCTTGCGAGACAGGGGACCGGCCCGCATTCGCCTTGACGCCCTTTTTGTTATAGATTGGGTAATGACTGCTCCTTTTGGGATACAATCATAGTATAGTATGGAAACCGAAACAATCGTCTCTGAAAGCGGCATCTCTTTGCTGATCGAGAAACAGCGCACGGCCGATGCGGTCGAAGTCGCCATTCGGATTGGGGAGGCCGGGAAGTGCCTTCTTCACTGGGGGGTCCGCCGCGAGCGTCGCGGACCGTGGCTGATGCCCCCCGAGTCTTTCTGGCCTGGAGGAAGCCACGGCTTCGACCACGCGGCTGTCCGGACGCCTTTCGTCAAACAGGACGGGCACGGGGAAATTCTGATACGGTTTGACGGCTCCGCAGGGTTCTCATCCATCGACTTTGTGCTTTTTTTCCCCGACGAAGGCCGCTGGGACAACAATCACGGGAAAAACTACCGGATCGAGATCCCGGGCCGCGAGGCGCAGGCGCTTCCCGGAAGCCCTGCGCTCGCGAGAGTCGCGGAGGCAATCATCGAGCAGGAGATGGGCCGCAATTCCTGGACGCTGATGCACCGGATAAACCTCTGCTATGAACTCCTCGATGAGATCGACAGGGGCGAACTTGAAGGGCTCGCACTTCTCTTCGTATGGATGCGCTTTTCGGCGCTCAGGCAGCTCGACTGGCAGCGGAACTACAACACCCAGCCACGGGAACTCGGTCATGCCCTGGACCGTCTGAGCGTGAAGCTCGCGGGCCGCTTCCTCGATGAGCCAGGGGAGCGCGAACTCCTCAGACTCATCATGACGACCCTGGGACGGGGAAGCGACGCGCAGAGGGTGCGCGACGAAGTCCTGAACATCATGCACCGCCGCAACATCAAGGAGGTCTCGGGGCACTTCATGGAAGAATGGCATCAGAAGCTCCATAACAATGCCACGCCCGACGATATCGTCATCTGTGAGGCCTATCTCGAATTTCTGAGAAGCGGCGGCGACCTCGACCGTTTTTACCGGAAGCTCGAAGAAGGCGGGATATCGAAGGAACGGCTCGAAAATTATGAACGCCCGATCAGATCGCACCCTGACTTCATCCCGCATTTGAAGGACGCTCTGATCAGCGATTTTGAACATTTTCTCGGGATCCTCAAGGAGGTCCATTCCGCAACGGATCTGGGAACTGCAATCCATCTCGCGCGGTACCTCTTCGACGGCGAACTGCACGGCATGATGGATTTCCTCTGGTCCCGCCGGGACGACCGGACCATTCCCGTTTCCGTCCTCGTCGGGAAAATCACGGAGGCCCGGAGGCGTTTGACGGCTCAGTTCCAGGGGCGTCTGGAGAAGGTGCGGGACCTCCTCTACCTCGATCTCGCCCTCGAGGACTTCCTGCGCGTGGCAGTCGAACGGAACCTCGACTCGCGCCTGGACCCGGATCAGCTCGCAGACCTGACCGGCATGGTCCTTGAGAATCTTTCCCTTGCCGGTACCGACGGGGAGTTTTTGAACTGCCTCCGCCACTGGGAACGGCTCGCGAAGCCGGACCGTTTCACCCGGGAATGGTCCCTCAGGGCCAAGGCAGTCCTTGACCGTCTGACCCGCGCGCTCGGTGCGGTTATCGACCGTTACCATAGCCTGCTCCAGCCGAGGGCCGAATTCCTCGGCAGCGCCTTCCATGCGCAGAACTGGACGATCTCGCTCTTCACCGAAGAAGTGGTCAGGGGCCGGCCCTTTTTTGCCCTTTCGGTGCTTCTGCGTCTGCTCGATCCGCTGCTGAGAAAAAGCGCCAGCCTCGGCAACTGGCAGGTGATCAGCAGGGGGGAAGCAGTCGGAGAGATCGAAGTGGCGGCGACACTGAAGTCGATCGAGGGAAAGAATTTTGCGCGTCCCGTGATCGTGATCGCGGATAGGGTGGCGGGAAACGAGGAAATCCCTCAGGGAGTGGACGGGATCGTCACTCCGTCGGTGACCGATGTCCTGTCCCATATCGCGGTCCGTGCGAGAAATGCGGGGATCCTTTTTGCGACCTGCTATGACAGCGATGAGCTCGATCATCTCAGGTCGCTCAGGGGACATGCGCTGAAAGCGGCCGTCGGCAGGACCGGAGAGGTTGCTTTCGAAGAAAGCCGGTACTCCGGGGCCCCTGCTGCGCCGCGCGCCCCGGTCGTGCGTGCCAGGCCGCCACGCCCGGACTTTACCGCATACGTCCTGCCGATGGATGACTTTACGGAACAGAGCGTCGGGGGCAAGTCATACAACCTGAAGCGTCTGCAGGGCAGACTACCTGAGTGGATACGCATACCGCCTTCCGTGGCCCTCCCCTTCGGCGTCTTCGAAAAGGTCCTTTCCGAGGACTTCAACAGTGGCCCCGCGGGAGAATACGAAGAACTTGCCCAGCGGGTGGACTCCGCAGACGAGGAGGCGAGACCGAAGCTCCTCGGAGAACTCCGGGGCGTTGTCCTGAAACTCAAGGCGCCGGAAGGACTTCCCTCTTCACTCCGTGCGGTGATGGACAGGGCAGGGCTGCAATGGCCGGACTGGGACGGGGCATGGACCTGCATCAGGCAGGTTTGGGCCTCTCAGTGGAATGACAGGGCCTACCTGAGCAGAAAGGCAAACGGCATCCCCCACGAAGATCTCTATATGGCGGTGCTCATCCAGAAAGTCGTCGAGGCGCAATACAGCTACGTCATCCACACCGTAAATCCTTTCTCGGGAGACAGGGAGGAGATTTACGCGGAGGCGGTCCTCGGTCTTGGTGAGGCCCTTGTCGGCAATTATCCGGGGAGGGCCCTCAGTTTCAGCTGCGGGAAAGACGATCATGAACCGGTGCTCCTCTCTTTTCCGAGCAAGAGCGAGGGCCTCTTCGGCGGCGGTCTGATCTTTCGCTCCGACTCGAACGGAGAAGACTTGGCGGGGTATGCCGGCGCAGGCCTTTACGACAGTTTCATGCTGCCCCTGCCCTCTAAGCGTTCGCTCGATTATACCGAAGACCCCCTCGTCTGGGATGAAGGTTTCAGAAGGGACTTCCTCCGGGCGGTTGCCATCATAGGCGCCGAGGTCGAAAAGGCCCTCGCGTCCCCGCAGGATATCGAAGGCGCATATGCGAAGGGCGAATACCATGTCGTACAGTCCCGTCACCAGGTCGGAACGGAAAATGGCTGAGGCGGGACGCATCAGGGTAGGCAACCAAACCGCCTTCTCCGCGCCGATCCTGACCACGCCTTTCGCATATGCCGTGGAAAACGGTTTCGACGCCTTCGAATGGTTCCCCGACAAAAAGGAATCAGGAGAGGGCTGGACGGAAACGGATCTCTCAGCTGAGACGAGGGCATACATCCGGGAGACCGCCCGAGCCCGCGATATCCGTCTTTCGGTCCATGGCTCATGGCAGTCTGACCCCCCGGAGCAGAAGGGAGCCGGAGCCCTCGACCGCGCTGCCGCACTCGCACAAGAGATCGGCGCAGCGCTCCTCAATGTCCACTTGTATACCGGCAATGGGATTGCGGGTTATCTCTCGGCACTCGTGCCTCTCGCAACCCGGCTCGCGCGTTCAGGCATCAGGCTTTCGGTAGAAAATACACCGGATACCGGGCCGGAAGACTTCAATGAATTCTTCGCGCTCCTCAGGAAGACGGAGCCCGGCGCCTCCGCGTTTGTCGGAATGTGCTTCGATATCGGCCACGCAAATCTTCATCCGGCAACACGGAACGACTACCTGAGATTTCTGGACCTTCTCGACAAAGAGGTGCCGATCATCCATGTCCATATGCACGAAAATTATGGAGACTGTGACAGCCATCTTACCGTTTTCACCGGTCCCGCAGGAAAAGACCCCTCGGGAATCGAGGGGTTCATCGACCGCCTGGGAGCGCGCGGGTTCACAGGCTCCGTCATCCTTGAACAGTGGCCTGAGCCGCCAGCCCTCCTGAACCAGGCAAGAGAGAGACTGCTCGGGATCATACGGAAAAGAATAAAAACGGAAGGGACCGGGGGCGAAACCGCGAAGACGGAGGGCCGTGATACGGACAAGTGTGTCGGCGCGTTTGTGGAGGCTAACAACAGGTTCAGGAGCTGGAGGAAGAGACTCGAATGGATAGAGAAACTGCTTTCCGGGAGTCCTTCTCCCCCGGATCCCGACCTGCTCGCGTACATCGCCGTGTATCTCCGTTTTATCGGCACGGGAGAGATCCCCTGCGGCGAGGACGGCGGCCACTACCGTCCCTCGTACCACGCGAGAACCTCGCACCGGATCTATGCGCTCCTCGCCGGATCGGCTACGCAGAAAAACGCCCTTGTCCTGAGAAAGATCTATCCATGGCTGCCCTCGTTCGACCGGGAGTTCATGCGCGCAGAGCCGTTGACCCGGATACGGGACATTGCGCACAGAAACGATATCCCGAGGGAACTGAAAGACGAGATCAAGCATACGCTCCAGAACAAGCTCCACCGTTCGGCAGGGCCCGAAGACCTTGCCGCATCCGGGGCGCTGCTTAAAAGAATAACCGCCCCCGGTGCCTCATACCCCACGGCCTTCATCGAAGAGTTCAGGAAATTCGATGAGGAACTCAGGGATTTTTTTCACGCAGGTTCGCTCGAGGAACAACTCGGTTCGGTCCTTCGGAAGGGGCACGCCGCCGATGCCGGGCTCATCAGAGAGTTTCTCGAGGCCAAAGGAAGAGGAGATTCCCCGGAAGACACGTTGATCACTCTCGAATTGCTGACTGAGCTCCGCCGCAGCTTCTCGGAGCGTCTCCCCGGCAGCGGTAGTGCCGGGGAGCAGCGTCTTCAGCTCGCGGACATCAGGCTCGAGGAGTTTTCGTTTGTCCTCCTGAGCCGGCTGATCAATTCGCTCGGTCCGCTGAACAGCGGCATGTCCTGGGCGCGCGTCCTCCGCTGTCTGGCGCTCGCAATCGAAAACCTCGGTCTCGGCGGCATCGAACCCGAAGAATGCAGTTCGATAGTCTCTGAACTGGGGTCCTGGTCTCAAGCCTTCGATCCGGGGGAAACCGGGCAGCTGCTTCGTCTCAAGGCAACACTCGACAGGTGCCTGAGACTCGCGGATACTTACTGCGGGAGGATCCTCGCGCTCTTCCCCGAAAAGGCCGGGAGGCTCGGCAGGGCGCTCGGTGTTCAGGAACATGCGATCAGGGTATTTTCGGAGGCTGACATCAGAAGCCACCTCGTGTTTCAGATCTCGAAACTCGCGGCCGTCCCCTTAAGGGAGATACGATCCCGTGCGGCCCTTCCTCCCTGGAATGTGATCGCAAGGGGAAGGGTCTCGGGCCGTCTCATCGCATCTTCGCATCTGGCCGGGCTGCCCGACCTCCGCGACGCGCCGGTGATAGCTCTCCTTGAGAAGACCGAAGGGGATGAGGAGATCCCGCTTTTTGTGGGGGGCATTGTGAGCGCACGGGAGACTCCCCGTCTCTCCCATCTCGCAGTGCGGGCCAGACAGCAGGGAGTGGTATTTGCCGAGTCGGAAGACAGAGACGGTTTCTCGAAAGTGAAGGACCTTGTCGGAAAAGAGATCCTCTTTGAGGCATCCGCCGACGGGGTGAGGATCGAAACCGTGACCATCCCCGAGAGGATGTCGACCCCGCGAAACAGACTGCGCCGCGTTGAGGCGCCTGAGGTGGCCCTGTCCGGGCAAAGGCCGATCCCCCTCGACGGGGTGACTGCTGAAACAGGAGGGAACAAGGCCTTTGCCGCGAGAAGACTTCAGGAGCTTGCGGGGCGCGAAGGGGCCGGATTCAGGACGCCTGCCGGTTGCGTCATTCCCTTCGGCGCAAGACAAGAGGCCCTCCGCACCGATCCTTCTTTCGAAGAAGAGTACCTCGGCCTCGCATCCGCGCTGCACGGCCTGGCGGATGAAGAGCTTGCAGCCGCCCTCAGGAGACTGCGCGAGATGACGGGTCGGCTCCGCCTGCCGCGTGAGACAGAGAGAGGAATAACAGGAATTTTCGGGAGGAAGGCGCGCCTCATGGTGCGTTCGAGCTCAAACTGCGAAGACCTTGAGGGTTTTTCAGGGGCAGGGCTTTATGACTCCGTTGCGAACGTGTTGCTCAATGCGCTGGGCGATGCGGTGAGGAGGGTCTGGGCCTCGCTGTGGAACAGGCGCGCCTTCAGCGCCAGGAGAGACGCCGGCATTCCGGAGGATAAGGCGCATATGGCGGTGCTGATCGAAGAGATGCTCGACCCGGAGCTGTCATGCATCATGCATACGCGCGATCCGGTAGGCGGGGGAGACGAAGAGGTCTCTATCGAAATCGCGGCCGGGCTCGGCGAAACACTCGCATCGGGCAGGGCCCAGGGCGCTCCGTATCGAATGGTGTTTCACAAACGCTCCGGAGAGGTGCGCGTGCTCTCCTTTTCGAGTTTCAGCAATGCTGCACGGCCCGCTCCAGAAGGCGGCATCGTCTATGAGCATATCGATCATTCGCGGATCAGACTTTCCGTTGACCGGGCATACAGGGAACGGGTGGCAAGGGGGCTCGGCAAGATTGGGACTCTCGTCGAGGAAGCCTTCGGACAGCCGCAGGATATCGAGGGGGTTCTGGTGAAAGATACTGTCTATCTGGTACAGTCGCGGCAGCAGGCAGGACTCTGAAGATGGAAGAGCGGGAAAAGAATTCGGCCGCCTGTCCCCCCGTCCTAGCCCTTTTTCAAAAGAGAATAGAGGGCGATGACACGCTGCTCGAACTCGCAAGCCTCCGTTTCGGGGAAGCGGGTCTCGGCGCCGAGTACTATGCGGAGACGCCGGAGGAACTGGAGGGGCTGCTGCAATTCAGGCCTTTTCCCGGCGCACCCGCATCGGTCCACCTGCACCGGGAGATCGATCTCTTTCAGGAATCAGGGAGAAGCCTGGTCATGGATTTCAGCAAGGTGTTTCGCGGAAGAATCTTCGGGATGATCGCACATGATCAGGCCGGGGTCTCCTCCCGGCTCGAGGAATATATCGCAGTCCTCGGGGACATGGACCGGCAATTAAGGGAGGTCGAGGGAAGCCCGCTTCTCTTTATCGAATATGCCTCGGGGCTCGAACCCGAACTTTTTCTGAACCTCTTTGCGCGGGCCCGGGCGTTCGAGCGCGTGAGCGCGTGCATCGACATAGGCCATATCGGCATCCGCCTGGCAAGAGCCTTTTACGCGCAAAGGCATCCGGGAGAGGATGTCTGCGCCCTCAGGCCCGACACCCCCGGCCTGGAGGAGGTGATCGCCGATGTCGAAAGCGCGGTCAGGTCGGCCCGGGACTCGGTGCTCCGGATAGTAAGCGAGCTCAGCCATACCGGCAAGCCCCTGCACTTCCACCTTCACGACGCGCACCCACTTTCGACCGCAAGCCTTTTCGGCGTCTCGGACCATCTCAGTTTCCTCGACAGGATACCCTTACCCTTTGCCTACGGCGGAAGGAATTCCCTCGATCCGATGTTCGGCCCGTCGGGCCTTTCGGAGATCGTGACAGAAGCCCTGCGCCTTCTCGGCCGCGACCGCATCTCCTTCTGCCTCGAGATACATCCCCGCGAGGGGAGGCTCCCTCTCGGCAACGCCGCTCACCTGTTCCGCCGCTGGAAGGACAAGGGAAATGCCGAGAGAATGAACTTCTGGCTCTCTGTTCTTTGCGAAAACCATGAGCTTCTGCAACAGGTGTGCATGAAAGGAGAAAAACGGTGAGACAGCCCGAAAAAATGATCATCTACAATCTGTTCCCTCTGCTGGCAGGAAAATTCACCGGATGGGGAAGTCACCTGGAGAGGGCCTCCCGTATGGGCTTCAACTGGGTCTTTGTGAACCCCGTCCAGCTCCCCGGGAGCTCCGGCAGTATCTATTCGATAAAGGACTATTTCTCGTTCAATCCCCTGCTCATCGACGAGGGGAACGGGAAATCGCCGGAAGATCAGGTGAAGGAGTGTCTTCGGGCAGCAGGGGATCTCGGTTTTCATGCGATGGTCGACCTCGTAATCAACCATTGCTCCGTCGATTCAGACCTCCTCAGGTCTCATCCCGAGTGGTTTCTCTGGGAGGGCAAAGGACGCATCGCTCACCCCTTTGCCTACGAAAACGGGAAAAAAGTCGTCTGGCGCGATCTGGCGAAGTTCGATCACCGGAACACAAAGGACAGGGAAGGCCTGTTCCGTTACTTCCTCGACATAGTAAGATTCCTTGCCGGACTCGGCTTCAGGGGTCTTCGCTGCGATGCCGCCTACCAGGTCCCGAAGAGTCTCTGGGAAAGGCTGATCCGAGAGGCCAGGGGCACCTATCCCGACCTGCTCTTTTTCGCGGAGACGCTCGGGTCTCCTCCCGACCTCACGAGAAAGACCGCCTCCGCCGGGTTCGACTACATCTTCAACAGCGCAAAGTGGTGGGATTTCCAGGGCCATTGGCTGATGGAGCAATACGCCCTCACGCGCGAGATCGCCCCCTCCGTGTGCTTTCCCGAGAGTCACGACACGGTGAGGCTCTGCGAAGAATTAGGCGGGAACCTGGAAGGCGTGAAACAGCGCTACCTTTTCACCGCCCTCTTTTCCTCGGGAGTCATGATGCCCGTCGGGTTCGAATTCGGTTTCCGCAAAGGGCTGCATGTCGTGAAGACCCGGCCCGGGGACTGGGAACAGACGGATATCGACCTCACCTCGTTCATCGCAAAGGTCAACGCCCTCAAGGCCGGACATGGAATCTTCCAGGAGGATGCGCATACGGAAATACTCCACAGCGACAATCCGAAGGTCCTGCTGATGTGGAAGGCGTCGTCCCGTACCCGGGAGGAGTCCCTGCTCATCCTGAATAAAGATATTGGCCGACCGCAGCATTTCCGTGCGGAAAACCTGCAGCAGTTTTTCCAGGCCGGGGCCCCTCTCGCCGACATCTCTCCCGAGCATCCCCTGGACTATATCCCATCGCCCTTCTCCTATGATCTGCAGCCGGGGCAGGGAATCGTCCTGGTAACTACGAGGGACGCCGTTTCTGAAGATTAGAGGGGCATACCGCTTGAGTTTTCTGCCGGATTTCCTGTAACCTTTCAATGAATCACGGCGGGGTCTATATGAAAAAAGAGAAAAAGACCAGAACGGAAAAGAGAAACGGCCGGCAGAAAAAAAAGCGAGGGGAGCGTGCAAAAAAGGCGCCCGCCGGCGCAAAGGCCGCAGCAGCACGGAGAAAGGGTGCTGCAGGAAAAGACATGAGTGGGTCCTTCGAAAACAAGGGGGAGCCTTCGTCGTTTTTCACTGAAAGGGCGGATCTGCCGGGTTCGTATGGCGAAACGCGGGTCGTCCTTCTCGCCCTCGGGCCGCATCTGGCCCACGTCTATTGGGATTTGCGGGAAGAAGACCTCCGAAACGCACGACGACGCCCCGGCACAAGGGGGGGAAAGTCGCAGCCTGTTCTGAGGTTCTTTGACGTCACAGACGCAGCCTCCGGAGATGCACCAGTAGAGAACTCTTTTGATGTCCCCGTCGAAATAGACGCGGGAAACTGGTACGTCGATCCCGGGAGTCCCGAAAAATCATTTTTTGTCGAACTCGGGCTCAGAAACGGACGGGGCCGCTTCTTAGCCGTCGCCAGGTCGAATGTTGCCGACTTCCCCCCCTCCGGGCCTTCGGAAGCGGGGGAAGAACGCTACATGCTCGTAAAAAGAAACTATGAGACGATAACGATCGTCAGGACCCTGCCGGCCGGAACTCCTCTGCAAACCCGAAAAGTTCGTTTCGCGTCCGAAGGAAAGGATGCGCAGCCGAAAGCCCCCGGAAAGTCCGGCCCTCAGGAGAGGCGGTCCGCTCCCTCGGAACCGGGCGAACAAGGGTTCACTCCAGGTGTCTCTTCCCGTTAGCCGCCCCTTCGGCGGAGAGCAGCAGGCGTGATGCGGGCAGGACGCGCACCGGATGCAACCGTAAAGAAGCAGGGATGTCTTGCCTTCGTCCTTCACGCCCACCTTCCTTTTGTGAGACATCCCGAACACGAGGATTCCCTGGAAGAGAACTGGCTCTATGAGGCGATGACCGAAACTTACATCCCGCTTCTCCTCGTCATGGATGCCCTCGTCGCTGACGGTATCGATTTTCGTCTCACCTTCTCGATCACCCCTACCCTCGTTTCAATGCTCCGGGATGAATTCTTGCAGGCCCGATACCTGAAGAGACTCCGCAAGCTGACGGAGCTGGCAGGAAAAGAAGTCAGGAGGACGAAAGAACAGGTTGAGGTGAATGCCCTGGCACGAATGTACCGCAATCGCCTGCGCGAGGTGATGGACGCCTTCCTCCTCCGTTACGAAAGGGACTTGGTCGGCGCCTTCGTACATCTCCAGAAGCTCGGCAAACTCGAGATCATTGCGAGCGCTGCCACACACGGCTATCTGCCCCTCCTTTCGACCAATGAGGCGTCGGTCCGGGCCCAGATAAGAATCGGCATCGCGCACTACCGTCGCACCTTCGGAAAAAGGCCCTCGGGGTTCTGGCTGCCCGAGTGTGGCTTCTCGCGCGGGATCGACACAATACTCAAGGAAGAGGGCATCCGCTTCACCATCCTCGAAACGCACGGCATCACCCACGCCAGACCGAGGCCGAAATACGGTGTGTATGCGCCGCTCTATTGTCCTTCCGGCATGGCGGTCTTCGGCCGCGACCCCGAATCTTCCAGACAGGTCTGGAGTTCCGTCGAGGGATATCCCGGAGACTTCGACTATCGCGAGTTTTACCGTGATATTGCCTACGACCTCGACCTCGACTATATCGGACCCTATATTCACAGTGACGGCATCCGGGTCGATACGGGATTTAAGTATTTTCGCGTCACCGGCAAGACCGACCACAAGGAACTCTATGTTCCTGAAAGGGCGGAGAGGAAGGCTGAAATCCACGCAGCGGACTTCCTGTATCGCAGGGAAAGACAGGTGGGACATCTTGCCCCGTCCATGGACCGGGCACCCCTGATTGTCGCGCCTTACGATGCCGAACTCTTCGGCCATTGGTGGTTTGAAGGCCCGGTCTGGCTCGATCGCGTGATCCGTAGAGCATCTTCTCCCGGAAGCTCGCTCCGGCTCGTCACTCCTTCGGAGTACCTCGGGAAGTACGCGGTCAACCAAATCGCATCGCCGGCTGCCTCGAGCTGGGGAGATAAGGGGTTCCACGAGACCTGGCATGGGGCGGGCAACGACTGGATACACCGCCATCTTGACCAGGGAGGCCTGTTCATGAAGAGACTCGCGGCAAACCATCCAAAGGCGAAGGGCCCGACCCTGAGGGCGCTTCGGCAGGCGGCCAGAGAGTTGCTGCTTGCGCAGGCGAGCGACTGGGCCTTCATGATTCACAGGGGTACGACTGCGGCGTATGCCGTGCAAAGGACAAAGACCCACCTCCTCCGCTTTCTCAGGCTGAAAGAGGGGATCGAAAAGGGCGTGATCGACGAAGGTTGGCTCTCGGCCGTCGAAGGAAGGGACAATATCTTCCCGGAGATCGACTACCGTTTCTTTTCCTGAGGCGTCCGTGCGCAGAGCCTCACTGATTGTATACAGAGAGCGTCCGGTCCGCCACCGCGTCCCAGGTGAAAGAGACCTCGACCGCAATTCTGCCGTTCCGGCCCATCCATCTCGCCCACTCGAAATTGGTGAAGAGCGTTCCGAGACCCCAGGCGATCGATTCCGGATGAGGGTAGATTTTCAGCCCGTTCACTTCGTGCCAGACATATTCGTCCGGTCCTCCGTACTTCGTCGCCACGACCGGCTTTCCCGCGCTCCAGGCTTCCAGGACCACGATGCCGAAGGGTTCATTCCTGCTCGGAACGCAGACGACGTCGCACGCCTTAAAAAGATCGCTCAGTTCCCGGCCTGTTTTGTGGCCGACAAAGCGCGTCGCATGGGAAACGCCGAGTTCACGGGCGCGGAACTCGACATCGGGCTTCATCTCTCCGTCCCCGATAAATACGAACTTGGCATGGGGATAGTACCTGAGGATAAAGGGCATCGCCTCGACAAGGAGGTCGGGACCTTTCTGATAGACCATGCGGCCGCAGAACAGGACTGTCGGATCAAGAGGCCCGATTCCGTACTGCCTCTTTATTTCGAAGGGGTCCAGCCATCCGTCGAAATGGTGGAGGTTCACCCCGTTATACACGACGAAGACCTTCCACCACGGGACTTCATACATCCACATGATCTCGTTCCGTAGCGCCTGGGAGACCGTCATCACCCTGTCGGCCCAGTGCGTCCCGGCTCTTTCCGTCGTGCGTATCGAGGCCGACCTTCCTCCGTAAAACTGATTTCCACACCGTCCGTATTCAGTCGAATGGAGCGTAAGGATGCCCTTTCGTCCACGGCCCTGCTTTATCCATATCATTGCGTCGGCCGCGAGCCAGTCATGGGCGTGGACCACATCGAAATGCGCCCCCATATAGTCCTCCGTCCGAAAGACGTGGTGCACGAAGGACCTGCACATGTCATTGATTTCTTCTATGAAATCGGCATTTAGCCTGAAGGGGCACCGGTGGTAGTGGACGCCGTCGATCCGTTCATACTGCAGCTGTCCAGCCGCCATACGGGTGAAGACGTGGACCTCGAGCCCCTTTCTTTCGAGGGCCGCAGCCAGTTCCGTGACATGAACCGCCACGCCTCCGACCGCGATCGAATGAAGAGACTCCCAGCATAACAGGGCGATGCGCATTGCAGAGATCTCCGTCCGGGAACAGTTCCTATTTTCATCATAACAGCGCCCCCTCCGCTGTCAAGCTCGAAGTCGGACTTCGCGTGGTCTTTCAGCCCGGAACGGAAAGAGTTTTCGCGACTTTGCAGACCGACATCCTTTTGTGATATGATTTCGCCGTGGATGAGAGAAGGCGTCACAAACGGTTCACGGTCGAAGGCATTGAAGGCACTCTCCAGTTCTCCACCGATGTGGATATCCTCAACATAAGCGTAAGCGGTGCGGCACTCAAGGCCGGCAGGAGGCTCGAGATAGGAAGGGAATATACCCTCAAACTCGAATACCGCGACGACGTCATTTCCCTGAACGGCGTCGTAGTCTGGTCCGTCCTGAGCGAACTCGGCAGCGGACCTCATGAGGAAAAGGTTCCGGTCTACAAGGCAGGCATGAGGTTCACCAATGTGATATCCGAAAAAATGGAAAAACTTCTCGATTTCATCGACCGGAACAAGCTGCGCGCTCTTGATGACAGGCTGACGATCCGGTTCGACGTGATATCGCCCGACAAGGCAAGCCTCAACGCCCCCCACAGCTACACCGTGACGAAGCTCAGCAGGGGCGGCATGCTCATCCAGATGGACGTGCCGCTCGAACCCGAAGAGACGTTCCGGATGGATTTCTGTCTTCAGGGAGACGCGGTCATCCGGGTCCTGGGTCGTGTCGCCTCCTGCATCGAAATAAGCGATACAACGCCGAAGCATTATGATATCGGGATTGAGTTCCTCGAGATAGCCGAGAGCGACCGCGTACGATTCGAGGAGTTCATCGAACGCCTCCTCTAACCTCTCTAGCCGGTCATGACATCATCGGACAGTTCGTTTGTGTCGTCCCCGCCAAGCGGAAAATGCCGAGAAAGCAGCTCCCCCGCCTCCCTGATCGCATCGCAGAGGGCGTCGGAGGCCCGTCCCTCCCGTATCCCCCGGGAGACACCTCTTGCAAAGCCGTTCAGCGTTTCCTGACCGATCTTTTCATGGATGCCGCTGTCGGCCAGCACCCTGACCTTCCTCTCAAACAGCGATACCAGGAAGAGGATTCCCGTATTGTTTCTCGTCTTGTACAGTCCTTTTTCATAAAATGCCCTGATCGCCCTGAGCCGCACGGCATGTTCCTTCCTGCGCACTCCTATGAATGCCGACTTCAGGGCCGGCGCCTTCCTGAAGAGCAGACGGAAGGGGAAAAAGGCGAGGAAGCAAAGGGGGACATAGAACCAGACCGAAGCGCGGAAGAAAAGCACCGTCATGATCAGCGAGAAAAGGCCCGCAAAAAGTATTCCCCCGATGATCTCCGCCTCGAAATAGTGGTCACTGCTCTCGACGACCATGACAGCCACCTCGCCGATCGACCGCGCTTCGACATCCCGCGTTGCTTCTTTTATCCGCTTTTTTTCTTCAGCGGTAAAGAATCTTTCTGCCTTCAACCCATGTTTCATTACCAGTCTCCCGAGGCCCCGCCACCGCCGAAGTCGCCGCCGCCCCCGCTGAAGCCCCCACCGCCGAAGTCACTGCCGCCCCCGCCAAAGCCGCTCCCGCCCGAACCAAGAAAACCGCCTCCGGGCCGGATCCCTCCTCCCCCATGACGTCCTCCCGAGGAAAATAGGAGGGGGAGGAACATGCCTGCCCCGAACCCGAGCAGGGCAAAGACGATCAGAAGCGGGCCGAGGCCGATCCCGGCGGAATACGCAGCGGCCGGCAGGCCGACGGCCCCGGCCAGACCTCCGAGGATGCGTGAGATACTTCCGAGCACGAGAAGGACGACCCCGCCGAAGATGAGAAACGTGAACAACTGGGAAGGCCTTTCACTTTTCCGGACACGATGGTTTTCCTCAGCCTTGAATTCCCCGCGCGTTGCGTCGATCATGGCGGAGACGCCGGCGACAAAACCCCCGTCGTAATCCCCTCTCTTGAACCTCGGTTTCACCACGAGGTCGATGATCCGTCCCGCCATCAGGTCTGTCAGCCTGCCCTCGAGCCCCCGGCCCACCTCGATCCGCATCTTCCTTTCCTGTTTCGCGACGATGAAGATCGCGCCGTTGTCCTTGCCCTTCTGTCCTATTTTCCACGCCTCGGCGACCTTGATACCGTAGTCTTCGATCGCTTCACCGTCGAGGGATGGCACCGTAAGCACCACGATCTGCGTCGAGTCGGTCTGCTCGAAACTCCTCAACTCGTTTTCGAGTTCCGCCTTCACCTGCGGCGATATCATGTCCGCATAGTCGTTCACATACCCCTGAAGTTTCGGCACATCGAGGGCAAACGCAGAAGATACCGCGAACGCCAGGAACGTTGCAATTATCAGGGCTGTTTTGAGAGGCATCAGAAAATGTCCGGTAACGATTCCCGGCGAAACAGAACGGCCGCGGGACCGACTGTTTGGACCCGAAGGGCGAGTTTCGAGACCACAGCGGAGTGAAAACAGAATTGCCGAACAGCCTCGCAGTGAGCGAGAGGCAGCTCTGATAATCATAGTATTCTTGCACCGGCGACCATCAGAACTGCACCTTCGGCGCTTTTTCCGCACCCGCTTCCGCCTTGAAAGGCTCCTTCAGCTTGAGGTGGAGCATTAGGCTGTTCGTCAGACTGTTCGGGAATATTCTGATCGAAGTATTGAACGTTTCGACCGCCTTGTTGTACCGCACCCGCGCCACATTGATCCTGTTTTCCGTGCCTTCGAGCTGGTTCTGGAGGTCCCTGAAATTCTGGTTCGCCTTGAGGTCCGGATACCGCTCGACCACGACCATCAGACGGGAGAGAGCACTGCTCAGCGCACCCTGGGCCTGCTGGAACTGCTCGAACGCCTGGGGGTTGTTGATCATGTCTTTGGACATCTGGATAGAGCCGACCTTTGCCCGCGCCTCGGTCACTGCGGTGAGCGTTTCTCTCTCGTGCTTCGCGTAGGCCTTCACCACTTCGACCAGGTTCGGGACGAGGTCGTTTCTCCTTTGATACGCGGCCTCCACGTCGCCCCAGGCAGCCTTTACCGCTTCTTCGTTCGCCTGCATCGTGTTGTATCCGCATCCTGACACCGACAAGAGCATGACGGCAAAGAGAATATACAGTACCTGTCTTTTCACTTGTGTCCTCCTCATTCTTATAAAAAATCGCTGAATAAAACATATTGTAAAACAAAGAATTGCGGAAAAGCCACTTGTAATAAGCCGCGCGCGGTAATTTTATGGTATTATTTCGGTGATGAAAATCAGGACCGTCGCGATATCGGCTTTGCTCGTCCTCTTTTCCGCTGCCTCATCCATGGCGGCCGGGCCCTACCCGTACGAAAAAGAGCAGACGGTAATCGGCTCCCTCGGAACCTATACGGTGAAGAAAGGCGAGTCCCTGATCGAGATCGCGAGACACTTCGACCTCGGGTACAACGAGATCGTCGACGCAAACCCCGGGCTCGATCCCTTCGTTCCCGGCTCCGGCGCCGATGTCGTCATTCCGAGAATATGGGTGCTCCCCGATGTCGACTCCTACAATGGCATTGTGGTGAACATCTCCGAGATGAGGCTTTATTACTTCTTCGAACAGGGAAAATCGAAAGTGGTTCAGACCTTTCCCATAGGAATAGGAGACCAGGGAAAAGATACGCCCGTAGGAACATTCAGGGTGATCCAGAAGATCGTGAATCCCGTATGGCATGTCCCTGCATCCATACAGAAGGAAAGACCCGAACTGCCCAGGCAGATCCCTCCCGGACCGGAGAATCCCCTCGGCTCGTATGCGTTGAGGCTTTCATTGGGGGACGTTCTTATCCACGGTACCAACAGGCCCTTTGCCGTCGGCAGAAGAGTCACTCACGGATGCATACGGTTGTATCCGGAAGACATCCCGAGGCTTTACGGTATGGTGCCGAACGGAATGAAGGTAACAATCGTCCGCCAGCCCGTGAAGGTAGGCGTCAATAACAAAAGGGTCTACATAGAAGTCCATAAATATGAAAACGAGGGAGAGTTCAATTATTTTAACGAGGCGGTGAAGGAATTAACGAAAGCAGGTCTGCTGAAGGACGTAAGCACCGAAAAGATCTACCAGGCGATAGAGGATAAATCGGGAATCCCTGTTGATATCTCCCCATAAAAAAAGGGGTCCGGGAATCGAAGATCCCGGACCCCTTTCAGCGCTGACCACGCTATTTCTTCTGCTTCAGTTCGAAGGCCTTTGCAGCCTTTGCCGCAGCAGCCTCTGCCCTTTCCGCAGCAGCCTCTGCTCTCTTTGCCGCAGCCTCTGCCTTTTCGCAGCACTCCTTTGTCATCTTCATCGCTTCCTCTGCGAGCGACTTCGCTTCCGCAGCAGCTTTCTTGGCCTCGCCGACTTCCGCATACTTCCTTTCGAGGTCGTTCACCTTCGCCTCGACAGCGGAAACCCTCGCCTCAAGCTTGCTGACCCTGTCCACGAGGGGCTCGATCTGCTGCTTCACATACTCCTTCGTCGCACAGCCTGTTGAGAAGGCAAATATAAGGCTAATCGCCAACAATAATAATACCGTTTTCTTCATGTTTTTCACCTCCTTTCTTCTCCGATATACCCTCAGGTTAATAAAAGCATACAACGAAAAAAGACAAAATTCAACATTTTGTATATATTTTATAGAAGGGAACAGAGAGAAATGGTCACGACGCTTTTTCTGATCAGGCACGGTGATACAGAAGGCGCCGAGGTGCGGAGATACTGCGAGGCTCTCGGCATGACACTCAAAAATATCTTCAGGATCGAGCAGGACTACGGGGCGCTGAACATCATAGAATTTGAGGAGTATTATCCCGTGGTAAAGCTCATGAACGGCCGGGACGCAACCGGAACGGCGGGCGTCGCCTGAAAGGAGCATCGGCGCTTTGGACAGGGCAGAAGTAACGATTGTAGGGGCGGGGGTCATAGGTCTCGCGATTGCAGCGGAACTGGCGCAGTCCGTCGAATCGGTCGTGGTCGTCGAACGGCACAACAGCTTCGGGCGGGAGACGAGCAGCCGCAACAGCGAAGTGGTTCATTCCGGCCTTTATTATCCCCCAGGGTCGCTGAAGGCGCGGCTTTGCGTCGACGGGGCGGAACGCCTGTACAGCTGCTGCGAGGAGCATTCGATCCCGTGTTCACGGCTCGGGAAACTGATCGTCGCAGTCGGGCAATCAGAGGTTGCGGGCCTCGGAGAACTTCTCGAAAGGGGGACCCTGAACGGGGTACAAGGCCTGAGGCTTCTCGGGAAAGAAGAGGTGGAAAGAATCGAACCCGAGGTGATCGCCTCAGCCGCGATTCATTCTCCCGGAACGGGAATCGTCGATTCCCACTCCCTCATGAGCCATCTGCACCGCAAGGCCGCGTCCTCAGGCGCTGTTTTTTCTTTTTCGAGCGAAGTGGATCGCATCGAGAAGCAGCGGCAAGGGTACCTCATCGGCCTGAAGGGCGAAGACTACGCCTTCTTTTCGGACGCAGTGGTGAACGCAGCAGGCCTCGCTTCAGACCGTGTCGCCGAGATGGCCGGCATCGATGCGGACAAGGAAGGGTACAGACTCAGCTTCTGCAAGGGTTCCTACTTTTCGTACGGGAAAAAATCTCCGGTGTCGCTGCTCGTGTATTCCGCCCCCCTGAAAGACTTGAAGGGCCTGGGTGTCCACGCAACCCCCGACCTGGGTGGCCGTCTCCGCCTTGGACCTGACGCCGAAGATGTCGATTCGATCGAGTACGGGGTCGATCAGGGCAAGAGAGACGCGTTTTACGAGAGCGCCTCACGGATGATCAGGGGTCTCGACAGGGAGGCGTTCAGTCCCGACATGTCCGGAATCCGTCCGAAGGTCAGGGGCGAAGGAATCAGGGACTTTATCATCACGCATGAAGCGGACAAGGGACTGGAAGGACTTATCGACCTGATAGGGATCGAGTCGCCGGGTCTCACATCAGCACTTGCAATAGCGCGACTGGTCGCGGGGATGGTGAGGGAGGTTTTAAGGTGATCTGATATTTCGGCAGTTCGCAGCAAAATTTTCCGGGAGGTGAAGATATGCTGGAAGTCATCAGGCAGAGAAGAAGTGTGAGGTCTTACGTCAAGAGAAATGTGGAGAGCGGGAAACTGGAGGAGATACTGAAGGCCGCCATGTTCTCGCCCAGCGCCAGGAATCTCAGGCCGTGGGAGTTTGTCGTTGTGACTGACGCGGAGGCAAAGGCGCAGATTTCGAGGGCTACGCCCTATGCGTCGTTTGCCCGGGAAGCGCCGGTCGTCGTGGTTGTCTGTTACGATGCGGAGAAGGGGAAAAGGTTCAGGGAAGACTGTTCGATCTGCGCCGCGAATATTCTACTTGAAGCGTCGAACCAGGGCCTCGGCGCATGCTTTGTCCAGATAGCCGACGGCACGGAGGGCGAAGCAGGCAATCCTGAGGAATTCGTGAAGAAGGTCCTTTCGATCCCGGGAAATTTCCGGGTGCAGTGCCTTCTGCCTCTCGGATACCCTGAAAAGCAGCCCGCCCCGCATAAAGACGAGGAATACGAAAAAGACAAGGTCCATTATGAGAGGTTTTAGCGGGAGACAGTGAAACGCTCCCGCCCGACACGGCGAAGCAGGGAGAGACTGAAAGCATCTGATCTCCTCTCCGGCGCGGTCGTCTCCGACGACCCCGTAAAATTTGCAGGCAATCCCCAGCCGTGCAAGCGCCACCATTGGAGTGGCTGCCGGTCCGCCTCCCTGCTGGCGCCATTCGAGTAATTCTTTCTTGGCATCGATCCCGGGATAGACGTCGACCAGGGCAAGGTAGTCAAGAGAGCATTGTCCGAGGCCGGAGACGGTCATGCGTAATTATACGCGTTAGATAGCCGTATCGAGAATTCCGAGGAGGGGGGGAATCAGGGCCAGGCGGTTTTCTTTTGGAGGGGGTCTCCGCCCGGAGGGGGATCCGGGAGGTTCCGCTTTTCGGGAACTACCCTATGCCCCGATTTGATACTATTTTAACTTCTTCATCTTCTAAAAAGGATCAGCCTTAATCTGATTTTTTTGTCATCCTTTGTCCGACAGAACATGAAGGGTGACGGGGAGCGGCGCCCATCAACGTGGTGAACTACCCCTCCTTCCTGTTTCAATCCACGCTCCCGCGTGGGGAGCGACGGAGTATCACATCGAGGTGATAAAGACCAAGGCGTTTCAATCCACGCTCCCGCGTGGGGAGCGACCACCTCCAGCTGCTCCTCGATCGCACTCTCGGTGTTTCAATCCACGCTCCCGCGTGGGGAGCGACCTCCTTCCCTCCTTTCGTTGCGGAGAGTAAAAGGTTTCAATCCACGCTCCCGCGTGGGGAGCGACGTGCAAGGAGGTGATTAAGGTCATGGATGAAGAAGGTTTCAATCCACGCTCCCGCGTGGGGAGCGACGTTAAGAAAGAGCAATACAAGGATCTCCTGATCAGGGTTTCAATCCACGCTCCCGCGTGGGGAGCGACTTGGATACCGATACATCGAGAGTAGTGACTCCTCGTTTCAATCCACGCTCCCGCGTGGGGAGCGACTACTTGCCGAGACCCCGCTTGCAGGCGGCACGGGTTTCAATCCACGCTCCCGCGTGGGGAGCGACGTAACCGGGACGGAAGAAGTTACCAGAGTATCAA
>JAMCWJ010000006.1 GCA_023475105.1 Nitrospirota bacterium
TGTATGATGTCGCGAGGGCGACGGGCTGGTACGTACCCCATATCAGCATGGACGAGCTCTACAGGGACATCGAGACGAATGCCAGGAAGGAAATAGAGAAATGCTGCGTCGAAGAGCTGAGGGGATATGCGGACATCGAATACCGTATCGTAAAAGGGGTGCCCCACGAAGAGATACTCAAGTTCGCCGAGGCGAAAGCTATCGACATGATCATCATGGGAACCCACAGCAGGAGAGGGCTTGACAGGGTGATATTCGGCGGCACTGCGGAAAGGGTTGTGAGACACGCACATTGTCCGGTGCTGACCGTCGGATATCCGGTCGCGCAAAAAGGGAAAGAGGCTTGAGAAGAGGCAGGAGTTCCTGACGGTGCGATGAAGGTATATCTTTCCGAAAACGCGTTCATCGACATACTGCTCAGCTCCGCGGAGGTGTACAAGCGGGAATGCCTGGGATTTCTGCTCGGGTACCGGCTGGAGGACAGGTTTATTGTAGAGCACGCCTTCAGCTTTCAGACGGCGAACCGGCGGCATAAGGGTGTAGTGGTCCACGAAAAAAACCACAAGAAAGTGGGACCGATCCTGGAGAAATTCGATAAGCTCCAGATCGTGGGGGACTATCATTCGCACACGCAATTCGGACCTACAAAAGGCCTGCCCTTCCCGAGCGAGGAAGACATTGCGGGGATGAAACAGGGCCTCGTGTATCTTATCGTGGCGATTAATAACAATGAAAAAACGGTAGGATGGGGCGAGAACAGGGACGGGACGGTCTCGGGCTCGGCTGGAGACTTTTTCTTCAAGATATCAGCCTATTTTCTCAATAATAACTTTTCGAAGCGTGCAAGAATTCATTGCCCTTTCCCTCCCGGTTTCCTGAACTGAAAATGTCTGCCTGACAGAGTCTTCAGACAATCGTCTTCAGCAGATCCGGAGGCAAAAGTGATGGCTGTTGTTACCGGAAAAGAACCGCACGGTCCTTGTCACGATCCATGATGCTCAGGACCCATGTATTGATTGTGGGCGGCGGACCTGCCGGCTCCACGGCGGCCCGGCTTCTTTCCGGGAACGGCCTGGACACGCTTCTCGTCGAGAGGAACTTCTCGTTCGTTAAACCCTGCGGAGGGGGGATCCCTTCGACAGCCTTCCAGGAACTCGGGATACCCGCAGATTCCGCGGGAAAGCATGTTGACGCCCTGAAAGTGGTATCGCCGAAAGGGGAAGCGCTCGACATTAAACTGAGCGGAGGCTCCATCGCGATCGTGAAGAGGGGCAATTTCGATCGGGCCTTAAGAAAAGAGGCGGTGAATGCGGGGGCGAGACTTCTCGAGGCGGAATTCGCAGGCTTCGTCGAAATCGGAAAGACAATAACGGCGAGACTTGCCCTGCGCAATAGCGACCGGGCTTTGGACGACACGGGTACGGGCCTTCGAGAAGAGAAGGCATCGCAGAACCTCGTATCCGTAAAGGCCGATTACGTCATCGCCGCTGACGGGGCGAACTCGAAGGTGAGGTCCGCCCTGAGGATCAAAGCGCCTCCATCGATCCTGACCGCCTCCCAAAAGATGAAGGACGAGCATGCAGACGCCTGCGAATTCTGGTTCGGCTCGTCCCACGCACCGCGCGGTTACTCCTGGGTCTTTCCGCAGGAGGATGGGATATCGGCCGGCACCGGCGGATTCGGACCCTCGCGCGTCGGTACCTTTTGGCAGAAGTTCCTTGCAAGAAGAGGGCTGAAGACGGACTGCTCCCCGAGGGGATACAAGATACCCCTTTGGCAAGGGGACCTCTATAATTCGGGGAGGGTTTTGTTTGTAGGAGACGCGGCAGGACAGGTGATGCCCTTTACCTGTGAAGGCATTTACTACTCCATGAAATCGGGAGAAATGGCTGCCATGGCGTTGCTCGGCGGGAAAGCGGGAGAGTACAAGAGGATGTGGGAAAGCCGGTTCCTGAGACGGTTCACGCTGATGAAGCGGCTCTGGACGTATTTTCTGAGGAGCGATTACCGGGCGGAAAAAATCGTTCAGGTACACAAGAGGCCCGAGGTGCAGAGGGCGTCGATGGCCCTCTGGTTAAAGAAGGATCTGAGGAAGGGAAGTCTTCTCTCCTACGTACATATCTTCAGGAGATTTCTTCAATAAGCCGGCGATAAGAGAAATCCGGACTTGTCAAACATGAAAAGCTTTTTTCTGGAAAGGGTGAATTACGGAAACCAGCGGCTGAAAATCGCCCTGGTATTTTCCTTTGTCGTCCATGTCGCAGTGGTGCTGCTGATCTTCCTGTACCCCGTGACAAAGAAGGAAGCCGGGACCCCTTTTGTGACGAGGCTGATCACACCCGATGAACTGAAAAGAGAGTTCCCGCAGGAACCGTCTGTGAGGAGCGCCCCGAAGGAGGGTCCGAGAATTCGGGAGAGGGCGCCCATGAGAAGACCCTCACCTCCCCGGCCTGCTGCGCCGGCGAGGAGGATGCCGCCGGTTCCCGCACTTCCTGCGCGTCCGGGGCCGGGACCGGCTGAAAAGGGGGTGGTCCGGGAGAATGCGAAGGGACCGGAGGAAGGCAGTGGCGCTGCAGGGCAGAAAGCGGCTCCAGCCGTTCCCGGCGGGGGCGCACCCGGCAGCGGAGGATCGCGGGGAGGAGTTGCCGGTGTGCAGAGAGGGCCGGG
Source organism: Nitrospirota bacterium (assembly GCA_023475105.1). Lineage (GTDB taxonomy): Bacteria > Nitrospirota > Thermodesulfovibrionia > Thermodesulfovibrionales > UBA9159 > JAMCWJ01. The sequence continues at coordinate 2,668 of JAMCWJ010000006.1, forward strand.
GATCGTCACACCTTCCCCCTCGCTGAGAGAGAAGCTGTTTGACCGGGAGGTGATGGGAAAATTTGCGAAGAGGGAGGAAAAGACTCAGGACAACAGTATCACCTTCGATACGAAGGAATTCAAGTATGAGACTTACATGATGCGATTGAAAGAGAGGATAGAAGGGATATGGAGATACCCTCCGGAGGCCGCTGGGAGAGGGATACAAGGGGACCTGCTGATACGGTTCACGATAAGGAAAGACGGCAGGCTGGGAGATGTCGAACTGGTGAGAACCTCCGGCTACAGGAATCTGGATCAGGCCGCGATGCAGGCGCTGAAGGACGGAGAGCCCTACTGGCCCCTGCCCGACGAGTGGGGGAAGGATTCGCTCTCGATCACCGGACACTTTGTCTACTCGATGTACGGGACATATATCAGGTGAGGGACGTGCCCTAGCGCATCGACCCGCTGTCTCGGAGCGAAGCGAGAAAGGGAGAGAATACCGTTCTCACGCAGGTGGCGGTTTTTGCTGATGGTGGTTCAGGGATGGCCTCCTTTCTTGTAAAAGCCCGCGAGTTTATGGTATTTTTTCAGATGTTTTCCGTCGCTGCATCGAACCTGCATTCTTTATCAGACTCTGTCTGTTCTGAGGTTAATTTATTTCGGAAAGAAGACTGAGGGAGGAACGTATTGGAAGAGCGATATGACCCGCAAAAGGTCGAACTGAAATGGCAGGAATACTGGTCCCGGAAGAGACTTTACACGACCGATACGGACGCGAGCCGCGAGAAATTCTACTGCCTCGAGATGTTCCCCTATCCGTCGGGAAAGATTCACATGGGACACGTGCGCAACTACGCCATCGGGGATGTGATCGCGCGCTATAAGCGCATGCGCGGATACAGCGTGCTTCACCCGATGGGCTGGGATGCCTTCGGCCTTCCTGCCGAGAACGCCGCAATAAAGCAGGGCGTCCACCCGACGCAATGGACGCACGAGAATATCGGCTACATGAAGGAGCAACTCCGGCGAATGGGGCTCAGTTACGACTGGGACAGGGAAGTTACCACATGCGCTCCCGAGTATTACCGCTGGAACCAGTGGTTTTTTCTGAAGATGCTCGAAAAGGGGCTGGCGTACAAGAAGTCCTCCTTCGTGAACTGGTGCGGGTCTTGTATGACCGTTCTGGCCAATGAACAGGTGATCGAAGGGAAATGCTGGAGGTGCGACAGCGCCGTCGTCCAGAAAGAACTCGATCAATGGTTCTTCAGGATCACCCGTTATGTGGAAGAATTGCTCTCCGGATGTGAAAGACTCCGGGGATGGCCGGAAAACGTCGTTGCGATGCAGAAGAACTGGATCGGCAGAAGCGAGGGCGTGGAGATGGATTTCCCGCTGGAGGGAACGGACGGGAAGGTCAGGATATTTACGACGAGGCCTGACACGCTCTGGGGTGCGACGTTTGTCTGTCTTGCGCCTGACCACCCACTTTCGGAGAGGGTGGCGGCCGACAAAGAGAAACTCGCGGCAGTGAGGGCGGCATACGGCGAGGCGGGCGAGAAGGAAGGCGTCTTCAGCGGGTTTTATGCCGTCAATCCGATGAACGGCGAGAAGATCCCCGTCTATGTTGCGAGTTTTGTTCTGATGGGATACGGAACAGGGGCGATTATGTCGGTTCCCGCCCATGACCAGCGGGATTTTGAGTTTGCGAAGAAATACGACCTGCCGGTCAGGGAAGTGATCGTGCCCGGGGAGAAGAGCGGAGAGGCGGGGACAAGCGCTGCCCCGGGGCAGCGGCCGCCCATGCAAGAGGCCTATGACGGCCCCGGCGTCCTTGTGAATTCCGGAAGGTTCAGCGGTCTGAAGAACGACGACGCCATACGAGAGATCGGAAAGTATATCGAGGAAAAGGGACTCGGGAAAAGGGTGATCAACTTCAAACTCAGGGACTGGGGTATATCGAGGCAGAGGTACTGGGGAACGCCCATCCCCGTCATTTATTGCGGTACATGCGGCATCGTCCCCGTCGATGAAAAAGACCTTCCTGTGATTCTGCCCGAAGACGTGAAGTTTACGGGAAGAGGAGGCTCTCCCCTTCTCGATTCAGAGGCGTTTCTGAAGGTCAAATGCCCGAAGTGCGGCGGAGAGGCCCGGCGTGAGACGGACACGATGGACACCTTCGTGGATTCCTCCTGGTATTTCGTCCGATACTGTTCGAAAAAGGACGAAGAGGCCCTCCAAAGGGGAAATATTGCATACTGGATGCCTGTAGATCAGTACATCGGCGGAGTCGAGCATGCGGTTCTGCATCTTCTCTACTCGCGATTTTTCACCCGCGTCCTGAGGGATATCGGCATTCTCGATTTCGACGAGCCCTTCACGAATCTCCTCACTCAGGGGATGGTCTGCATGGAGACATTGAAATGTCCGGAGCACGGGTGGCTCTTCCCCGAAGAAGTGAAAGACGGAGCATGTCTGCTTTGCGGAAAAGAAATCGCACGGGGCAGGGTCGAGAAGATGTCGAAGTCAAGGAAGAATGTCGTCGACCCCGATCATCTTATCGGCCGTTACGGCGCGGACACGTCGCGCCTGTTCTCCCTCTTCGCCGCTCCGCCGGAGAAAGACCTCGAGTGGTCCGATAAGGGGGTCGAGGGCGCTTACAGGTTCTTGAACAGGATATGGGGAATCGTATTCAGAAACCGTGAAGCCTTACCGCGTAGTGAGCCTCTGCCAAGCTCATTACCCATGACCGATGAAGCGTCGCGGCTCTTACGCAAGACCCATCAAACGATAAAGAGGGTTACGAACGACATAGAGAGGGAATATCATTTCAATACCGCCATTTCCGCCCTTATGGAACTCGTGAACGAAATGTCGTCTTTTCAGCCCCTGCAGGACGGGGACCGGGCGGTGTTCAGAAAGTCCCTCGATACGGCGCTTGTACTCCTTTCGCCTTTCGCCCCTCATGTAGCCGAAGAACTCTGGGAGGCGGCAGGCAATGAGCCGAGCATATTCGGACAGAAGTGGCCTGAATGGGATGAGGGGATTGCTCGGGAAGAGGTGATAGAGCTTGTGGTCCAGGTGAACGGCAAGGTGAGGGCGAAAGTGATGGCGCCCCCGGGCCTGCCGGATGAGGAGATCAAAGAGAGAGCGGTGAGCGAGCCGAAGGTGAGAGGGTTCATCGGGCAGAAGGATATCAGGAAGATCGTTGTTGTGAAAGGGAGGCTTGTCAACATAGTGACGAGCAACGAGGGATAAGGTGATAACAATAAGAAAGCGGTTTCAATTCTTTGATCCTCCGGCCGATTATCCTCTGCGTGTGAGAAGGTCCGAAGAGCATGCGAAGCTGAGTTCGTTATTCGTCGCTCTTTGCTTTTTGCTCGCGTCCGGTTGCGGCTATACGTTACAGGGCAGGGCCGATCTCCCCTTCCAATCGGTCGCAATCGGCAAGATGATAAACAGGACCTTCGAACCGAGGCTCGAAGACAGGATGCAGACCGCCCTGGTCGACGAATTGCTGAAGAGCGGTTTTTTGATAGACGGGAGTTCGGGCTACAAAATAATAGGGAACCTCACCTCTTTCGATCTGAAGACCCTTTCGGAGAAGTCCGGAGTGGCCCTCGAATACGAGGTGACGATAGGGGGCGATTTCAGACTGATCGACCCCTCGGGCAAGGCGAGGCAGCTGAGGAACCGCGGGGTCTTCATCGTCTCTTTTCCAAGTACCGGGGGCCTCCAGGACGTGGTTGCGCTGAAGGAACAGGCGACGGAAAAGGCTCTGCGGGACCTTTCCGTCGAAATAGTCGCTTCCATAATCTACGGGAGATAGAGGAAAGGAAAGCATGAGCGCAGCCTCCGGCGTGCCGGAATGAGTATCAGGCACTTTATTCAGGAACTTGAGAAGGGGTTGCGGGCACCGGTATATTTCCTGTACGCCGATGATCCCTATCTCCTCAAGGAAGCGTCGCTGATAGGGGAAAGAACCGTCCCCGAGGGCGAACGGGATTTTTCGGTCACTGTCTTCGACCTTGACGGCATCGACAAGGTCCCGCCTTTTGCGCAGATCGTCGATGTGATCAACACCGTCCCGTTTATGGGAAGGCGGACCGTTATCATCGAGAACATCCAGGAACTCTCCAGGAAAGATATGGGGCCCCTCGAAAACTACCTCTCCGATCCTTCTCCCTATGCGCTGCTCATACTTTTGCATATGGGCAGCCCGAAGGCCCAATTTAAGGACGTGATAAAGAAGGCGAAGAGCGTATCGCTTGACATAAGGCCGCAGGAACTCCCTTTGTGGATAAAGGAAAAGGCGCGGCAAAAGGGGTTTGAACTGACGCAGGACGCGGTTGAATACCTCCTGGGGATCACGGGTGCGGATGTCGGACTCCTCTCAGCGGAGCTCGAGAAATTTTCCTTCATCGGGAAAAGCCGCCTCGACACCGGGGACATCAGGGGGGTCGTCAAGGGGAACAGTGATTTCGATGCCTTCGACCTTGTGAATGCCCTGAGGGAGAGAAACCCTGAAAAGGTCTTTAAGGTAGCGCGGGCCTTACAGGAAACACAGGAGTCCTATAGTCTCCTGGGCGCGCTCAACTGGCACTACAGTCGTCTGTTTTCAAAAGAAAGGCGCGGAGACGAACGCTATCGCAGGGTGTTCGAGTTGCTCAGCGAAGCGGACGCCGGAATCAAGACCTCCGGGGGGACTTTTCCGCTCGAATACCTTCTTGTTAAGCTGCTTCGGATTTGAGAAGGCTGTTTGCGAGCTTCGCAAGGCGGGATATTTTCCTGGATGCGGTGTTCCTGTGGATTACGCCTTTTGAAGCGGCCTTGCTGATGAGCTTTGCGGCTTCGGTAAATGCCTTACGGGCTTCTTCCCCGTTCTTTTCGCCGACGGCGGCTTCGACCTTCTTCGTCACCGTCTTGATGGCTGTCTTCACCGTCCTGTTACGCAATTTGAGCTTCTCTGCCTGACGGGCCCTCTTAATGGCCGACGGGTTCTTTTTCTGTGCTGACTTTCCTGCCAATGTATCCTCCTCTGTGTCCGTCCGGAAAGGGTTTCTGAAACAGTAAGGCCATTAGATTACCACAGCTCCGCAACGAAAAGCAATCGGTTTGGGAGCTATTGGTGTGGTCAAATTTATTGGTCACCTTACAAGACGTTCCGTATACCCCCCCCTTTGGTAAAGGGGGATTAAGGGGGATTTTTCGGAACAAATATCTTTCAAAAAAAATCTGCCCTGCCCCTCTTTTTCAACGAGGAGTTTCAAGACTCAACTTCTTTGTCGCAGACCTGG
>JAMCWJ010000039.1 GCA_023475105.1 Nitrospirota bacterium
GAAAAAAGCCCACCTGAAAAAGGCCGGGCTGAATGCACGGATATGCGGATTTGCATAGACATACGCGCTGTCATCCCACTCGACGAAATCATTGTGAAGCGCGTAAAGATAGACCCCGAAGGTAAGCACCGAGACTGCGCCGGCGAGATAAAAGCTAACGTTCTTTTTTTTCATCCGCCTGAAGCGTTCTCCCCTCACGGCTAAGTATCGCAAACCCTTTTACTCCGGCTCTTCGCAGCACATATTTCATTGTGGTGGCGACTACTCCGAATCCGTATTTCACGCTCCTTCTAAAGTTTATCGACGACGCTTCTTCGAAGTACCTTGTCGGACAACTCAGTTCCCCGACCCTGAAGCCGAAGTAGACGGCCTGGACGAGCATCTCACTGTCGAAAACGAAATCATCGGAGTTTTCCCCGAGCGGCAACGTCTCCAACACCTCGCGGGTAAAGGCCCGGAAACCCGTGTGATACTCGGAGAGCTTGACGCCGAGGGCCAGATTTTCGACAAAGGTGAGAAATCTATTCGCGACATACTTGTATAAAGGCATTCCTCCCTTCAGTGCGGCGCCTCCCAGTATGCGCGAGCCGAGCACGACATCATAATGCCCCGAGGCGATCATCGAGGCCATCGCGGTCACCAGTCTCGGAGAGTATTGATAGTCGGGATGAACCATCACGACAATATCAGCGCCGTGCCTGAGCGCCTCACGATAGCATGTCTTCTGGTTTCCGCCATACCCCTTGTTCTCCGGGTGGATAATCGTGCGTATGCCCAAATCGCGCGCCACATATGTCGTTTCGTCCCTCGAGGCGTCATCGACGAGGATCACCTCGTCTACGTAGTCGTGGGGAAGTTCTTCATAGGTCTTGCGAAGCGTCTTTTCCGCGTTATACGCAGGCATGATCACGATAAGCTTCCTGCCGAGAATCATATACTCCTCCGCCGGTGTGCCTGTTGCGTGCATTTCAGGGGTCCGCTCCGGCCACGTATATTGTTAAACAAACGTACACGCAAGAGCAAGAGATACCCTGAATCCGCCATCAAGAAAACCGATACCTGCGTGAGGACGGCATTCTCCCTCATTCTCGCTCCGCTCCGAGGCGCCGGGCCGCCTCACCCGAAAGGCGATACGGCCCGGTGAAGCCGTTTGAACGCATCCTCACACAGAAGTCTACGGTGCATTTTGGATACGGGCGAATGAATCTTCAGCCGCTCCATCCAGGGGAAAGACCGGAGCGGGTTGCCGCTCCGGAGTCCCCCCGGCTCAGCTGTTTCTCTCAAAAAGAAGCACATATGAGGACGATTGAACCGGGTAATTCCTCGCGGCAGCATCCCACCGGTATATCGTGGTTTGGGGGGAAACGATGTCCGCCACTCCCACGAGGAGATAGTTTCTCCGGAGGTAATCGTCGGACCATTCGAAGATGAACTTCTCGGACTCGGGGCGTATCAGCCATGAGGTGAATATGGACACCAGGACAAGGAATTTCGGGTGGGAGGCCTCGATTTCACGCGCCATTTCCTTCTGCATCGTCAAGGCATACTCATGGTTTTCCATGAGGCTGTACGTATAGATATATCCCGTGGCGGAGGATCTCCCCGAGTAGAAGTATATCTGGGGTTCCGAGCCCAGGACCGCAATCCTGTCGGTCGCGCCGCTTCTTGATTTGATGAATTCTGCGATCGGCAGGGATTCGGGAAAAGGATTGGGTCCGTACACCGCTCTCGACAGCCTCGATGGAGCGTCGGTGAAGAGATATCCCTCCTGGACGATGCCCCCCGCAAGGGCGGCCGTCGTGAAGATCGCCAACCCGGCATAGTTCAATATCTCCGGTTTAAGAGAGGCAAAGCCCCGGGAACTCAGGAAATCGAAGAAAACCCCGACAAGAAGCGAGACCGCGGGAAGGAGCGTCACGAAATAATGCTCCCGGAAATAGAAGCCCGGGCAGACCGAGAGAAATGACCACAGCACAAAGAGGAGAACGAACGGCCTGCTCACCTTCAGCCGGCGATGAAAAAAAGTCGCGGCAAGGCCGAAGGCAGAGAGTATCCAGAGGAGAAGAAAGCCGTCTGTGACGGAAGGAAAATTCCGCCTGAAAGAGAAAAACGCCGCCGAAAGAGGAATCTGGGAGCCGTACCTGGATGCATACACGACCGTCCAGAACCAGAACCGCGAAAAGACACCGGAAGCATAAAGCCAGAGCAAGGTGATAAGAAGGGGCAGCGATGCCCCCAGAAAGAGCGCTCCGAGCTCCAGGAAAAAGGTTTTCGTCCAATGAGCGGGCCGGGAGGAGAGGCGGCGAGAGAGAAGGTACGATGCGCCGAAGAGCAGAAAAAAGATGCCCGGCTGCTTCATGATGAAGGAGGCGCCGAAGAGCGCGCCGGACAAGAAATACAGGCTGAGCTTCTCCTTTTCGACGGCGTGAAGCATTACCAGCGTCCCGGCGAGGGCAGGCAATACGACGAAATGAGTCGCATGGGCTGCAAATCCGAACACGGAAGAGTTCAAAGAAAGGAGGGCGTAAGTTCCGGCCGCAAGGGCGGCGGGAACACTGTTCACTATTCTCCGGGCAAGGAGAAACGCCAGAAATATGGACGCGCAATTCACGATCATGAACCCGAGGTGAATGCCCTTGACGGTCTGTCCGAAGACCGCCATCATAAGTGCGTACATCAGGTATGTGCCGGGGAATTTCATATTGTATGCCCCGCTATAGGGCGGGATGCCCTGAAGAATAAGCTGGCCCATGTATGCGTATTCCCCTTCGTCGCGTTCGAGCGGGAATTCCAGGAGTCTCACACGCACAAAGACGACAAAGAGGATGATGATGGCCAGGAAAATCCAGGGCGTGACACAGCGGAGCGTTCTGTCCTCAGGGGTAAGGTCTTTTCTGCCGTCTCCCAAGTCCCGCTTCTCCTCCTTTGTCCGGCTATGCCTAAAATAACAAAAACATGTACCGGGAATCTACCGGCCGGCCTTCCCCCGGCCAAAGTCCTCCCCGCCGGCAGTCTTTTTATCAGGATACGGTGTATGGTAACATCAACCGTGGAAAACCGCTGGTGCTCATATGCAATGGGGTTCCTGATCACGGTCGTCCTTGCAATGTCGTTTTTTCACCTAACGAATGTCATTCGGGATAATGACTTTTTCTGGCACCTGAAGAGCGGTCAATGGATATGGGAGAACAGAGCGTTTCCTGAACGAGACCCGTTCGCGTATACGACCTCGATGCTCGAGAGCGCGAGGGTGCACTTCGTTTCGACTTCCTACTGGCTCAGCCAGGTGTTCTTTTACCTTTTCTTTCTGGCGGGGGATATGCCCGGCGTCGTACTGTCGCGGTTTCTCATCGCGGGACTCCTTTGCTTCGTCATGGTGAAGCTTCAAAAAGGCGACAAACTCCTGTATCTGTCGCTGCTCGTCATCTCTTTTGCCCTGATCCTGAAATCATATCCGTTCGAGCGGCCGCAGCTTTTCTCGTTTATTTTCTTCGGAGCGATCCTCGCCCTTCTTGAAAGCACAAAGACCGAACGGGAAGGGAAAACCGCGTATTTCCTTTTGCCGCTCTGTATGCTTGTTTGGGCGAATATGCACGGCGGTTACGCGCTCGGCATCGTGATAATGCTCCTTTATGTTGCTATGGAGGGTCTGAAGTTCTCACATCCATCCCTCAGGCCCCTGAGCGGTGCGGCGTATCGGAGGCTGATACTCGTCTGTATCGCGGCGATCGTTGTCTCGTTTGTGAACCCCGGCACTTACCACGTCTTTTCGAAAGGCGTTCTGTTCCAGGCGGAGAGTGCGATATCCGATAATCTGGAATTTCAATCGACTATTCGGATTTTTGAGACGTACGGCGATCACGGCATACTCGTATACTGGTTCATCCTGGCCTGCACGGTCGCGGCGCTCCTCATCGACAGCAGGAGGACCGATATCACAAAGGTTGCCCTCATCGGTTGCATTGGATATTTCTCTTTTACGACCGTACGCTATGTGCCTTTTTTCCTTATCGCTGCCATTCCGATCATTGGAGAGTCTTTTTCCCGGTTACGATGCATGAGGGGCATCAGGATCGTTCTGTATTCATCGGCAGTGGCACTAGCGATCTTCTTCGCTGCGCCCTACACCGGTCTTCAAGCGATCAAGACGGGGGAATGGGTGGATGACCGCAAATTTCCTGTCAGGGCGGCTGATTTCATTGAGCAGAACGACTTCAAGGGCAACATGTACAACTTTTTCAATTGGGGAGGCTACCTGATATGGCGGCTCGCTCCGGGGAAAAAGGTCTTCATTGACGGGAGGACCCTTGACACCATGTTGTATGAACAGGCGATGTTTATCGACAAGGCGTTTGTCGATGGGCAGTCAGGTATGCCCGTATGGAAATATCTTCTCGATGAATACCATGTGAGCTATATTGTTATTCCTTGTTCGAGTCAGAGCCGGAGTTTTCCCCTCTGCCGGGTCCTCATGGGGGACAGAGACTGGGCCCTCGTTTTCCTTGACCGGGCCTCCGCCGTGTTCGTGAGGTTTTCGCCCCTGAGTTCCTGAATTGGGTGTCGTTAGGCAGGACAGAGTCTCCGTGCTCATTCTCGCTTTGCTCCGAGGCTTTTGCCTCTTTATTATCCATAGATATATTGTCGGACTATCGGAAAAAAAGACCGCCCGGAGACTCCATCCCGCCCGGGTCCGGCCCGGACGCACAGCCCAAAAACTCAGAAGAAGTATCCGGCTGGATGCGGTTTGCGGTTCCGGGGTTATTGAAAAAATGGTGGCGAACACCTTAAAATTTTGTAATCAATTTTCTTGAAGGAGGACGACTGTTTTGAGATCACTGAGAACTGTCTTGCTTGTTATCGGTCTGACTGTTTCGGCCGCTCTTCTTGCCGCCGGGGTGTCCGCCCAGGAATGGCATGTGCGCGGTCCCATGACATTTTTCAGCGTCGCCTTCGGCAACAATACTTTTGTCGCCGCAGGAGAAAACGGAACCCTGCTTGCGTCTTCCGACGGCAGGACATGGACTTTGGCGGCGTCGGGTTCGAAGGAGCTTCTTCGGGCGGTGACGCATGGGAAGGGGACCTTTGTCGCCGTAGGTGACCGGGGCGTCATACTGACCTCGCCTGACGGCGTGAAGTGGACGTCGGTATCTGCAGGGGTGGTCCGTTCGCTTCAGGGCGTTGCGTACGGGAAAGACCTTTTTGTGGCCGTGGGCGATGGGGGGATCATCCTGAAGTCGACGGACGGAAGCGCATGGAACGAGGTTCCTTCAGGTTTTTCCGAGACCCTGAGGAATGTGACGGCTGCAGATGGAAAATTCTTTGCCGTAGGCGACCACGGGACGATATTGACTTCAGAGGACGGAGAGCAGTGGCGGGCGAGTGTCACGGGTGTTTCCTTCAGCGTCAAGGGGGTGGCGTTCGGGAGGGGCGGTTTTGTTGCCGTCGGAGGAGCGAATTCTGTCCTGACCTCGCAGGACGGAGAACAATGGAGGTTGAAGAGGACGGGCTCTCCGGTCTGGATCAAGGGTGTTGCCTATGCCCTGGAGCGGTATATCGCGGTCGGCGACAGGGGCACGATACTCACATCGAAAGACGGCGCTGAATGGTCCCCGGTCCCTACGGGCTTGGCTGCTTCGCTCTATTCGGTGACCTATGGGAAAGGGGTGGTCGTTGTTGCGGGAGATGACAGTTTGCTTCTGGCCTCTGCCGATAGCGAAGAGTTTACGCCGGCGGTGTCGGGAACTTCCGATATCCTTCGCGGGGTGGTCTTCGGGGGCGGTCGTTTTGTTGCGGTCGGGGACAAAGGCAGCGTCCTGAGTTCGCCTGACGGAGCAATCTGGCGATCCGGACTGTCGAAGACGGAAAGCAGACTTAACAACGTCGCATACGGCCGCAACGGCTACGTTGCGGTCGGGAACCGTGGCGCGATCCTGACCTCCTCTGACGGCTTGCAATGGGCGGAGAGGAAGTCGGTGGCAAAACTGGATCTGAAAGGAGTGTCCTACGGTCAGGCGGGCTACGTTGCGGTGGGAGACCGCGGCACGATCCTCACCTCCTCGGACGGTTTGCAGTGGGCGCAGGCGAATTCGGGGGCAGTAGTGAGTCTGAACGGGGTGTCTTACGGCCGCGGGGGCTACGTTGCGGTGGGGAACGGCGGAACGATTTTGACCTCCTCCGACGGTTTGCAGTGGACGAAAAAAGAGACCGGTATCAATCCTATGATCGGTCTGTGGGGACTTGCATACGGCAATAACGGGTATATCGCCGTTGGCGACGGAGGAACGGTCTTGTCCTCCGCCGACGGACAAACATGGAAGGCCGTCCCCCCCATCACCGGCAATGATCTCAGAGGCATAACGTATTGCCTCGACCGTTATGTAATGACCGGGGTCCTGGATACGCCGGAAAAGTCCCTGCGATCTCATCGGAGGGTGTATGTGTCGCCCGATGGACAGCAGTGGTCGGCTCTGAACATGGAGACGCCTCTGCCTTTGTGGGGTGTGGCATGCGGGGGTAACAGGACGCTCGTTGCCGTCGGCAATAAGATTATGCAGTCGGAACCGCTGCCCGAGGCAAAATGATACGTGAGAAAATCGGGGTCTTCGGCCACCTGAACGCCTCCTGTGCGGCGTGATGCCCCGAATTACCAGGCAAATCTGAAGAGGTCCCGGTCCGATGCCGGTCTCTCTTCAAATGTTCCGCTGAGGTCCCCGTTCCGCATTCCTGCGCCGGATGGCGATTTCGGAAATTCGAGGGCCCGGGCGAGGTTGCGGCGGTAATCGGCCTGTGCCGGGTCCAGGGCGACGGCAATCCTGAACGCTTCCTCCGCCTTGCCGGTTTCCCCGTTTTGCGCATACGCGATCCCCAGAAGGTTGTAATTCGGCGCCGCAGGCTTCAATGCGACCGCGATGCGAAACTCCTGCACAGCCTCTCCCCGGAATCCCGCTCCGGCGTATGCCCGTCCCAGGTCCGTATGGACTTCGGGGATGTTCGGATTGAGCGTCAGCGCCATCCTGTACTGCTGTACTGCCTCGAACAGACGGCCCTTGCCTGCAAGGGCAAGGCCGAGATGATGGTAAATAACATAGAGCATAGGCTCCATTGTCCTCGCAGCCTGGAACTGCTCGACGGCCTCATCGTACAGACCTTTCGCCAATAAGGCGTTCCCGTATTCCAGGCGGGGCACAACACTGTCGGGTGACTTCTTCACCGTGTCCGAGAAAAGAGAATAGTCATCCTTCCACACGCGGTTTCTGCTTATCGTCCCAAACGAATAGAGGCCTGCAAGGAGGGTAAAAACCACGGCAATGGTTACGGCAGCGCAGGGACGGTGCGCCTTTATCCGGCAAAGGAGAAAGGCCAGGAGCATCGCAAATCCGAACGAGGGGAGGTAGAGATATCTGTCCGCAAAAGGCTTCCCGATAATCCCTTTGATGTAAAGTGCGGGGGCCAGAGGGACCGCGATAAACACGAGGCAAAAAAACACCGCTCTGTTTTTCCTGAGCGCAGCGAGCATAAGACCGGCAAAGGCCGTCGTAACGCAGAGAGACAGTAGCCCTCCCTTTGAAAGGAGGGATGTCAGCGGATCAAAGACCGGCCAGAAATTCAGGTTTAGGGGAAGAAGCAGTTTGTGGAGATATCTGCTGAAAAGCGGAAAGACATTGATCATGAGCTGAAAGGTGCTCAGCGTCGCAAGTCGCTTCAGGGGAGTGAAGGCGCCGAGGACAGAGAATCTGACGATAAGGTAGCCGCATATGACAAGGATATAAGGGACATGCCTCTTCACGAAATCGAATATGCGGAGCTGCCCTTTCCTGAAGGCATAGTCATACGTGATCAGGATGACGGGCAACGTCAGGGCCGGCTCCTTGGACAGAACCGCGAGGGAAAAGAACAATAGGGAAAACAGATACTGCCGACGGTAACTTCCGGCAGAAAGCACATAGAGGTAAAAAGAGAACAAGAAGAAAAAGGCGAACGACACATCGGACAACCCGGCGATCCAGGTTACCGCTTCGGTATGGATGGGGTTGACCGCGAATAACAGACCTGCGATGAACGGGGGAGAAAGAAAAGTAGGCACTGAGAAGTAAGCACTAAACACTGAGCGGTAAGTACTTTGCTGCACTCTGCTTACTGCATACTGTTTACTTTCTTCCCCCGACAGCCTTGCTGTGAGAAAGAACACCAGCACCGAATTCGCTACGTGAAACAGGATGTTTACGAGGTGGTATCCCCACGCTTCAAGCCCGAAGAGGTGATACTCGAGCATATAGAGGAGATTCAGCATCGGTCTGTAGTAGTTTGATGTCGGAGGCGCTCCTTCGAAGGTCCAGGCGCTCCTGCGGAATAGTTCCGGGATGTTCTTCGCATCCCGTATCAGGTAATTCTTCAGGACCTGGGAGTGGTCGTCATAAATGAACCCGTTGCCGAGGGCATTGAAATAAACGGCAAAGGAGACAACGGCGACAATAACGACGGGGAGAAGGAGGAAGGCCGGATCACCATTCCGGGAGTTCTGCGCGAATCTCATGACTGCTCACACAATGGCGTCATTAGAACCTGCTATCTCCGTTTCCTCGTAACGACTTCCAGGTTTCGGCGCGCCGGCACAAAATCCGGATTGAGAGCGAGGGCCGTCTTGAATGCGAGGACGGCTTCGTCGCCGCGCCCCTGATATGCGTAGACGACTCCGAGGTTGTTATACACCTCTGCATTGTAAGGGTTGATCCTCACCGCCGCTTCATATTCCGCGACAGCCTCATCGATCCGGCCGTAGGCCTTATAGATATTGCCGAGGTTATTGTGGGACCGGTCGTAATTGGGATTTAGGCTTATTGCGATTTGATACTCTTTCGCGGCCTCGGCGAGCCTGCCCTCTTTCGCGTAATAATTCCCCAGGTTGTAATGGATCATGTTCGCATCAGGGGTCTTCTCGATCGTATCGGTGAAGAGCGTGTAGTTATCCTTCCAGACCGAATTTCTGCTTATCGTCCCTGCGGAGTAAAGCCCGATTACCAGCAGTGCGGCTACGCTCAAGGCTGTGCTCAGTTTCGGACGACGGGCTTTGGCCCAGGCAAGACCACAGGCGCCGAGTATTATGAAACCCGCGGAGGGGAGATAGAGATATCTCTCGGCAAAAACATTCTCCCCGAGGGCCGGGATGTAAAGGGCGGGCAGAAGAGGGATGACTATCAGCAAAGAGCCGAAGAATACCGTGTTATTCCTGTTCTTCGAGAAAAAGGAGGATGCGACGAAGGCCGCAGTGACGGCCGCGGAAAGAATCCCCTTTGCCTCAAGGAGGGAAGAGATGGGATGGAGGACATGGAAGGCGTTCAGGTTGATGGGCAGGATAAGCTTTTCGAGATACTCGGCAAAAAGCGGAAACACGTTGATGAAATATCCGTAAGCGGACAAGCTCACGTGAGGCTTCTGAGGCGCAAAGCCGCCGAGGGCGTAAACCCTCATGGCTAAATAAGCTGCCGAGACTGCAATATACGGGATGTACGCCTTGAGGCGGTCAAAAAGCCGGTCCCCTTCTTTCCTGAAACCATAGTCATAAGCGATCAGGATTACCGGGAGGGTCAGGGCCGGTTCCTTGCAAAAAGCGGCAAGAGCAAACGACAGAACAGAAAGCAGATATGCTCCTTTGGACCCTTCACGGTACTTCATATAGAAATACAGGGAAAGAAGGTAGAAGAAGGTAAAAGAAAGCTCCGGGACTGCTGCTATCCACGTCACCGCCTCGGTATGGATGGGATGCGTGGCAAACAGCAAGGCTGCGAGAAAGGGGGCGGAAAGAAAGTAAGCACCGGGCACTAAGCAATAAGCACTAAACTGCTTACTGCCTGCTGCATACTCCTTACCGATTTCTTCATGCTGCTTACTGCCTACTGTATACTGTTTACTTTCTTTTCCCATCAGCGTCGCCGTAATCAGAAAGACCATCACCGAATTCGCCGCATGGAAAAGCATATTGACCAGGTGAAAACCCCAGGGCCTGAGTCCGAAAAGATTATAATTCACTATGTAGATTGTGTGCATCAGGGGCCTGTAGTAATTCGAGACTGCGGATTGTTCCACGAAGCTCCAGACATTCGAGGTGAATATCCTGAATATGTTACCTGTGTCGCGTATCCACGGGTTTTCGACGACCTGCGGATGATCGTCGTACACGAAGCCGTTGGAGAGAGTGTTAAAATATACCGCAAAGGAAATCAGGGCGACGGTGATGACGGGCAGAAGAACTGCGGCCCGTCCGCCGAATTTGAGCTTCCGTGAGAACTTCATGACTGTCCCAGGCATGACGTAATATAGCACCTGAAAAAGACTATTTACCACCGGGAGAAATCGTGACGCAGGCAGGCTTGATATACAAATCACGGGTCCAAATTTTATAATGAAGCGATGTCCGAAGCCATTCATTCTCTACTAAGGACGGCCGCAAAAGGCACTGCCCTGGTCTTCGCAGGCATGGCGGCGAGCCGGGACCTTTGGTTCGTCACGAAGCTGCTTATCGTCGGGAACCTGTCGAAGGAGGACCTGGGCATCTATGCGGCGACTGCTTTTCTGCAGGGAATCTCGGTGGAAGACCTGCCGGACCGGGGCCTGTTGGACGACAATGATCCTGATTACCGGTTGCTCATTTCTCTTGTTGCTCAAGAGGAGTCGTAATGAGTGGTGTTTTTCAGTGGCCTGGCACTCTTGCACGCGTAACGAGGAACATTCTTTTCAATCTCCTTGATCCTCCGGTGCTTGTCCTGACCTATCATCGCGTGACCACGCTGCATTCAGACTCTCAATCGCCGGCAGTGACCCCGCAGCATTTCCGTGAGCAACTCCGATTTCTCAAGAAAAGGTTTCCCCTTGTCAGGTTTGAAGACGCCTGGTCGAATATAAAGAAACCTGCTGTTTCGATAACCTTCGATGACGGTTATGCAGACAATGTACTGGAGGCGCTCCCGGTTCTGGAGGAAATGGGCGTGCCTGCTACTTTTTTTGTCTGTACCGGTACCATAGGAGCCGAGAAGGAGTTCTGGTGGGATGAGCTGGAACGCATTGTCCTGGGAGACTGGACTTTTCCCGGAAGGTTCGAATTGCATGATAGCACCTTCGGGAAAACCTGGCCGACAGGATCAGCCGCAGAGCGTCATGCACTCTACGAGGCGCTTCTCCTGCTGATGAAGGAAGTCGACGCATTGAAGCGTGAGCACTGGTTCGTGCAGTTGCGGCAATGGGCTCCGGCAGGAGAGGAATGGAGGGAATTCAACCGGCCCATGACCGCCGAGGAACTACTTCGACTCGGCCGGAGTAAGTGGGCGGAGGTGGGCGCTCATACCATAACCCATACGCCGTTGTCTTCCCTGTCCGGAGAGGAACAGTGGAAAGAAATCGAGGGATCAAAAAAATGTCTGGAGTATTTTCTGGGACGGAACATCACAGTTTTTTCCTATCCGTTTGGCGAGCGCTGTGATTACACGCAGGAGACTGTGGCTCTTTGCAAAAAAGCGGGCTTCACCAAGGTTGCCGCAAATTTCCCCGGCCAGACGCACAGATGGACGGACTTCTTCCAGATACCGCGCTTAGTAGTGCGCAACTGGCCTGCGGAGGTTTTCGTGAAGCAGATGAAAAGGTTCTGGATAGTATGAAAGTCGTGTTCCTTAATGCTTTGCAGGAGGGGGGGGCTTCAAGAGCGGCCCAACGTCTGATGAAAGGTGTACAGGATAGAGGGGTCGATGCCCGCATGATCGTTCAGCTTAAGAGCGGTGACGATCCCTCTGTCATAGGGCCACAGACAAAAGCAGAGCTGGTTATGGGGTCTGTCCGGCCGCGCCTGGAATGGCTTTCTGTCGGCCTCTATTCCCTCAGAAGTGGGTGTCGTTTTTCACCAGCCCTGATGCCCGACAAGCTGCCGTCCAGAGTGGCACAGTTCAGTCCCGACATTGTTCACCTGCACTGGGTAGCGAACGG
Source organism: Nitrospirota bacterium (assembly GCA_023475105.1). GTDB lineage: Bacteria > Nitrospirota > Thermodesulfovibrionia > Thermodesulfovibrionales > UBA9159 > JAMCWJ01. The sequence continues at coordinate 11,971 of JAMCWJ010000039.1, forward strand.
TTTTATGCGGGTGGAAACGCTCAACCGCTTTGACCGTCCGCTTGTCTGGACGCTTCACGATTCATGGGCATTTACCGGCGGCTGTCATATCCCTTTCGAGTGTACCCGCTATCGGGAGTCTTGCGGGAAATGCCCCGTGCTCGGTTCGTCCCTGTCCCTCGATCCTTCACGCTGGCTATGGAGACGGAAGCGCAGAGCCTGGCGCGGCCTGAATCTGGCAGTGGTGGCCCCAAGCCGGTGGTTGGCAAAGTGCGCACAGGAGAGTTCGCTGTTTTGCGATGCACGTGTCGAAGTGGTCCCGAACGGCCTCGATCTGGAGCGCTATAAGCCGGTCGACAAGCGTATTGCCCGAGAGCGGCTCACTTTGCCACAGGAAAAGAAACTGATTTTGTTTGGCGGTAAGAACTGCACAGGCGACCGCAACAAGGGGTTTCATATTCTCGCGCAGGCGTTGAGGGAATTGGCCGGGAAAGGATGGCGCCATACCGCAGAACTGGTTGTGTTCGGTTCGCCTGCGCCGGCGCAACTGCCGGAACTTGGTCTAAAGTCTCATTATCTGGGGTGGTTGAACGACGAAGTGACCATTGCTCTACTTAACGCTGCGGCGGATGTCTCTGTCGTACCTTCGATCCAGGAGGCTCTGTCATATGCGGCTGTGGAATCTATGGCCTGCGGCACACCATGTGTGGCGTTCGAGCAGGGGGGGATTTCGGACGTTATTGAGCACGATCGAACCGGCTATCTGGCTAGGCCATATGAACCCGATGACTTGGCACGCGGCATTGACCGGGTTTTGGGAAATGATGAACGCAGGAGGAGCTTGTCGCTCCAGGCGCGTCTGAAGGTGGAACAGGTATTTGCGATGGAGAAAGTGGCTGAACGCTATGGAGAACTATACCGGGAAATATTGGACAGTGCCGGAGTGAGGAATGAGACGCGGAGGCGGAATTGAAAGACACCGGAGGAAAGAAGACGGAAACTACTGACAGCCCGCTCGTCTCCGTCATAACAATCACCTATAACAGTGCGAAGTATCTCGATGAAACGATAAAAAGCGTCATCGGTCAGGACTACTCACACGTCGAATATATCATTATTGACGGCGGTTCGACCGACGATACACTCAATATCATCAGGAGATACGAGGGGAAAATTCGAAAATGGATTTCCGAACCCGACAAGGGTATATCGGATGCCATGAACAAGGGTATAAGAATGGCATCGGGCAATATCGTTGGAATAATCCATTCCGATGACTACTATGCGGATCCAACTGTACTGAGACGGGTCGCGGAAGTCTTCGATCATTCTCCGCAGATCAAGGCTCTTTACGGAATCCAGGATTTCATAGACTCGGTCACCGGAGAGGCCCTTATAACGTGGGGAAGGGATGCTGAGCCCGCCGAGATCAAGAAGCGGATGTACATCCCCCATCCGACCCTGTTTGTCAGGAGGGAGGTCTACGACGAAATAGGTCTTTTCGGTCTGGAGTACAAGGTAGCCATGGACTACGAATTTGCGCTCAGGCTGACGAAACATACAAGGCCGTATTTTCTCAACTATAAGATCGCGTGCATGAGAGACATGGGCACGAGCGGAAAACAATTTATGAAAGCCTTTGGGGAGAGCATTAGGGCACTGGTAACTCACCGGCACTATTCTGCCGCGTTTCTTGCCGTCATGAGGAATACTGCAAAACAGGTCTTGATATGGCTGGGTCTCAAGAAGCTCCTCTACCGGCTATGGGAAAAGAATGTATCTCCGAAATAGGGAAAGACGGCGGTGCTGCTTTTCCTGTGATACGTCCCCTGAATGGGAAGAAAATTGCGATCCTAAAGGAGATTTCCCGGAAAATGGAAATGGTATGCTCATCATATTGAAGAATATCAAAAGGGTTACCCCCGGGCCCGTTTGGAGAATCTTTAGACGCGTCTTTTTTGCGGTAAAGAAGGTCCGGTACAATACATTGGGGCGACCCCGGAGGCAGGGGGAAACATCCGGCGCGAAGAACCGTCGGCTCAGGGAAGGGTTTTTTGAGAAATATTGCACTGGGAAAGGACTGGACATAGGGTACGGCGGAGATCCTGTAGTGGAAGGTTGCACAGGCTGGGATTTTGAAAACGGTGATGCCCAATTTCTGGAAGGGATAGCAGATTCGTTTTTCGATTTTGTCTATTCATCGCATACCCTGGAGCATATGGTAACTCCGGAAATCGCGCTGAGAAATTGGTGGCGCGTCCTGAAGCCCGGAGGTTTTCTGGCGCTGTACGTGCCGCACCGCGACTTGTATGAGAAAAAGAAAGAGCTGCCGTCGCGGTGGAACGACGACCACAGGCATTTTTTCCTGCCGGACCGTGACGAACCTCCTGCAACGACAGGGATACTCCCGCTGATAAGACGGGCGCTTTCCGGGTACTCTATTGAATATATTAAGGAATGCAATGAGGGGCACACTATAACAGATCCGGAAATTCATAGTGACGGTGAGTATTCCATAGAGGCGGTAATAAGGAAAGATCCGCAGCGGCCGCAGCCATGATCGACTACAGGACGATTGATTCTCTCTGCATTGTTTTTCTGCATGGTATCGGCGATTTTGTCATGTTGATGCCGGCGCTCAGGAAGATGAAGCGGTTGAACCCCTCGCTAAGGTTGGGTGTTGTGCTGAGAAAGGAACTTGGCCTCAGGGGCATCGCGGAAAACTCGGGCTTTATCGATGAGGTCCATGAGATTTCTCTTGCAGTACATCCAAAGATATATGTGCCGTGGATATTCTGGACTTACGAATACTGGAAGATAAGACATAAACTTAAGGCGGCTTTGAAAAATGCCCGGAAATTCGAAAAAGTGAAAATTGTCTATGCCCAACTGATGCCGACCATCGTGTATCTGGTATTCTGCCCGGGCAGGGTTAGGCGGCATAAGATTGATGTCCTTGCCTCTGAACTTGATATCGCCCTTGACGAAAAAGAGCGGAATAATACTTTTTTTGACGTTCCAGGCGGTGTCTTGGAGGAGGTCCGGGGAAGGCTGCGGGATTGCGGCATTAAAGAAGGCCGGAGACTGGTGGGGATACAGCGAAATACCCTGGACAGAACCCGCTTTATCCTAATGGCTGAAGTCCAGAGGTTTATCGACGACCTGGACAGTAAGGGGCTGGATATTTACTTTATCGTATTTGCCGACGGCGATTCGTACAGGCTGGAGGAGGCCGTAGACGGCGGGCATTTGTCCGCCGGTAATCTTAAGTATTCCTGGGAGATCATAGGGAGCGGAGATGCGCTTTTTCTTTCAGCGCTGGTAAAACTCTGCGACTACGTGGTAAGCGTGGACTCGGCTGTCTTTAATATCGCCGGCGCTCTGGGAAGAAATACGATCGGAGTTTTCAATACGTATAAAGTGCGGTCGGACGAGCGTGCGCTCAAGAGGGACAATATTGTCTGTATCGATAAGCGAAACGTGACCGCTGAGGACCTTCTGGAGCGCTTTGACAGACTCTTCCCGCGAATGAAATGAAAAAACGAATTATAGCTCTTCCACTTTACGGCATCGGCGATGTGCTGATGTCGACGCCGGCCGTCAGAAACCTGAAAGAGCAACTGGATTGTGAGATCACCTATCTGCACATGTTCAGGACCACCCACGATATCCTGCTCAATAATCCGTATATCAAGCAAAACATCTTTTTCCCTTTTCTGACGTCTTCCAGGCTTGAGGGCATCCGCTTTTTGCTGCAGTTCAGGGGTAAGTTTGACTGCTCCATAAATTTTTATCCCTCCAACAGGAGCGATTATAATCTGGCGGCGTACCTCATCGGCAGTCCGCTGAGGATAGGGCACCGGTATGTCGTCAGGGACCTTGTTGAAATGAATTTTCTCAAGAACAGGACCGTGGTGGAAGACGACACATTGCACAACGTCGAGGAGAATCTGCGACTGCTGGATTTCCTCGGTATTAATGCAAAAGAGGCTTATCCTCTGGATTTTTTCCCCACCGAAGAGGAACGGTATTTTGCGAGGGAGTGGATAAAAGGCAAGGGAATAGAAAGCCGCATGCTCGTCGGGATCCATCCGGGCGCAAGCGCATTTAAGAACCACAGCAGGAAAAAATGGCCCGAAACCTCCTTTGCCTCGCTTATCAACATGCTTTCATCAGAGCTGAGGGACTGCGCTTTTCTGCTCTTCGGAGGCGCCGAGGAGCGGGATATCCGGCAGCAGGTTGTGGCATTCGTGAACGATACGAAAAAAGTGGTACCGGTGGATTTCGTCTCGGTAAGGCAGGCTGCCTCCCTTATAATGAAGTGCAGTCTGTTTATAAGCAATGATTCAGGTCCCATGCACATGGCGGCGGCGGTGCGGGTACCGACTGTGGCAATTTTCGGCCCGACCAACCCTCAGTGGGTGAGACCGTGGGGCGTGCCGCACAGGGTGGTGAGGGCATGTGAGTCCTGCAACCCCTGCTTCAGGTATTCGCCAATCCCCATGCGCTGTGTCACCGGCCGCGATTTCGCCTGTTTGCGGGAGATATCCGGGGAACAGGTATATGAAACTTGTCTGGACTTGCTCAGGGAAGAAGCCTGACGGGATGTTCCGCAGCCCCCGATGACTTCCTGCGGCATGCGTGCGGCTGGCTCAGTTCCCGCTCAAACTCCTTCATCCGCTTTAGAATCGGATGCCCGAATGCCCTCATAATGCGAACTCTACTCTTCATGCGTCTTCTTTTGGGGGAAGCTTACGATACGTTATAATGTGATATGTACGTTCTTGGAATCTCCGCTTACTATCATGATAGTGCTGCCTGCATAGTAGGTGACGGTGAGATCGTTGCCGCGGCGCAGGAGGAACGGTTTACGCGGAAAAAACATGACCCTGGATTTCCCGCAAATGCCGTCAGATACTGTCTGAGAGAGGCCGGGATCACACCGGATCGGGTTGATTACGTTGCGTTCTACGAAAAACCTTTCTTGAAATTTGAAAGAATGCTTGAGACATATCTGAATTTTGCTCCCAAGGGTCTGAGGTCTTTTTCTCTCTCGATGCCGATCTGGCTAAAAGAGAAGCTCTTCCAGTCAAAACTGCTCAAAGACGAACTGAGCAAAAGCCTCGGACTTGGGAAAAGGGCGCTGGTCGACTGGAGCACAAGAATGCTATTCCCCGAACACCATCTCTCGCATGCGGCTTCTGCATTTTTCCCTTCACCTTATCAGGAGGCTGCGATCCTAACCGTTGACGGCGTCGGGGAATGGTGCACCGCGACGATGGGTTTTGGCAAAGGGAATAAGATAGAGCTCTCTCATGAACTGCATTTTCCCCATTCCCTGGGTCTACTCTATTCCGCATTCACGTACTATATCGGCTTCAAGGTCAATTCAGGGGAATACAAGGTAATGGGACTGGCGCCTTACGGCGAGCCCACGTATGTAAAGTCTATCTATGATCATCTGATAGATCTGAAGGAAGACGGGTCCTTCACTATGAACATGGATTATTTCAATTACTGCACCGGGTTGACGATGACAAATGGAAAATTCGACAGGCTTTTCGGCGGCCCTCCGAGGAAACCTGAGGCGAAGCTCACTCAGCGGGAGATGGACCTTGCCCGCTCTATACAGGAAGTCACCGAGGAGATCATACTCCGTATGGCCAGGTTTGCGAAAAAAGAGACCGGCATGAAAAACCTCTGCCTTGCCGGCGGGGTTGCGCTGAACTGCGTCGCAAACGGCAAGATACTTCGGGAAGGAATCTTTGAAAGCATCTGGATTCAGCCTGCGTCGGGTGATGCCGGCGGGGCCCTCGGTGCTGCATTGGCGGTTTGGTATCTCCATGCGGACCGGGAGCGGATAACTGACGGGCAAAGGGACAGCATGAAGGGGGCCTATCTCGGTCCATCCTATTCTGATAACGAGGTCGGCGCGTTTCTCAACTCCCGGGATATTCCATGCAGGAAGATGGCCGAGGACGACCTCATAGAGACAGTGGCGGACCACATCGCCCTGGGAAAGGTGATCGGCTGGTGCCAGGGCAGGATGGAGTTCGGCCCCCGTGCGCTGGGGTCGAGAAGCATCCTCGGTGATGCGCGGAGCCCGAAGATGCAGTCAATGATGAATTTGAAAATCAAGTATCGCGAGTCTTTCCGCCCCTTTGCGCCGTCCGTACTCGCTGAAAGGGTATCCGATTATTTCGACCTCGACGGGCCGAGTCCTTACATGCTGCTCGTCGCTCCGCTAAGAGAGGAGAGGCGGTTGCGTCATGCTAAGAACGGGGCCGGCCTCTGGGGCATCGATCTGCTCAGTCAGCCTCGCTCCGACATCCCGGCCGTCACCCACATAGACTATTCGGCCCGGATACAGACGGTCCATGAAGAGACAAATCCGAAATACTATAAGCTGATCAGGAAGTTCGAGCGGATGACAGGGTATGCGGTGATCGTCAACACCTCTTTCAATGTACGAGGGGAGCCGATTGTTATGAGTCCCGAGGATGCATACCGCTGTTTCATGAGAACCGAGATGGACTATCTTGTGCTCGGTAGTTATTTGCTCGACAAAAAAGACCAGATCCCGCTGAAGGAAGTTAGAGACTGGAGGAAAGACTTTGAACTCGACTGAAGACAGAAGGAAGGAGCTGAGAAAGTTCGGGATACCGGTGGGGACGACCCTCGTCTGTATTGGTGCCTACCCGTTAGTGAGGGGAGGGGACATCAACTACTATTTTTTCCTGCCGGGTGTGGCTCTTTGGCTGACCGGACTTCTCTATCCCCCAATCCTGACGCCTTTTCACGCCGCCTGGATGAAGACCGGCCACCTCCTTGGAAGATTAAACTCTTTTATCCTTTTATCGGTGGTTTTTTATGTTGTCGTGACGCCTATGCGGCTGCTGCATCAGCTTTTTTCAAAGGAGAGGAAATTCGGGTTTCGGACGGGAGCCGCATCCTACTGGATCAAGCGCTCCCCTGAGGAGTTCGCGAAAACAATGAAACGTCAATTTTAAGGAGGCACCGTGGGAAGCTTTCTAAGAGAACTGTGGGACTTCATGCGGGTGAGGAAGAAGTTCTGGCTTGCGCCAATCATCATTATTTTGCTGCTGCTCGGCGCTCTCATTGTGTTTACCCAGGGCTCGGCAGTTGCACCGTTCATTTATACGCTGTTTTAAGCTGTGAGACAGTACATGGGTGATGAATCATGACAACTGTCAGGTCATGGCAACAAAAAATCTCTTCGGATAATTCTTACCAATTCCTCCCCGGCAATCTTATTCCCCAAACGATTCCAATGAGCGCCGTCGTGAACTCTTACTGTCTCTCCATTTTTTTCTGCTTCTTCGACCCTCATAGATACTGATGGATAAGCGATAAAACCTGCATTTCTTGAAATAGATTGCCAGATTCGAAGCTCTTCCGGATCATCGGTACTTACGGAAAATGTAATTAGTTTTGTGTTGGGTGGTAAAATGCGCCTCATTTCCGACATAAGAGATTGGGTAACTGAAATGGCGTTTGATTTTTGAGCAATTATCTGAGCCGCAAGTTCGGGCGGCAGACCTTTAGTAAAGTCACCATATGCTTCGTATGCTTTGTATTGCGGTGGGTAATAGCCTTTATAAATCTTGTATTGAACGCTTGATAATAACCCGTCGAGCGTTCTAAATAGCTTGGAAGTCTTGTATAAGAATATGTATAGACTATCTGAAGGCAATCTATATTCAATTCGATTGTTAACCCAGTAAGGACGAAGGTTCTTCTGGCCTCTGGCGATGCTCGGCCCTTCTAAGAAAAAACTGTTGTTAATGATGTCATTGTCGCAATATTGAAGCACAAAGATGTCAGGCTTTATCATCCCCGCATATTCTTTTATAAGCAACAACTCCTGCAGCGTCCCATAACCTCCGGCACCTATGACAAATACTTCCACCGGCAAATTGTTTTTTACAATTCCGAAATAAGCATCTTCATTCGAGGTGTTAGGGTCCCCCGTCCAGGAATCTCCAACAAACAAGATGCGTTTCTTGTTATTACTAAGATCTCCGAATTCCCGGAATCCAAATTCGTTTGTTAAATAGTTTACGAAATATTTTTCTCCCGACTTATCAATGACCTGAATTTTCTTCGAGAAGCTCTTCTTTGGCCGCCATCCCAATGTATTGTCGTATTCGTTTACCGCAGTACCAAATACCCGAGTAATAAGTTCTCCCGATATAATCAGGAGAACTAAAAAGATAGCAATTGATGCAGCAATGCACTTAAGATTTCCACATTTCATTCTAATTCCCTGTATGCAAATAGACAGACGCTGAAAAATGATTTTGCAGGTTTTCCATGCTGAATCCTGAGTCCTTTATTCCGGCCACTGAGAAGTTATTATGTTACTACATTCGAGTAGATAAAACATTTATGCTCAGAATTTGCCAACTCCCCTGTTTTATTGAAAATATTGCTTGATTCCATAAGATCATGACAAAAGGGGTTGAGGTAGATGATTGTCACTTTCCTGGGATGCTCGATGACTGATTTCTCGATATTGCTCAGCACATCCTTCATCACGACACAGGGAAATGGATCAAAGAAATAGAAATAGTTATACTCATCCAGTTGCTTGAATTCAGCGGCGTCACAGCATTCGATATCGACATTTCTTATCTTGAGTTTCCTGATATTTTTATTCGCGATTTCAACAAGTTCACGTGATATTTCGACTCCGGTAATCTTCGAGAAAGGGTACTTGGACAAAGAGATCAGAATTCCGCCTTTTCCGCATCCGAAATCGACAATGGCGTCATCAGCGGTTATAGTAAAACTCGAAATGATTTTGTCAAACTCGAGGCAGCTGGAATCTGCGTAATAGTGGGTCCGCTCGGAAACTGTCTCGGTAGGATCGGATATCAGGTCGATATGGCCCAGATAAATGCGCAGCCTGATGAGGAATTCACGCCAATCACGCTTCCATAAAAGCAGCAGAGCATTTTTGATTCCTCTTGTTACACGCATAGTTGATTTTCCGGAAGGGAACCTTTCTCTCTTATCTATATCCCTTAATATTCCAAAAAGTCGGGCTGTTACAGGGTTCAAAAAACCAAAAGGACGGGGGAAACCTTTATTTGCCTGACCGTATTTTATAATTATTGGTTTACTTCGGCCATACACCGTATGACAAAAAACCTCAATAAGAGCCTTTGACTCTTCAAAGGGCATCAACAAACGTTCCCTGCGCGGGCACCCCGGATTGTCACGAAGCGTAACTTCTATCGCTTTTCTTTTTTCCGATATCCGCGTTATCTCATAAGGGTATAATCGGCAATCAATTGGCCGATCGTTGTAAATCATGCATCCGTCATTTTCCCAGTACGGGCATGGCCCGTTGTTATGAGAAGAAATTACAACCGTCTTTTGATCTTCGACTATTGCAAGTTCGCCTGCATGATTCTTGAAATATTTTTCAAACTCGTCCTTTGTAAGTCTGAGTCCGCTCAGTTGACTGCAGCACCTTTGATCGACACTGCATACGAGACAAGGATTATTTCGCTCATACGGCATGGATGAACCTTCCAGAAGAACATTCGGTCTCCCCGAAGTCACGGCTTGGATTGCAGTAGTCGTCGCTTCGCATATCGAACAGCCTTCATTATACCTGACACAATGTTAAATTCATAAAAAAAGGCAGCTTTGGAATATAGTTGTTCTTTAAAGACATATATATCACCATGAGGAACAGAGGTATCCGTCCATTTTTTTTTGTAGCTGTCAAAACTTCCGCAAAAATCGTATACGCGCACCCTCTCCTGTTCTTCAAAGACATGTTCGAGAATGGTCATTTCCAGGTATGTTCCAGGAGACAAGGACGCGAACTCAGGATGATAATGACCTCGCATCGCGTGTTCCCTGCCGTAAGCCTTCAAGTGGAACTCAACCGCGATCATCTTACCATCCAAATACAATGCCCAGATTGACAACCATCCCTTTGCAGCGGCCCTGAATGCCAGCGATTCGAAAAAATCCCTGTTGAGCGGAGATCCAAGAGAATCACCGACTCTTTCGGACCAGCTTTGTTGCGCGACATCAAACATATCTTCTTTACACGATAGGAATTCTTCCCATGTCCTGATGTTTTTTACTGAAACCTTTCCGGCGCAATAGATCTTGTTCCGAATATGTTTCAGATTTTTTCGGGTCTTTCTGGTTCGTCCCGCAAAGTAGTCGGACCAACTCCCTGAGGGAATAAGATAAGGTGAATCAATGGGATTCGAAATCCGTTTCCAACTCTTGCCTTCCGCAGCGAGGATTTCCTCAAGGGATTTATAATTATTTGAGACCAGGGAAATATTTCTGAGATAGATTATGTCCCAACTGGAGGATTGTTCGAACAGAGAGTGAATCAATTCTTGAAGGAAGAAAGTCCTGTGCTCAGGCGTCACAATAAAATCATTGTGGAGGGATTGATTGTTCTGGATGAACCCGATCATTCTCACAGGCAATCCGTGGAGGGAGGATTTCTTCCACATGAGCGGAGCAATTCCGACCAGCTTATCCCCTTGCCACATCGTAAACAGATGAAGCCTTGCCATGGAACTATAATAAGTCCACCAGCTTTGATACCAGGTATGACTGGCAAACGCAGTGACATGATCAGCAAGTTCGTCGCACAGGCATTCCCATCCCCCTTCCAGCCTTGAGAAGGCTTCCGGACCGTCCAATAGTTCGAATCTGAAGGTTTCGTTGCCCATAGAATTTCTTACCACACCTTCGGGTAGAAGATCGCTTTTGTCATCATCCAGCCGGTTTTTCGAAGGGGTCCTAAAAAGAAGCACGCACCGTGCACGGCAAACCAGTATGAAATGAATGTGGCGACAACCGCACCCATGGCGCCATATTCAGGGATCAGAAAGAAATTCAGGAGAATATTCATCGCGCATCCCAACGCAGTGGATACCAGATTCGCCCTCGTCCAGTTCTTGGCTATGATCAATACGTTACGGGCGGCCCCAAGGCTGGTGAAGACCCCTGTCCAGACCAGGATCGACAAAAGAGGGCCGGCCTCCGTGTAGGCTGAAGAAAACAGTGCCTGAATGATCTCTTTGGAAAAGAAACTCACAGGCAAGGCAACCACATACGCAAAAAGAACCATTAAGTTGTAAAGTTTCTGCATGTGCGCATAGAAGAGTTGCTCTGAACTGGTTTCCACTTTGACGAACGCCGGAAAAAGCGAGGAACAGATGACCATCGGAATGAAATACCAAACCTCCGAAATCTGCACGGCTGCGGAATAATTTCCAAGTTCCTTGCTCCCTGCCATATTTCCGAGCATCACCTGGTCGATCCGCAGATACACCATGGTCAGTAGAGCGGAAAAGGCGAGGGGCCAACTGTCTCTCAGCAATGACCCTGCCATGGTCCGACTGAACTGCCAGGTTTTCATTGTATACCCTCTTTTCCGATAGACGATCAACAGTCCCGCTGAGCCGAGGGAGGTCTCAACCAGCCCGGCCAATGCAAAAGCGACCAGAGGCGCCTGCAACAGAATGAGGCCGATTTTGACAATGCTCAGCAACAGAAAGGCGGAAGTCTTGGCGTATACGGTAAACTTCCATTCCATTTGGGACTCGAACCAGAATTCAATGGCGATAATTGCCTGGACAATGGCGCCGGCGGCCAGAATCCCAACCAGCCATTGCACCAGGCGATCGTCGGGGCGCGCCAGGAATATCGCCGCCATAGCCAGAACGAAGGCAACGACTCCGCCGGCAAGCATCACAATGAAGGAGGTGCCGAGGACTTCGTCCCTGCAGGAAGGGTCTTGTACCATGCGGCGAATAGAGATCTCATCCAATGCCAACATGGCTAGTGGGGAGACAATCATCACAATTGCAATGGCATAACTGAACTCGCCATAGAGGTGCGGGCCGAGGTAGCGGGCGATCAACACACCGACCAGAAGACCCACTAACTTGCGGGCAATCTGATCTCCCATCATCCAACCGGTGTTGCCGAGAGCTTGCTGCAGGGAATAGCGCCCTTTAACCTTGTCCCTGATAAAGGCAGGCAGGTACCTGATCCACGCTCGGTTCATTTTCGACTTTTCTCAAGGAGCCTGTCGGAGAATAAGTGACCATCATTACATAGGCTTCGGTGAAATCCGGCTTGAGTAATTTAGACCGGCAAGAAAAGAAAAGTCAACTCGGCGAAGTAAAGGTGCGGGCTTAGTCTCTGATATTCCGCAAAAAGAACAGCAGCGCGGCAAGAGCGATTGCAGGGGGTGTGTACGACAATACTGTTTCCTTTTCAAGACTGTCCGGTGACTGTTATAATCACCCTTATGAAAAAAGCCCTCGTAATCATCCCTACCTATAACGAAAGAGAGACACTGCGCCTTGCTATTGATTCTGTCCTAAAGCACGACAGGTTCGATGTCCTTGTGGTCGACGACGGATCTCCTGACGGCACAGCCCTTTTGGTGAAGGACCTGATGTCGAAAAGCGACAGAATCGCTCTTATCGAAAGGTCCGGGAAACTCGGGCTGGGCACTGCGTATGTGGAGGGTTTCAGATGGGGACTTAAGAAAGGCTATGATTACCTCGTCGAGATGGACGCCGACGGCTCACACGACCCGGATGCATTGCCTTCTTTCCTGACGGAGATGGAACAGGGCCATGACCTGGTCATAGGGTCGCGGTACCTCAATGGAGCTATAAGCGTCGTGGGGGGGAAGAGTGGGCGTCTCATGATGTCAAAGTTCGGGAACTTTTACGCCTCAAGAGTACTCGGTATGAGGTTGACCGACCTGACTAGCGGGTTCAGGTGCTATTCAAGGCGGGCCGTCGAATCGGTTGATCTCGAAGAGCTACATTCCAACGGATACGCGTTCCAGATAGAGATGGCTTACCGCGTCTCGGCTGCGGGATATCGGATCGGCGAAATGCCGATCATATTCTATGAGCGCACCTCGGGGTCTTCCAAGATGTCGAAGAAGATAGTCCGCGAGGCGACGATTCTTCCCTGGAGGCTGAGGCTCGGTCGGCTGCTGGAAGCCGCCGGAAAGGACCAGGGTTACAATTTCAGGACGATCATCGGGTTTCTCACTGTCATAACAGGTTTGGCGGGAGGCCTGCGTTTCGGGTGGTGGCTGGGCACTGAAGGGGATATCGTTGAGATTATCCACAGGGCCAAGATGGGTTTGCCGGACTGGGGATGGATGGCGTTGAAGGTTGTCTTATCGGCCTTCTCCGGAGCGGCAGCCATAGTTTTTTTTGTGGCGGTCGCGATTGCAATTTTTGCCAAGGGCAGACGGAAGTGACTTCCTGCGGCATCGGCATCAGGGCTTGCATAGGATGAAGACCGAAGAGTAGACCTGTCGTTCCGGCGGCAATGAGCGTTTTGCTGCTTGAAAAATTCTTTCCGTTTTCCGTCATTCCGGCTTGTCCGGAATCTTTCAGGGTATTTTGGAGGGATTCCCGACGCGCTCCGCTTGCGGGAATGACAAAGCCGGGCACTCTCCCGGCCTCAATCAACCTGGTCATCAGCGATACCACAATAAAAGTATTGACCGCATGAAGGACGTTGTTGGTGAGATGATGCCCAAGGGGGTTTAATCCCCAGAGGGCGTAATCCAAAGCATGGGATATCCACGTCAGCGGATGCCAGTTGGCGGCATAGAAATCAAGGAACGCCCGTCTGAAGAAGCCGCGCCGAATGAACGGATATGGATATTTCCGATAACATATTTGCTGTCATCCCACTCGACGAACTTATCTTGAAGGAGGAAAGTAAGACGAGCAATGTGATGAAAGCAACAGCGGCGATATATTTAACGGCCTTTGTTCTCTTCTCGCCTGTAGTTATTCAAATATTCGCAGCTCTCCTTGTTCCCCAGAGAGCAAGATTCTTGAAAGTCTGCAGCCGCAGCCCTCAAATCGCCCTTCCTGGCGTATAAGACTCCCCGGCTTCTGTAGGCCTCCGGGTCGTCAGGACTGAGCGCGATAAACTTTGAATACGCGGCAAGGGCGTCGTCGAGCCTTCCGAGCAATACGTAAGCCGTTCCGAGGCCGTGATAGGCCTTGCCGTCATAGGGGGCCAGAGTGACCGCCCTGGAATAGTTCTCCGCAGCCTTGTCGATCCTGCCGCTCTCCCCGTAAGCGCGGGCCAGGTTGCTGTATGCGACAGCATAGTTCGGATTCAAGGCAATGGCCTTCTCAAAATTGTCAATAGCCATGCCGGTCTTGCCGACAGCCGCATAAGCGACTCCTAAATTGGTATAGGCCAGCACATATGATGGATTCAATGAAGTGGATCTCTCATACATCCCAATGGCTTTTTCATGAAGACCCTTCTCAGCGTAGGCGAGCCCCAGATTATTGTATCCCCTCGGTGAACCGGGGTTTTTGCGGACCACATCCTTCCATAGGCTGACTTTGTCTTTCCACAGAATGTTCCGTGCGAAGGTTGCGGAAGACATCGTCAGTAAGACGGCAATGAAAAAGGCGGCTGCAATCTTCCTGCTTTGAGGCGCCTTTCTTCCGGGGCGCTGAAGAAGGAGCAGTCCCGCTGCCGTCAGCGAAAGAAAGAAACCGACAGAAGGAAGATAGATCCTGTACTCATCCATCAACATCGGTATCGGTATTATGCTCGATTCGACCGAGAGGGTTATGAAAAACCAGAAGATCCCGAAGGCGATGAGACGGTAAAACGTGAATCGTGAGTCGTGAATCGTGACGAAGTCCCCCTCAATAAGCCCTCCGGTTTGCCGGCTTGTCAGCTTGCCAGCTTGCCAGCTTCTGTATAGCAGATATATCGCGGCCCCGAAGAGCGACAGGAGAAGGAGCAGGGAGAGAAACACCGGCGGCTCAAGAAGTGAATGGTACAGCGGATAACTGTAGCTGAGGTTCTGGTTCACCGGCAGCAGGAGAAGCCGCAGGTACGTGACGACTACTCTGAGCTGCGTAAGGAGGTAAGCCTTGCCGGATAGACCCTGGTCAACCAGGAAGTCGGGGTCTCTGACCTCGCTTATGATCTCGCCCGCTGAGCCGGATGCACCGATGATCGTCAAGGGAATGATAAGCATGGTAAGCAGAAAAGGGACAAGCCGCAATACCCTCGATTTCAGCGGGCCGGTAAAGAACAGAAATTCATAGAGCGTGATCACAACCGGAAGGGTAAAGGCGTTTTCCTTTGTCTTCATCGCGAGGACGGCGGAAACAAAAGCAAAAAAATAGCTTGCCGGCTTGCCGGCTTGCCGGCGTGAAAGCCTTCCTTTGATATACAGCACCAGCGAAAGGAGATAGAACAGGCTCACAAGGGAGGCAAACCTTTGGAAAATGTAAGTCACCGCTTCCGTCTGGACCGGATGGGAGACAAAGAGAAGGGCGACGGCCAGGGCAAAAAATCGACAATAGGAAGTAGGCACTGGGAAGTGGGCACTATGCTGCTTACTGCTTACTTCATACTGCTTACTGAAATAGGGGGTCCTGAATGTCAGCACAACCAGAAAATAAACCAGTATCGCGTTGATGAGGTGAACGACAAGGTTCACGACATGATATCCGACAACATGAAACCCGTGAAGCCTGTAGTTCAGCGCAAAGGTAAGATATCCTATGAACCGTGACTTGAAACCATCGTAGACCGGGAGTCCCTCTGCCGACGCAGGATTCTTAAAGTAGGCGAGGTTTCTGACGATCGGGTTACCGACAATAAAATCCGATTCGTCCCACTGGAAAGGACTGTGGAAGGTATTGGAATATATTACAAAACCGAGAAGGCAGATCAGAAGGATATGAACGGCGGGTTTATAGATGAGAGCGGCCTTCCAGCCCGCCGGTTCAGCAGGCCGCCGGTCTGCGTGCCCGCTCACTTGTCCGTTTGCCTGCTTAGCAGTTTCCCGAAGCGACCGCCTTGTCGAAGCTTTACCCACGGGGTAATATACCATAACCTTTTTGTGCGTTGACATCGGTTATCGGCGGGTATTCAAGAATCTTTGGTTCGTCACATCGTTTTCAAGCCACTGGACAATTTGACCGGCCGACTGCTGTTTGCTGTTCACTTCCTGCCGGCCGAGCCCTTCAGTTTCAACGCCCTTTCGAGGTTGCTGCGATAAGCGGATTCCGAGGGCGCCAGCCGGACGGCCGCCTCAAACTGCTCGACCGCCTTGTCAAAGGAGCCTTTCTGTCCGTAGGCAATCCCCAGGATGTTGCGATAAAAGGCATTATCAGGTCTCAATTTCACCGCGGCCTCGAAGTGCTCGATCGCCTCATCCGTCTGCCCGGAGTTCGCATAGATGCTTCCGAGATTGTAATGAGCGTCGACATACCCCGGGTTTATCGCCAGTGCCCGGCGATAGTGGGATACGGCTTCCTTTGTCATGCCTTTCTTTGCGAGGGCTACGGCCAAGCGGCCGTGCGTCTCGGCGGAACCCGGATCCAAGTCCAGAAGGAGCCGGTATTGCCCAATCGCCTCATCCAGCAATACCGCCTTTTCATAGGCGAGGACAAGGCCGCGCCGGGCCTCGAGGTCGGCGGGAGCTATTGCTACAGCCCTTTGATATTCCTCAACGGCCTCTTTTGTCATACCCTTTTGCATATAACAAAGCCCGAGATTCCTGTGGGCCGCGGCAGAATTCGGGTTCAATTTCAGGGTGATAATACGGTACTGCCCGATCGCCTCGTCAACCCTCCCCAGGCTCATGAAGGCATTGCCGAGCATCCCGTGCGGTAGCTCACCTCCCGGAGACTGCCTCACCATGTCGCTGAAAAGGGTGAAGTTGTCCTTCCATATGGCGTTCCTCTTCACTGTCTGCAGGGAATACAGTCCCGCCACCAAATAAGCGAGCAAAAGCACTGAGGTGGCATATCGAGGCCCTTTCTTACCGACCCATGAGAAGGTCATGACCAGGAGAAGGACGAATCCGAAGGACGGTAAATAGAGGTACCTTTCGGCAAGCGAGGCCTCGCCGAGCGCGGGGACATAGAAGACAGGCAGGAGGGGGATGACCAGCAGCATGAGTGCGAAGAAGGCCGGTCTGTTCTTCCGGTACGCTGCCACGGTCAGTGCAACATAAACCGCGGCAGCCATGAGCGAGAGCATCCCTTTCGTCTCCAGAACCGACGCGATAGGGTGAAGCATAATGAAGGCATTGAAGTGCACGGGGAAGATCAGCTGTTCGAGATATCTGCTGAAAAGAGGGAAAACGTTGATCACATGCTGATACGTGGTCAGATCCATGTGCGCCTTCACAGGCGCAAAACTTCCGAGGACGCCGGACCTCAGGAACAGGTAAAGCCCCGTTACGAAAAAATAAGGGGATTGCCTCTTGAGCAGCGCCGTAAAATCCCTCTTCGCCCCTCGCAACGCCTCTTTCCCCAGCGAGAGGTCATAGACGATGAGGATGATCGGCAGAGTCACCGCAGGCTCCTTGCAGAGAAGGGAGAGGACAAAGCACGTCAGGGAGAGTGAATAGAACCCCTTGTGAAGCGTTCCGTCCGTTGAACGCATATAAAAATAAAGGGAAAGGAGATAAAACAGGGTGTAGGAAAGGTCCGTGACGGCTCCGATCCAGGCCACCGCTTCGGTATGGATGGGATGGACAGCGAACAAGAGGGCGGCGATAAGAGCGGCAGAAGGAAAATTAACAGCAGGCAGTAAGCAGTAAGCATCAAACTGCCTCTTGCCTATATGCTTTTTGCGATTTTCCGCCGGCTGGCTACTGTCTACTGCATACTGTCTGCTATCTTCCCCAAACAGCTTCGAAACCAGAATGAAAACCAGCACGGAGTTCACTGTATGGAAGAGGATATTCACCAGATGGAAGCCCCACGGTTTGAGGCCGAAGAGATGATAATTCACCATGAAGATGACGTGCATCAGGGGCCTGTAATAGTTGGAGACGGCATACTCAGGTCTGAAACCCCATGCTGCCTTCGAGAACATTTCCGGAAGATACCTCACATCCCTTATCCAATGGTTTTCCAAAACCTGCAGGACATCGTCATACACGAAGTCGTTGAAAAGGGTGTTGAAATATACGGCAAAGGATACGAAACCGATGAGTGCGACCGGGACAAGAAGGCGCGCCTTCTTGTCCTCAGCTGTTTTTATGTCTTTCCTCAATTCAAGTCCTCCCAGACAGGAATAATCACAAAAGATACTATCGCAAATTCAGGTACATGATAGCAAGTGCGCCGCGAAAGCCGGCAAACGCACAGCCATTAGGTCATTTCACCGTTATTATGCGTTTAGACATGGTCATATCACCATAAATGCCTGCCATGCACGGCCGGGACAGAACAGGGAACGTGTAACTCAACATATTGAATATAAATCATTTTGTGTCAGTTATCTGTCTGTCATCTTCTTCTTCCGGCATTGGCATGTTCGTTGCAGAATAATGACCAACCCCCGAAGTTCATTCTTGATGGCAGACGTAAAAAGGAGGTGTTGCGGAAGAAAGCCTATCGCATTTATCAGCAGAGGAAAGCATTCAGTCCGGTTATAGCGCTGAATGGTGAAAGTATATGAAAAATAAAGAAACTAAGGAGAAGAGAGGATGAAATTAAAAACCAAACTGCTTTTGATGGCAGCGTTTGTTATCCTGGCGATACCGCTGGTCTTTTCGGGCTACGCCAGTGCAGGTTACATCGGTGATGGCGCTTCCCATGATGCCACCACCACCGGCTGGAAGATTCCGCCGATCACGCCCGGCGTTAACGGCTGTCTCGCCGATCCTACCAAGACGTCAAGGCCTGATTGCGAGGGCTTAGTGCGTTGGCCGGAATACACCACTCAGACGGACTGCTCTAACGTTCCAAATTTCGCTACCGTTGCCCAGTGGTCCAGCGTATGTACCACTGCTGGGGGCACGCCGATCAGCCTGAAAGATCACGACAGGAACGCCCTTCAGTGCGATAAGCTGGGCGGAGTTTATGCACAGGCTTGTAACGGCAAATGGACCGACGCGCCTGACCTTTCCGGTGGCAGCACTTACCAGTGCCTCAGGTGCCACAACAACACCTACCAGCGCAACGGCACTGCGGCCAGATGGAAAACCTCCTACATGAAGACCGGCCACAAGAATATGCTGAGGAAGGTCACCGCGGGCCAGCCATGGGCGGGTCCCGACGGCCTGGTCTATGATGTACACTCAGCCGGCAGCGGGACCACGATAGACTGGATCAATGCCACGGTTACGACGACCAACCTGGCTCCGGCCACAAGGGACCTGTACTACATCTATGGCGACTGGATGGCCCCTGCACCGTCCATCGTATATGACAACAGCGCTGCGGGTGACGGCACGAGCGCGAAATACACCTGCGGAGGCTGCCATACCACAGGCTATGAGACCACAAATTTCGTACCAGGCAAGGAACCTGCCAACACGTACCCAAGCATAGTTTCAGGCATCACCGGTTCATGGGACCAGAACGGAATTATGTGTTCAAGATGCCATAACGTGGCAACTTCTTTGCCTTTCTCGGACACTTACAGGCCGACCCTTCAGACGGGCTCAGACCTGACGTTTTCAACCCATGAGACAGATAATTTTGGCGTTCCCTATGCTTCGGACGGCGCGTTGATGACGGCCCTTTGCTTTGAGTGCCACAACTCGACCCAGACCAAGACCGATCCTGCAGGACAGCTCAAGACGGCGGCATCAGGGACCGGCTTCAGCGGCCATATCCTCGGCAACGAGTTCCTGAACAGCCCGCATGCCCAGTTCACCGGCACAAGCGGCCAGATAGGAACCAAAGCCAATTATGCAACTCAGTTCAAGAACGGCACCTGCTATATCATCAAGAGCGGCATAACCTCTGCCTCGGGCCAGAAGGTCGAGGCAATGAACTCGACGGAGTGCTCTGACCTGGTCTCCTATTACAGCGCCGACAGCTACAGCTGGAATTCTTCGGCGACGACTCCCGGCAGCTGCTCAACCTGCCACGACGTCCACCAGAGCATAGTGCCGGAAGTCGGGGCGGACGAGCCTCTGAGGCGCGAGTGCGGCATCACCTGCCACACGACCAAATCAGAGTGGGGCAACCTGAAGCACCCTGTGGGCCCCGGGACACCTGTAGCGGATGTGAACAACAAGACAGAGGGCTGCGTCGTATGCCACATGGCGACCGAGAGCATCGAAGGTTCCACACATCTTCCTGTACACCTCTGGAGGATAAACACCAGTTCCACTTACAGGACCTTCCCGAGCTCCGCAGAGTGGAGCGCAGGCACAAAGATCGCCTATACACAGGCTGACGGCGACTATACAAACGCGGTCTGGGTCGACATCGACCTCGCATGCGGCCAGTGCCACGGCGGAAGCGCCGGGACAACGGCGACCAAGAACAGCGCGCCGTACTACAGCAAGCGTTATCTGGCGATGTGGGCCTCGGGCATGCACAGCCCCACAAACAGCGCCACCAACAGCAACCCTACCCCCGGCGCTGATGTCTCGATCAACGGCATGACGGCAACCGTTATCGACTACTCGACAGATCCTGTCTTGAATGTGCCGAGCGGGTTCAATACGGGCGCCGTAGTGATTAACTGGGGCGATGGAAATTCCGACACAATCGACAACCTCGCTACGGCCATCCACACTTACGCAGCTGCGGGTCCCTACTCCATCACGCAGACCGTTACGGACATGGCGGGGCTGAGCAGCAGCAGGGTCTATTCCGTAATTGCGAGGGCTCCGCTGGTGACTCTGACCGTCAACTTCTCGCCTTCACCCATATCTACCACCAATGGGT
>JAMCWJ010000033.1 GCA_023475105.1 Nitrospirota bacterium
CTCAAGAGGAAAGTCGTCTCACATATGCGCAAGCTGCAAAAAATGCCCGAGCGGATCAAGAAATATTTTAAACACCCGAGAATAAAATATGCAGCCTAAGTTGCTCTATTCAATTGCCGGGTTAATAAAAGAGCAGCATGTGAGGCTGTCCCCTTTTTCTTTCCTCCTTGCCGAACTTCTGTTACAATCTACGATGTCGGGTATGAGCGGGTCATTCAGAGCGATCATGTACGCCCTTGCGGCGAATCTCGGCATCGCAATCGCGAAAGGCCTTGCCGCATGGTATACGCGGTCGGGAGCGATGCTTGCCGAGGCGATCCATTCGGCCGCTGATACCGCGAACCAGGTCCTCCTGATTGTGGGGCTCAGACGTGCGGAAATGCCGGTCTCGGACGACCATCCGCTCGGCTACGGGAAGGCCGTGTACTTCTGGTCATTTGTGGTCGCGATCATGCTCTTCAGCATCGGCGGCATCTTTTCGATCTATGAGGGGCTGCATAAGATGGCGAGGCCGGAGATGCCGGAGTCTCCCTGGATTGCGGTAGTGGTGCTCGCCGTTTCCCTTGCTATAGAGTTCGGCTCGCTAAGAGGCGCTCTGGCGGAAGTAAGAAAGGTGCGGGGCAGCCGCTCCATCTGGAAGTGGTTCAGGACGAGCCGTCAAAGCGAGCTTATCGTGGTCGTGGGAGAAGACAGTGCGGCGCTGGTCGGGCTCTCCCTGGCACTGCTGGCGGTCCTTGGAACCATTGTCACCTCCAACCCGCTCTTCGACGCCTTAGGCACTATTGCGATAGGCGCAGTCCTGATACTCATCGCTTTTGCGGTGGGAATCGAGGTAAAAAGTCTTCTTATCGGCGAAAGCGCCGACCCGGAAACGGTCACCGCCCTTCGTCAATTCCTTTCAGGACGCCCCGAAATCGCGGAGATCTATCATCTCATCACACTCCAACTCGGCAGGGATATCATGGTCTCGGTAAAGGCAAAGATGCGGGAAGGCCATCAGGTCGCCCGCATGATCGAAGACATCAATCGGGTGGAGGCGGATCTCAAAACCGGTTTCCGCAGGTCCGATGGACGTTCTTCGAGCCGGACTTACGTGATTGAGCCGAAACGATGACGCCCCGCTTTGCGGCCGGCGAAAATATCGCCGCTTCGGATTTCAGATGTGAGCAGTATATCATCTCTTTGGGAATGGCCAAGTAAGGTCCGGAAGAAATGCGGTGAGCCGACGAATGTCGAGACATGGGAAGAGGAGCATATCAAAAGGGACTTCTATCAGAATATCCCTGTTCAGTCTCTGGAAGAGCTTTCCCAAGAGCCGCTGCTCGTCAAAGAACATATCGTCATTGAGGAAGCGGAGTACAATTTCGGCCCGACCAGATTCATATATTACCTCAGATTCGAAAACAGCAAACTCAGCAGAATAACCATCGGGAACTACGGCTATTAAAGATAGACGGAATAAGAGACCCGCTTCGAAAAGGGGCATTGAAGCGCGTCAGTGGCGTCGTTGCTCCCAGTCTTCCGGAAGATCCTCTGCTGCGATTTCCGTGCGATCTTGCGCAGGCGGTTTGTTGTCCGCCGCTCTTAACCTTTTCCGGTTTCCGTTGTCTAACTTTCTGAGAAAGGAGGTAAGGACATGAAGGAATGGCTCAAGGACATCGCGGTTTTGGCTGCCCTGCTCAGCCTCTTGGCCCTCGGCTGGGTCTACGTCTCTCACGCCGCCGCAGAGCAGGATGCCGGGGTGGCTCCTGCCCAGGCAACGATCGCCGCGCTCGGGCTGACCGATCAGCAGAAGGAGCAACTGAAAGACATTTCAGCGAAATACAAGCCCACGCTCCGGCCGGTGATCAGGCAATACCGCGCAGAGAGTAGGCAGCTGCGGAAACTGATCCATGCGACGGTACTTGATGACGGCGCGATACGTGCCCAGGCTGCGACAGTCGCGTCTTTCGGCGCCGACCTCGCCGTACAGCGGGCGCATCTCATCCAGGACGTGCGCAGTGTGCTGACCCCGGACCAGATCAGCAAGCTCGGACAGACGGACGGGGACGCAGTGAATGCAGGAATCGACCGTCTCCTGCTCCGCCTCGCCAGGCGAGGAATGAAGGACTGAGGCCGCAAGACCTGAAGAAATGCAGTCTTGTCCCCACGTCTTTTTCTGCACGGGGACAAGACTGCCCAGCCCCCGCAAGCAATAGATATGCTACAATAGGCGCAGAACGCACGAACGCGAGAAGATAACGAAGAATGCGCGCTTCGGAGAGATCATCATTACACCGGGAGGCAATTATGCAAAAGTCCGTTTCAGCCAAGTGGTCGAAGGTTTGTTTTTTCATCTTTGCAGTGGCGCTGCCGTTCGTTCTCGGCGGCTGCGGGGGCAAAGATCTGCCCACATTCAATATTACAGGCGGCTGGCTCATTTACCATACGACGGCAGGCACCCCCGGAGAAGTGGGACCGGACCTTTTCACCTTTAGCCAGAATGATAACGATCTCACAGGAACGACACCGAAGGGAGGGCCGCTCACCGGCAATCTAAGCGACGTGAATGTGGACTTCTCCTGGACCGAAAGCGACGCCACCAGTTACACCTACTCGGGCACGGTGAAGGGCGACGGCACCATGTCCGGTACGTGGACGAGCTCCACCGGACAATCCGGAACATGGCATGCGATATTCAACGCCGTTGCCTTGGTCAACGTTGTTGGCAACTGGAACGTATTTCATACGATCGACGGCACACCCGGAGAACTGGGACCGGACCTTTTCACCTTCGCCCAATCGGGTATCAACACTATATCGGGAACGACTGCGGAAGGGCAACAGATCACCGGGACGCTCAGCAGGTTCACGATAACCTTTTTCTGGGTCGGGAGCGATGGAATAACCTATATCTATACGGGGAACGTTCCTTCTGACGGGACGAACATGTCCGGCACGTGGACGAGCCCCGACGGACCATCTGGGACATGGCGCGCGCTAAAAAGCAGCTGAGAAGCATCTTTTGGATTCTTCGCAACGGGCTCGCGGGTATCGAGACCGCATCCTCTTTTGCGCCCCGCTGAACAGCCGTGGCTGGAGGCTGGTCCTTGCGAAACCCCGAAACCGGCTTCCCGTCACCGGCAGAAGTCACGGAGCCCGTATCGAGCGGCGCCTGTCGAAAAGCGCTTCGCCGGGAAAGGTCTAATTTTCGTTCACTATTCTCAGGGTGCTCAGCAGGGAGGCGAGTTTCATGCTGTTCGCTTCGACTTTTTTCAATTCCCGCTGTGCAGCGAGGTCCTCACCAAGCATTTTCAGGCCGTAGACCCGTTTTGCACTTTGGTGAAGCCTAATATGCGCCTTCTCGATTTCCCGTATCTCGGGATGGGAGGCATATTTCGCAACCTCCTCCGAGCGCAGCCATTTTCCGAACTTGCAGTCCTCGGAAGAGACTCCCGTCACATCGAAATCGCACTTCCCCTCAAGAAACTTCCTGAGTTGCACTTTCCATTGCAGATGGTAAAGCAATGCCTTCGAAAAACCCTTCGCTTTCATGGGTCTACTATTTTAAAATAAATTAAACAAGTTTATCAACCCATAAATATATTTAATTACTTACTTAACCTGCGACTCCGCGCAGACCGACGGCAAGGACTGTCGGAAGTTTTGGAGTACCTGAAAACTATAGAGAGTTCGAAAGAAACTTATTTGTAACTTGCTAATAATTAAATCGAGCATGCCGGCGTGAGGAGTGATACCAAAATGAAATTAAGTCACGAGGACAAGGACAGCAGCCACGATCATTTACATGACGCCCATGGCCATGTCCACGGCGTTGTCGATCCGGCTATTTTCACAACAGAACGGGGAATATGGGCTGTTAAATGGTCATTCTTGGGCTTAGCTTTTACTGCTGTTTTTCAAGTCGTCATATCCTTGTTTTCGGGGAGTGTCGCACTCCTTGCCGATACTATTCATAATATCGGGGATGCGGCAACGGCCATCCCCTTATGGTTTGCTTTTACGCTTGCCAGGAAGAAACCTTCACAGCGGTTCACCTACGGTTATGGCCGTGTTGAAGACCTTGCAGGTGTTGCTATTGTGCTCACAATCCTATTCAGCGCTATTGTGGCGGGTTACCAGTCGGTTGACCGGCTTCTGCATCCACAGAAAGTGGAATATCTCTGGATGGTTATTATTGCGTCAATAATCGGCTTCCTTGGTAATGAAGCTGTAGCCATATTCCGCATCAAGGTAGGCAAGGAGATCGGCAGCGCCGCACTGATCGCCGATGGGCAGCATGCTCGCATTGATGGATTGACCAGTCTCGCAGTGCTCTTCGGCGCCATCGGGGTTTGGTTGGGATATCCGTTGGCAGACCCTATTGTCGGACTAGTAATCACCGGAATCATCCTCCGCATTGTGTGGGAATCCGGCAAGTCTGTATTTACCCGTCTCCTCGATGGGGTTGATCCAGAGGTGATTGATGAAATCAAGCACACTGCGAACCATACGCCGGGGGTGCAGGATATTACCGAGATCAGGGTCAGATGGATAGGTCACAGACTCCATTCTGAGGTGAACGTAGCCGTTAACCCTGAGTTTACCGTCGAACAAGGCCATGCAGTTGCTATGGAGGTGCGACATCAACTCCTGCATCACCTCCGGTACCTCTCTCATGTCTTGATTCACGTAGATCCGGCCAGTGCTTCGGGCGACTATCATCACCGAATAAATAACCACACCCACGACGATCTGTCTTCCCATTCCCATTGACCACACGTCCCGTCCGCCAGGTTCCCCATCAGATACGCTTCCCACTCGTTCCAATCCGGAGTGCCTGAGAATCTCTTCTCTGCTGACCTGCAAGTTGACAGACCTCCGACGTGAAGGTCTTTGCGATCGGAGACGCGACCCAGCTCGGTCTCGTGACCCACGCGGTCGGCCAGAGAAGAATCGCGGCAGAGACGGTCCACTACCAGTTGATGCATGCGCCTCGCCGGCCCGAGATCAAACAGCTCATCGCCTACGAGCGGATCAAAACGGAATACTATGATCTCTGTCGCGGAGATTTTATTTCGCCCGTCGAAGAGGCGAACAGGTGCATGTCGTGCGCGACCTGCCGTGATTGTCACATGTGCGAAGCCACGTGCTATTGGGGCGCCATCAGCAGGGCCGAGCATCCGGACGGCTCGTACGAGTATGTGGTCGACGACGACAAGTGCATCGGCTGCGGCTTCTGCGCAGGCGTCTGCCCCTGCGGCGTGTGGGAGATGGTCGAGAACGTCTAACGCCTCTTGCCCTGCCTTCGCCCGCATACTGGTACGTGGAGTAAGGTTTTTCTCAGCGAGGCCTGATCAATAGCCGTTCGAATTCCAGTTGTCTTTGCCTGTGTTCGGATCCTTTTGAGGAATTGCATCCGTTTTGTCGATCTGGGCGTATGGATCGCTCACCGGCTGTCTTGTCGGTGAGTTCGGATCATCCCACGTCCAGTAAAGCGGGGGGTATGCAGATTGTATTTTACCTATCGGGTAAAATGCAAAACCAGAAACGACGGCCTTCCGCTGTCTTATCTGCGTCCTGCTGACATTGAAGACCATGAAATCCGCAGCGAACGTAAACGCGCCTTCCGGGTAATGATCGCGAACGCTTTTCGTGGCCGAAGCCATAGTATCGTCGGCAGCCTGGAAATGAGTGGCTATGGCCAGCCGTGGAGCTGGGTTGATCTGGCTCAGGATGCAGCCGAAGGCGCCTTGCGGGGTATGGGAGCTGTTCTGGACCGACAAGGCATAGTTATATGCTTGCTGCCAAATCGCCGGGTCGACTTGGCTCGGATCTGTGATACCGAGATTCTTCATGGCCCAGACCTCGGCCGGAACGACCATCTCATGGATCAGGACATCCACACCCTTTGCATGGCCGAGCATGTCATAGTTGGGCTTCGTGTCCCCGGAGAATATCATCGACAAACCATTCCATTCGAGCTTGTAGCTCATGGAGCCCCATCTGGTATGTATCGCCGGAAAATGGGTAATCCTCACCCCCGTGGCCTTATTGTCATAGGCGACATTATCATTGGGATGAGCGGGATCTGTCCCCGATTTCGTCCAGTCGAGTTCTATCGGGTAAAGGGCATAGCCATCGTTCGGATCATCGTGATTAGGAGTATCATACCCGACGGGATTGGGGATGGTAATCCCCAATTGGGGGTGGGGTTG
Organism: Nitrospirota bacterium; assembly: GCA_023475105.1. Taxonomy (GTDB): domain Bacteria; phylum Nitrospirota; class Thermodesulfovibrionia; order Thermodesulfovibrionales; family UBA9159; genus JAMCWJ01. The sequence goes on from JAMCWJ010000033.1 coordinate 6,198, forward strand.
TCTATCCACTGAGTTGCTCCAAAACTGAAACTTTCAGTATGCCAGCGTACCATTTCCCTGAGATGCTCACAGTAGGCTCTCAGGCCGTCTCTATAAGGTCCGCGGATCTGGCCCTCAGGACTGATATACCTGAATCCGGAATCTTGCGGTCCCCAGACGTAAAGGGGCGATTTACGGTCCTCCGCAGGTCCGAAACAGTAGATGTGCGTGAGATCGCTCATATGGTCCCCGTGTATATGGGTCAGAAATATCTTGTCCATCTTGCTCATCGGTATTCCCATGGCGTTATACTTGGTTACCACGCCCGATCCGCAGTCAAATATGAATTGATCCACGCCGCCTGTTTCTACAAAGATGCTGTTGCATTCCTGCGAGACTCTTGGGATAACGGAGGTCCCCAGAAAGGTGATCCGCATCTCATTAGGGTCCAGCTTCTCCCCAAGCGGAAAAACGGGCAGATTGTCAAATAGGGAATTTGTCTGTGAGGGGTCTGTCGCTGCCGACGAGCCGCTGCAGCCGCTCAGCGTGTTCCCAGTGCAAAGGCCCCCACAGCTGCCCCCGAAAGCTTTAGCATGTCTCTTCGATTCAAATCCGTCATACTGCCCTCCTGTGTAAAAGGTTAATAGTAAGAATCGTAACTGTCTCGAACTCGCTATCCAGTCTCGCAATTTCTCTGCAAAGCTTTTGACATAGTCACGCCTCCTTAATAGGGAAACTGTTGCATACCAATCTGTCGAAATCCCCATACATTGTGTCCGTTGTGTCCTCATAATTCACTCTTTCCTTTTTGTTCCTAATCTGCTCCTTATAAATCTCGCATTCTTCATAATCCCTCCCGCAGATATTCATGATCGCCTCCGCATAACGACTGTCTGCCTTAAGGCAATAACAGCCATCGAGGGGCTCTTTGGTGAAAGGACATATTCTTTTCCCGCTTCTTGTTTCCATGTGCCGGTCGATATATGGCAATATTGATGCCGGGTAAGAGGAAAGAGTTGCTAACTGTTCTTAAAGGATTTTATTGATCGGGGGCAATAGGGCATGTCTCTCATCTGTCCCTTTTATTCTTCGGCATGGGACAGGACCGGGACATGAAGATAACAAGTTAATAAGGAGGTCATAAGTAAAAGAGCACCATGTGTCATTCACGCAAGCGAAGCGCGTCGGGAATCTCTCTGAAAACAAAGAAATCCCGCCGAGGCGGGACCGGACATGCCGGAATGACGAAATAGGAGGAGATGTCGCTTTCTTTCGACCTCATTAGTAATAAAAGAGTTAGGGCATATTCCTTAGACAATAAGACTGCCGCACGGACCCCTGCATCATGCCTGCAAAGATGCAGCATGATGCCCTGTCGACGACAACGGCTGAATAAGCGCTAAGTTCTCACGCCACCTGGTGCAGCGGCGGGGTTTTGCATTATTGAATTTGATTTTCTTGCGAGAGACTGTAATGAGAATAAGGCAAAGCCTGATACTCTCAGTATAGAAATAGAGAAATTAGAGAGGAGCTACCGGGCCAGCTTCTTATTGATATCCTGCACGGGCTGCTTATTTAGTAGCTTCATGAAGTCGGGATTCCTCATGAGGGCGGCGATATCGCCACTTTGAATCGCTTTCATGATTTCGGGGTCATGAAGAACCTTCTGTAAATCGGGATCATTCTGCAGGGCACGGATCGCGTCCATGATCTCTTTGTCCCCATGCATTTTATCCTCGAGCGACTTTACCTGGCCCCCCACGTCACTTGGGGCAGCAGAACCCTGCAAACGGATAACGCGGATATTAGATGCTTCAATCCGTAACGTCCCAAGCGTGGCCGACCTTACCGTATAGATACCTCCCGACAAAGAAACAATCTCTCCGGTGATCACACTGCCATCGGTAAGCTCGATCTCCCGTATCTCAGCAGCATTCACCACAGTAGCAGCGGTCACGGCCAGGAATACCAGAATAACCGATACAACGTAACCGCCGATTGACATCATTTTGCCGCTAAAAAGGCATGGGATAGACGCGGAACAATTGACAGGCATTTGCTCCTTAAACATACCTTACACTAATGATAAAGCGTACGGATTGTCAAGATGATCTTGTCTCTATAAGCCAAGATTTGTGGGGAACGACAGGAATAAAGCTTCTTCATGCGGAATGCGAAGGCAGGGCGTCACGTCTTCCTGCCGGAACAGTACAGGGCGTAACACGACAATTGGCGTGCCGACATCGGACCCTATCAGGTAAGCTGTACGCCACACCGCTTCCATTTGATATAATTAAACGGAGTACAACTGGTAATCCTTGTTGGATGGGGTTCTCGTTGGCGATGACAAATATGACAGGCAGGAAACACCTTGGATAGCTCGGCATCGTTATTGTGGGGTTTCTTGTTTGGTTCGATCGGCATGGCTTACTTCGTATATGGAAGAAAACAACAACGAGGTATAGCTCTTATTTCCGGTGTTGCACTGATGGTTTTTCCATACTTTGTCTCCGGCGTTTTCTTGAACATTCTTATTGGCTTCGTGCTGATGGCTTTGCCGTATTTCATTAGATACTGAACAAACGGTTAACCCGTAATAATGAATAATGAGGTTTGTCCATACCTTGCAGGATTCAGCCTCGCAGCACATGTCCCCGGGATACTCGTCACTCTTCCCCCTTGTCTTCCGCCCCGGGAAACCCCAGCTCTTTCATCTTTCTCCAGAGCGTCTTCCTGCTTATGCCAAGCCTTTCGGCGGCAAGAAGCCTCTTGCCGCCCGCCTCTTCAATCGCTTTGGATATCATCTCTTTTTCGATCATGCTGAGGCGTTCCGGCAGGGAGATCGAGCCGTGATAAAGCTGCACTCCGACCCCTGTCGTGTCCTGACCGGCGATCCCGGCAGGCAGATGGGCAGTGGTAATCTCGCTCTCCCTGCACAGGGTCACCGCCATTTCGACCGCATGCATCAGTTCTCTCACATTTCCCGGATAAGGATAGACCGAGAGGGCCTGCATGGCGGAGGGAGAGAGGTATAAGCCTGTCTTTCCAATCTTTGCCGAATAGAGCCCGAGAAAATGACGGACGAGTTCGGCGATGTCTTCCTTCCGATCGCGCAGAGGCGGAACCGCCAGCGGAAGGACATTGATCCTGTAAAAAAGGTCATTCCGGAACCTGCCTTCTTCGACCGCTTTCTTGAGGTCCCTGCCGGTTGCATAAAGCAATCTCACATCCACGGGAAACAGTTCATTGCCGCCGAGCCGCTCGACCTTCATCTCTTCGAGTACCCTCAGGAGCTTTGTCTGGATCGAAAGGGGCATGTCGCCGATCTCGTCGAAAAAAAGGGTTCCGCTGTGGGCTGCCTCGAATTTGCCCTTCCGCCGCTGTGTTGCGCCGGTAAAGGCGCCTTTCTCATAACCGAAAAGCTCTGATTCGAGGAGCGTATCGGGGATAGCTGCGCAGTTTATCTTTATAAATGGTTTGTCTCTTCTCGGGCTCAGGTCGTGTATCGCGTTTGCCACCAGTTCCTTGCCCGTCCCTGTCTCGCCGTAAATGATCACCGAAGTGTCCGTCTTTGCAATGGTGCCTGAACAGCTTGTCCATCTCAGGCGAGCTCGCCTCACTGATCGTCAATTTCCCCTCCCGGTCTTCAAGAATGCGGAGATAGCCGTTCAGAGACCGGGAACCGACGCCGTTACGGAGGACCATAGGGTCTGAAGCCCAAGCGACAGGGGAGAGCCCTATCAGAAAAAAGATAAGAGACAGATAGCGGAGAATGCTCTTTTTTCCGGACATCGCTTATTCTATACTTGGCGACACCGGGAGTAAAGTGCCGAATTTCTCGTCGCAAACGGTCCGAGCTATGGCACTTCCCTTCAGAGAGTGCTAGACTGGGAACAGAAGGCCGTGGTACTCCAGACGGCCCCGGAAGGATTTTATGCACTGGTTCTGGTTTCTGATCATCGGGATAATCGCAGGGTGGCTTGCGGGAAAACTGACGAGAGGCCACGGGTTCGGATTGGCGGGAGACCTCGTCGTCGGCATCCTCGGCGCCTTCATCGGAGGCTTTTGTTCCGCCTTCTCGGCGTCGTCTCTTTCGGCTTTATCGGCTCCCTCGTGACCGCTACTGTCGGCGCAATCGTGCTCCTCTGGCTTATCCGTCTCCTGAAATGACGGGGGTCTCGCCATGAAGTATCCAAGGGATATACTTTATCTCCTCAAATTCGTCGGGGCAGATGTCCTGATCGTCGCGGTCGGGGTCTTGATAATGGCACTCGTCTTTGCATGGTACTTCCTGAAACATAAAAGAAAAAAGAGCAGTTACTAAGAAGTACATAAGTACGATAACGTTACTTGTCACTCCGGCTTGTCCGGAGTCTTTCCTAAGAAGGATTCCCGGCAAGCGGGAATGACACCCTACTAATGAACTCATTAGTAATCCATATCTTCCGAGCTATTGGCTGTAACTGAAAACCGGCTTCGTCTTGAAGACGCGCTCTGTATCGTCGTAATATCGCCATTCCAGCGTGACATCGCGTCCGGTTATCGTAACCAGGGCATACCCCTCGCGATAGATGCCTTCGTCCCAATCGACGGGCTGCACCCGCGTGTCTTCAGCGTAGAGCCCGTCCCAGCCGCTCTTTTCCGCCTCGGCGCCGCCTGAGCCCGAAATGACCTGGTAGAGGAAGTACCTCCCGTCCTCGGTCGACGCCAGTCCCACGGCATAGAGATGCGAATGCCCGGTAAAGTACATTCTCGCCCCCGCATTGCCGAGGAGACTCCAGAATGCCTCTCTGTTCGACTTGTCCTCGGGTCTCGTCCATTCCCATTTCGTCATGAACTGGGGCATGTGGCCGAAAGTTATGATATGGGGCTGCGCAGACGGGTCCCGAGCAGCCAACTGTCCCGCGATCCAGTCTACGTCGTTGCCCCGGTAATACTCGGGGAAGGTATCGGCGAACCGGTTCTGGTTCAGCCCTATGAAGAAGGCATTATTGAAGATGAAACTGTACTCCATGCCCGGAAAAGCCGGGTTGTCGGTCCGACTTGCGGGAAAGGTCGGCGCCATTGTCTGGTTCCAAGCGGCGATACAGCTGTCGTTTGTGTCACACCAGTATTCGTGATTGCCCGGTACCGCATAGACGGGAACGCCGGCCCGATAGACCGCCGACATCGCGTCAAGCCACGTTGCATACTGTGCGTTCAGACCGGATACACCTTCCCCTCTGCCGTCGATCAGGTCGCCGCCCACGATCACCAGAGAAACGCCCTGTTTGACCATATCGCCGGAAAGCCGCTTCACCGCCTCCACGTTTACGTAATCCGCTTCGCTCGTTTTCTTGTCCCACTTGTTGTCGCTCATATAGGCAAATCTCCACGAAGGATCAGCCGACGAGCCGCCGCAGGATATGACAGAGGCGAGGACCAGCAGCAATGCTGCCAGACCAAACATCGTACGCAGAGACCGAAGACCGGAAATATTCCTTTTGCAGAGCAATAACATTTTCCCCTCCAAGGTCGCCTTTGAATTCTTGCGGAAGCACAAACGAACTTTCCGCCTGCAATGTCTTACGTAAGTTATTTTTTATCAGTAAAAGGCGGCGTTGTCAAGTTTTATCGAGAAGTTCAATGGGTAAATACTAATGAGGTCGAAGGAAAGCGACATCTCCTCCTATTCCGTCATTCCCGCTTGTCCGGTCCCGCCTCGGCGGGATTTCTTCGTTTTCAGAGAGATTCCCGACGCGCTTCGCTTGCGTGAATGACACATGGTACTCTTTTACTTATGACCTCCTTAGTATAAAGTATCACGGTGTAACTCCCCATCCGCCGTAGCATATGATGACCGGGGAATCCGTCATTTTTTTTTCACGAGATCGTCGATCGCCTCTTGTATCTCCGTAAACGCGAAGGTGAAGCCGCTTTCCTGAAGCCGCTTGGGCAGAACGCTTTGCCCCTTCAGCAGGATGTCGGCTCCTTCGCCGAACTGAAGCCTCAGGACAAACGGGGGAATGCGCATGAAAGTCGGCCGAAGCAGAGCGCGGCCGAGCGCCTTTGTCAGCCCTCTGTTCGTCGTCGGCCGGGGAGCGGTCAGGTTATAAATGCCCTCATAGGTGCTGTTTTCGATCACGGCAAAAAACGCCCGCACAAGGTCGTCGATATGGACCCATGAAAAGGGCTGCTCCCCGCTCCCGATTACGCCCCCAAGTCCGAGTTTAAACGGAATGAGCATTTTCCCGAGCGCCCCGCCGTCAGGTCCGAGCACTATCCCGAAGCGGAAAATGACCGTCCTGACCCCGGCATCTGCAGCCTTGAGGGCTTCACGCTCCCAATCCTGTGCCACTCTGCCGAGAAAGTCATCTGCATAATGCCTGTCTTCTTCTGTGTGGGAGTCCTTCGTATCATATATGCCTACAGCTGAAGTCGAGAAGAACAACCGGGGCTTTTCCCGCGCTCCCCCCAGTGCAGCGACGATCTTCTTCGTAGTCTCTATCCTGCTGTCGTAGATGATTTTTTTGTACGCCTCCGTCCATCTCGCCGCGACGTTCGCACCGGCGAGGTTGACCACGACATCCGCTCCGTCTATCTTCCCGGGAAGCGTGGTATCCCTTTCGAAATCTTTGCGCCCGAGGGGGATCATGGTCCATCCTTTCTTCTCGAATGCCTTCGCAAGATGGCCTCCTATAAAGCCCGTGGCGCCGCTCATCGCGATCTTCATAAACACCTCCGCCTCCATCATAGCAGAACTTCTTTCACAAAGGAACGAAGACTTACCCTCCGTTTCCCGCCAGTCCGCAAGGCGAGCCAAAATCCATCATCAAGAAAGACTGATACTGCGTGAGGACGGCATCCGCTCTCATGCTCGCTTCGCTCCGAGGCACCGGGCCGCTTCACCCGAAAGGTGAGGCAATACGGGCCGCTGAAACCATTCGAACGCATCCTCACGCAGAGGTTGATGGTGGATTTTGGGCAGGTCGGCTCATTTGACTTTTATCCGGAGGATTCTTTATTTTATTTATTCGGGGCGTAGCGCAGTTTGGCTAGCGCACCTGCCTTGGGAGCAGGGGGTCGGAGGTTCAAATCCTCTCGCCCCGACCAAAACGCCTTTGCGCGGCAAAATCCGTGGCCTATGGCTCATAGCCCGCAAGAAAGGCTCCTGACTCGTTACTGACGGGTCCGGACGGGAGGAGTTTCTTCACTATGAGCTGCGGACCATGAATTATGAGCAGGAATGCGCCTGTAGCTCAGTTGGATAGAGCAACTGCCTTCTAAGCAGTGGGTCAGGGGTTCGAATCCCTTCAGGCGCGCCACTTTCTCCCATGGGAAGGCCCTCCCGGTATTCTCTGTTCCCTTTCACCTCTTTATCTTCAGGGATAGGATCGCCGCTATCTTGAGACGAGCACGAGAAGAGGATTGAAGCGGAGTTTAGCACAGGTGCATTCGCCCTCATCGAACTGCGCATGACGCTTCGTGGCGCCCCTCTTCCCGATCAATTCAACGATCTTGTTTGTTCACTCGACTCATGAGCATCACTTCCCGGCTGTCTCGGCGACCTTCTTCCATGTCTTATCGGGATCGTAATTCTTAATCGTTGTTGCCACTCTTGTCGTATTCTTGCCAAGGTCCTTCTGATAAACGACACCCTCCTGGTTCACGATAAAGGTCATGATTCCCGAATATCCGTATTTCGCAGGATAGGCGATGAGGCCAAATCCGAGGGTCATGTTGCCCTTCACTATATAGTCATAGGCCCCGCCGGGTGCATGTTTACCCTGTGCGGTGAGAATCCTGAAATAATAGCCATGAAAGGGTGATGGCTTGTCTGTCTTTGCTTTCCTGGTGTATCCCTCTTGGGCAGCCTTTGCCACAAACGGACCGGAGGGGCTTTCCCCCTCGCCCTCCTTCGCTTCCCAGTACAGCCCGTCTTTTTTGCCGGGGGTGCTCGCAAACTTTTGAGCATACGCGTATATGCCGTCACCGTCCCGGTCCTTGCCGGCATACTCGCGTTGTGCACCGACGTATACCTGCATAACCTCAATAACACGCAACTCATTTCCGCCGATACGGCGATTGAGTATCTCTTCTTTTCCAGCCTTTGTGTCAAAATACCACGTCGACCCTTTCTTCACTATCGGAATCGGGAGAGGCCAGTCGTCATTTCCCACCAGGAGAATGGCCTTATCATTGTCCTTCTTTTCCAGGCAGTTCTTCTCCTCATATGCCTTGAGAAACCGCTCCCGCTCGGCCCTGTCGCTCACGTCGTCTCCGGAGGAGAGTTGCGACGACGATCCAGGCCCAAAAATAACCGACAGTTCTGTTTTATTGTCTGTCTTTATCGCATCAATCAACGCCTTTACCGCTTCCTCGGGTGACGCAAATGTTTTCTGCTTTACCTTTGATGCGGCCGACGAACCGGAAGCTGAGAAAGCAACCAACGCCGCAAACATCAGAGCAAAAACAAACAAGAGCACAGATTTATGTGTAGACAATCCAAGCAATTTCATTCTTTGTACCTCCATATAGTATCGTGGTAAGATTTACCGCCCCTTTACTCACCTACTTACCTGCGGCGCCCACCGTGGCCTCCGCCGCCGAATCCGCCGCCGCTCCGTGAAGCGCCGCCGCCGAATCCGCCGCCTCCGGCGCCACGGCTCATCCGTCCGCGTTCGCTTGCGCTCCGTTCAAAACCCCCGTGGCCGGCGCCGCTAAAGGCGCTTTCACGCCCTCCCCGGTCGAAGCTTCCTGTTCTTTGAGTTCCTCCTCCAAGGCTCCCCGGCTGCCTGCTTGCACCACCACGATCACCGTAACCGCGAGACTCACTGCGGGCCTGGGCCGACCGTCCGGTCGACTGGCCGAACTTCTGGGCCGTTGCGTTGTCCTTATATGCAACGCCCTGGCGGTGGCCGGCGTCATGCTGCCACTTGCCCTGTCCTGACTGGTTGAGCTGTCCTTTGTTTTGGTACTGCTGCTGATATTTCCCGCGGTCGATCTTCTGATTTATGTTTATATTGTTGTTCACGTTGATATCCACGTTGCCTCCGTGCCAGTCGGCATGGCCCCAGGCGTAGCCCCACGCCGCTCCGACGGCGACACCCGAGACAAAGCCGAATGCCGCCGCTCCTGCCGCATATCCGGGCGGATAATAGTAGTAGGGCGGATAGGCCGGATAGGGCCATGCGCCATACACAACCGTCGGATTATAGGTCGGCACATAAATGATTTGCGGGCTCGCCGGCTCGATGATGATCGTCTCTTTCTCGACAACTACCTTCTGCTCTTTCGTGGTTTTCAGGTTCCCCTCGGCATGCGCTTTTCCCCGCAACTTCTGGACTGCATCCATGACGTCCTTTTGTTGAGCGAGGAAGGCGTCTCCCAGTTGCTGTGTCCAGTCAATTTTGTCGTTCATCATCTGAAGTACTTGAGGAAAGTTCACCAGAGATTTGACGCTCGGGTCCCATTCCTGCTTTTCAAGCGCAGCGGTCAACGCATCGCCCTGGAGGTCCTTGTTCTGTTTCATCCAGTTCGTGGCTTTCACAACCTCCAGCGGGTATGTCGAGGCCATGAGAATCTGGGTAAGCAAAGAGTCCGGATACAGTGCTACAGGGGCGAGAAGCTGGTCCAGTTGCTCCTGCTTGAAAGGCTGTCCTGACGCCTGCTCCTGCGCAAGTGCCCCCGAGGGCATCGTCTCCAGTGGCGCAATCAGCACGACAATTACAAACCAGCCCAACACATGCATCAAAGCATTTCGTTCCTTCATCATGGTTCCTTTCTCCGGATGAGGTGAGATGTCCTCAAGCCGGTTTTGCAATCTGCGACAGCCTCTCAGAGTCGTCCGCCACTTTCCCTGTGGTATTTACCCTGGCGGTTTCCCTGACCCCGGCGGGTCTTCAGCGGTCCTCAAGACTTGTCCACGGACCCTCTAATCCATGAATTCTGCCTTTTCGCTTGCGTCTTCTGTAACATCGATACCAAAGGCCTCAAGTTTTTTCCCGGCAAGGGGTGACACTCTTCCTGCCACCCACAGCTCTAATCGCGCGTCTTCTCCTCGGGCGGCCTGGTCGTATTCGCCATATTGTTGAGGATCTTTTCTGCCCGTTCAGTACGATACATGCGAATCCTCCTTTTTACTGGAGCGCGCTACTTATTTTTTGTTCTCTGCTCTATAAGCTTATCCTTTGCCTCATTGTACTGTCTCTCGCTGATGATCCCCTTCTTATAGGCATCATCCAGGTCCTTCAACTCCTGACCAAGCGTTGTGCTATACGTTGATTGCTCCGACCGAACATCGGCCCCTCCTCCACTACAACCGGCAACACCAAGGGCCGTCATCGTCATGACGACTGCAACCCAAATTTTTAAGCGTATCATGTTTCCATCCTCCTGAACAGTCTGAACAGTTTGTACACAAAGTTCCAAAGCGTCACTGCCTCAACCGCTGATCTTTTCCTTGTTTTTGTCGATGCACTGGAAAAGGCGGCCCTCGCCGGGTTTGACGCCGGAACAAGAGGCTTGCAGGTCGGCCCTGCGCCGATCCCTTATTTGCGTCGTCCATGTGCTCCTTTTCGCGTATTCTGCTCTCAACGTGCTCAAAAATCAAGTCGTTCGTCCTAGTGTACGCATGAAATGACGCGGTTTGTTGTGGTATACTTAGCATTGCCGAAAGACGGAAGCCCGCTGCATGCCTCGGCCCTTCGAAAGTTTCGGAGCCGCTGAAAACAAACTGTCGAAGAAAAGGACTGTCTGCTCGGGGCGCTGATGCGCCATGGGAAGTGTTGACTGAAACACGGGTTTCTGTTTAACTAGAAATGAAAGGCTGTTCACTGACAACTGTCGTTCCACGGTGGGCGTAGCTCAATGGTCAGAGCACTGGACTGTGGCTCCAGGTGTTGGGGGTTCGAGTCCCCTCGCCCACCCCAACCAATTTTGCTCTGCAAAATTGGAGCCCTGAGTCAGAGAGGCAGAAGTGAGACTCAGGTCGGAATCAGATCAGGTTTTGTTGGTTTTGTTTTTCCGTTTTAACTTGATAACTCTGAACGTTGAACTTAGAACTCTTTCGATGCGCCTGTAGCTCAGCTGGATAGAGCATCAGCCTCCGGAGCTGAGGGTCGGAGGTTCGAATCCTCTCAGGCGCGCCACTGAATTTTGCTCCGGACGAAATTCGGTCTTAGCGGGATGAGGATGTTTTCCTCAAAGGAGTTGACGCCGGAGAGTTTTTTCTGGTTTACTATTGAGTCTTTTTGCTTTCGCCGGAAAGGGCCGTTAGCTCAGTTGGTAGAGCAGCTGACTCTTAATCAGCGGGTCGCAGGTTCGACTCCTGCACGGCTCACCATTCTTTTTCCCATCTGATTCAAGAGGTTCTGAGTACGGCAGGATCTCTTTTTTTACTTCTGCTTCCCTAGCGGGTGGCGTATGGGTGGCGGTTTCATTACCGATAATGGAGCGAACTTCACTCTGAGATCTTCTCGATCAGATTCAAGAAAATCGGGACCGCCTCCGGGTCGAAGTGCGTGCCGGCATTGGTCCTGATGTATTCCAGCGCCTTATCATCCGGCCATGCAGGCCGGTACGGCCGCTCGGATTTCAGGGCGTCCCACACATCGACGAGCGCAAAGATACGCGCCGCCAGAGGAATCTGTTCTCCCTTGAGGCCCCTTGGATAACCTGTGCCGTCCCACTTTTCATGATGACAGTAAGGGATGTCCACCGCTTCTTTCAGAAAAGCAATCGGGGAAAGCAGTTTGTATGCTATTACCGGGTGGTGTTTCATTATTTCCCATTCCCCATCCGTCAACTTCCCGGGCTTCAGGAGAATGCTGTCGGGCACTCCTAACTTGCCGATGTCATGAAGTAGAGCGCCCCTGCGGACATGCACCAATTCGCCATCGCTCATGCCCATGGCTCTGGCCGTCGCAATCGTCAAATCGGTAACCCGTTTCGAATGACCTTCGGTCTCCTTGTCCCGGTAATCCAGCGCCCTCGACCAGCCTTCGAGGGTGGTGTTATAGGCAAGGACAAGTTCGGCGTGGGAACGCTCAAGGTCATTGTACATTTCCGCATTGTCGATGGCAATTGCCGACTGAGTCCCCAGCGCTTCGAGGAAGTCAAGCCATTCCTGGTCCACATTAAGGGGTACCCGGTTGAAGATTTCCAGCACCCCCTTAACATGACCCTTGGAGACAAGAGGTACCGCAATATATTCAACAAACTCTTCCTTTTGCAGTTCTCTCGATCGCCCCAAAGTGTCATTGCTAAGCATAAGATCGGTTACGCGAATCATCTTTCGGTCGAGCGCTGCGAGACCCGCGTGGCCCTCCCCTATCCGCAACCTGCTGTGTCTCAGCGCCTCGGTGCGAAAACCCCGGCTCAGAGCATATTCCAAAGTCATTTCATGAGGGTTGATCAGCAGAATATCGGCGGCGTCGACGTGCAGCTGATTGATCACTTCATCGATGATGATGCGCATCATAACGCGCATATCGAGGCTCGACGTGATCGCCATATCGATATCACGGAGGGCCGCAAGGCGGCGTATCTGTCGCTCGATGTGGGCCTCATCGCGCTTCTTCTCAGTGATATCCTGTACAATATATCCTAACCTCGGAGCGCCGTTCGACGATGACGCCAAATAATTCACCGTGGCGGAAAACCATCTTTTCTCCGTTCCCTCACCATAAAAAAACTCGAAGCTGACGGCCTTCCCTGTTTGTCTGCTCTCTTCATACCGGGCAAGCCAAAGTTTAACCAACCCCTGGTGAACACCCACTTCAAGGGTGGATTTGTTCCGCAATGATTCTTTTGAATATCCAAAGAACTCTGCAGCAGCGCCGTTGCCGGAAACAAAGAGGATATCTCCGTTCACGATCTCCACTATCCCTCTCATCCCTTCCGGGCAGTCAAAGAAACTGCGGAGCATTGTTTCACTTTCCCTAAGGGAATTCGCAATTGCAACCTCCTCTACAAAATATTTTTCGAGTGAAGATGCCATGTCGTCGAGCTCTTTTCCCAAAAGTCCGAATTCACCTTTGGCGTAAGGCGCCCCGACGCGCGCATCGAGGTGGCCTTGTCCTATGCGCTTGGTGACATCCAGCAGCCTATTGAGCGGTTTTACAAGAACAAGTGTTCCATAGGTCGTGGAAAAAGCAAACCCGAGGACAAGAAACGCGCCGAGAACGGCCAGGCTTACGAGCAGGAAACGATTCGGCCCAGCGAGCACTGCCGCTTTCGAAATGCTCACCACCGTGTAGAGCATGCCGTCTTCGGTATGCACCGGGAAGAAGCATAGATAATATCTGATGCTGTCCGTCCCCCTTTCTTCACGCACAGATTCGCGCTCTTGCCCCGTCAACGTTACGTGTGCGTATGCTTCCTTAATGGATTTGCCGATCCATTTTGGTCTGTCAGGATAATGCGCAAGGAACGTGCCGTTGCGATCCAGCACCGCAACGGTCGAACCTTCGGGAAAGTGGATTTCTTCCAGGGACTTTCGAAGCCATTCAAGGTCGAGGGCTACAACGGCAACACCTTTTACGTTGTTTGATTTATCGCGAAGGGGATAGCCGAAATTGACCGTGGGCCTGCCTGTGATGCGGCCGATCTGGAACTCACCCATTGAGAAGCGGCGGCCGTTCAGTGCATGGCGAAAATATGAGCGGTCGGCCACATCGACCTGCGTACGGAATGGAAGGCCGCTGCAAAGAACGTTGCCTTTCGGATTCACGAGGAGGACATTGGCATATTCCGGAAACATCGCCGTCAACCGTGCCACGTACCCCTTGCATAAGTCCCGGCTTTGCCCCTCGACTTCGAATGCCTGCGAAACGGCGACCAGGAGCTGTCTGGCGCCTTCAACCGACTTTTCTACGTTGAGCGCTAACAGGCTGGCGGTGGTTTCAATTCCTCTCTTCGCCTCGAATTCTTTCTGATTGCGATATTTCAGGTCGGTATAAAAGGTGAGACCCAATAACGGTATCATGGCGAGAATACCGAAAAAGGTCAGGCGGAGTCTAAATGTTGATAGCATTCCCGATCTAGACATCCTAATTACGTATTTTCAAGAAAGACCCGACCCTCTTTGTCAATCTTGATTCGGAAGACAAAAGAGTCAGCGATGACTCGCGGCTACAGGGAAAAATAATAAACTCGCCTTTGTTCCTCATTGACAATCCTCCATACCCGGTTCACGCCCGAAGTCATGCCTGATGACCAGTTTCTTAATATCAACAATATATCAATGGGTTAAGACAGTTTGAGTCTTTTCATCTTGATAGTCAACCCTACCCAGGTAGGGGTCCTTATCTGAAAAATTGCCGGGCTTATTGAGACGGGTGAAGTGCCGTGTCGGGATCTCACTTTTCACAGTAATTTCTTCTCCCGCGTTCAGGGGAATGAAGGAATAAAGACCGGCACTGAATCGCTGATGTTGATGATGGTTCCCACGTATGTTTCCCCTCTGACGGTGAATTCGATGGATTTATAAGCCAATTGCCGGGGCTCGCTTCTTCTGTCGCGCATCACCCGCACCTCGTCGTGTTATTTTATACCCAAGCGTAAGCAGGACACTTCACATTTTTTGCTTTTTCCTTTACATTTTTTGCAGAGCAATGAAGGATCTGCCGGTAACCCTGCCAGAACAGTTTCAGCCGGCGCGTTTCCTCGAAAACCTGAACTCCTTTTCTTTTGCCTGTTCAGTACCCCTAATTTCCGACCTTCTCGCTCTTGGGCGTCGCCGGGAAAAGGGGCAGGTCTTGATCCTAACTGTTTCAGCCCGTCTGGGACTGCCATAGATAAAATCGTATCATAAGATAGGTGCGATTGTTAATTCCTGCCTATTTCTTCATCAGGGCAGACACCCGGCGACGCATCGCTTCTTTATTTCTTGTCCGACCCTTCCATATCCTTTTCGAACATACCGCGCAGGATATCGTTCGCGCAAAACTTCCCGCACATGGTGCAGGAGTGCTCATCGCCGTTGCCCCTCTTCGCTTTTATTTCCCTGGCCCGCTCGGCGTCTATCGCAAGCGAGAACTGCGTCGTCCACTGCATGTCCCGTCTTGCCTTCGACATCACCTTATCGGCATGCATGTTCTTCCGCTTTATCATGTCGCCCACGTGTGCCGCGATTCTCGAAGCGATAACGCCCTCCCTCACGTCTTCGGGAAAAGGCAGACCCAGATGTTCCGAAGGCGTTACGTAGCATATAAAGTCCGCGCCGTAGGAAGAGGAAAGCGCCGCTCCGATCGCAGCGGTGATGTGGTCGTACCCCGGCGCGATGTCCGTCGTGATCGGGCCGAGCATATAGAAGGGCGATTCACCGCTCATCCTTTTCTCCATGATGATGTTCGCCTCTATCTCGTTTAACGGGATATGGCCCGGGCCCTCGACCATCGTCTGGCATCCCATCGCCCTGCCGGTCTCGGCAAGTTCGCAATTGATGAGAAGCTCCTGTATCTGGACCCTGTCGGTCGAGTCGTGGATCGCCCCCGCGCGAAATCCGTTACCGAGGCTCAGGACGGTATCGTGCTTCTTCAGTATCGCGGCCACCCTGTCGAAATGCTCATAGAGCGGGTTTTCCCTGCCGTTGTGCTCCATCCACGCAACCATGTACGAGCCGCCTTTCGAGACGAGTCCGCCGTACCGGTAGTGCTGCTTCCTGAGCATCTCGACAGTCTTTCGGTTGATGCCGCAGTGGATCGCCATGAACCCCACACCCTCCTCGCACTGCTTCTCGGTAATCTCGAACAGGAGCTCGGCCGGCATCTTCACCGCGGCGCCGTACTTCTCTATTGCCAGGGCGAAGGCCTCGTAAAGGGGTACGGTGCCTACCGGGAGACCGATCGCATCCATCACGGCCCTCCTCGTTCCCGCGATGTCGCCGCCCACGCTAAGGTCCATCAGCGTATCGGCCCCGTATCTCTCAGCGATGCGGGCCTTCTCGACCTCCATGCCGATATCCGCGATATCCGTCGACGTTCCGATCGAGGCGTTCACTTTCGTCCTCAAGCCCTTGCCGATCCCGACGATATTCCCCTTCCTGTGTTTGTTGGCGGGGACGACTATCTTGCCGGATGCCAGGCGCCTCCTCACCGTCTCATGGTCCATGCCCTCAGAGGTTGCGACTGCCTTCACCTCCTCCGTGATCTCTCCCTGTGCTGCCCTCTCGATTTGCGTCATGCTACCTCCTTCACAATGGATATTTCTCTACCCCGTTCGGTCCAAAAAAAAATCCCCAAGGCAAAAATGCCCTGAGGATTGCACCCTGTTTCACTTCATCCCCGCCTTCTATCCGCGAGAAGGTTTCCCGGGCCGGGCAACTGTTCCTTGCCTGGCCGCTTTCCGGATACTGTGTTCCAGGCAGGTCTTCTGGCTCTCCCGACCTTTGCCAGCCTTCCCATTCAGAATGAACAGTGGCACAAAAAACCGGCAAAGGCGCTTATTCCGACTCATCGGAATCAGGATTACAGCGGCGGGACCGCTCCCGAATCGGACTTATTTCCTCACGGGATTCCCTATTAAGCTGTCGCACCTGAAACTATAGTTATTTTATTTATATACCGATTCTGGGAATATTGTCAACGTCTATTTTTGATTACCAGTTGTCACAGTACAGGGCTACATCCAGCTGATTCCCGCTGTCGCAGCCGAATGATTTCTGCTTGCCCTTGCGGATCTCTTCAAAAATATTCACTTTCACCATATGCTCTTCCAACTTCGTCCGCTTTACCAACCAACAGACCGGGCAGATAAAGCCGCATCTTAGTCCTATCCGACAAAGTCCGGGAATTCGAGGTTGCATGTGAGATCCACATATCCTACTCCCGCAATCAGGGCATAGAAAATCTGCATTGCTTCCGCACTTATAACATGTTCCCATCTTTCCCCTGCTTCACACTCGTGGCATCATGATTGAAAGGGAACACCAATTCCCCACTTAAGCGGGGAAAAATCAGCACTCCCATTGCGATGCGCCGGCGCCAGGACAGTTCGGCTCTCTTTACTCTCAAAGTTATCAACCGATCTTTAAGGTGCTCGAAATAAAGGTATCCATCCTTGCTGCTGAGCCCTTTCGTATTGACTTCCCTATTTCTATTGCCATGACGATTTCCTGGTCATTAGCTCCAATTTCGCGAGCCCTGCCCGCGTGGTGCTCCACTCAACCCTCGCAGTTTGAAGCGACAGCTGCTCCCACGGCGATCAATGATTTGACTTTTTCCTCGAGACCCATACTTTATTCCTCCCTTCAAGCTTTGCATAGTCAGTTTTCGATCAACCAAACCGATAGACTATCGGTCAGTTACACTGTTCACGAGCCTCCGTAACCAATTGTTACCTTGTCTCCTTCAACGCTGACCCGGACTCTTGTTACGCCTTTCGTATATTCAAGCATCTCCTTCAATTTAGCTCTGTCTGATAAGACATCGATATACGTAGCGCCATCCCCAAAGGCCGACCTGGCCCTTTGACTAAAGGGTCATCCTTTCTTGACATAGATTTTAATGAGACTGTCTATCACCTCTTCACCTCCCCTCTCCCCGGAGTCATGTCGCTGATTCAATGCCGTCACTCCACGAGAAGCAGTGCGAAATAGTTCCACCTGCCGTAGGTCTCTTTTTTTGTATCGATCTCAAAACCGTTTGCCCGTGCTGTCTTGAAGACATCGATACCGCAGGCCTCCATGAGGGGTCTGATCCTGAGTTTCTTCTGATCCGCTGTCTGAGACTCACCCTGAGCCTCTGCCTCTCCGGAGGGTCAGGCAGCTCCTTCAGGACCAGACGAGAGAGCGGTCATTGCAAATGCCTTGTAAAAGCCCATGTGATAAGCCTCTCCTTCAAGCCTCACCGCCGCTTCAGTAAGCCCCTTCCCCTTCGCACCATTCATGAGGATTGCCTTGCTGTATTCTTTCATTACCTTCTTTGTGCTTTCAGTATCCGGGGCGCAGGGCGGGTGATACGCGTCTTTTCCGTGGAAGGCGCAGCCGTAAGCGCATTTCCACCTTACCCACTCTTCTACGACTACGGTACTCGCGTCTATTACCTTTGCCTTTTCAGCCCCAAGCTCAAGTGCCCTTTTTAATAGGCGTTCCATGTTATCCTCCAAACTTTCTTCTTTTTTTTCGCACTTCAAACCGTTTCGCCCGCTGTCGATGCCTTTTTGGGTTCCGGGCGCTGATACATCGGGGGATATTTTCCCGGTTCCGATCCCATTGTGAGACATTTCTCTCCCACAGCCATTCTCGTTGAAGAAAGGGCACAGCGTTTCTCTGCAGCCATGGGGATGTTTGAGACTGTAATTACAGACCACGCTGTCAGCCAAGGGCAGTTCGATTCCAAGACTTTCTCTCAGGTACTCCACCGCCTCATTGAGCGATGTCCTTACATACGCCTTGCAGCAGCTCGGGCCTGTGAGCTCAGTTATCGCCCTCGTAATCCTTGTCACCGACTCCATGGTAACCCTCTGCTCTTCGTCCTTGCCGCACTTCGAGCCGGTGAGGACCGCAAAGCAGGCTCCTATCGCCGGAGCGATGCCGCAAACTCCGCTCAGGCCGCAGTAGCCGCCGTGTGCCTGCTTCCTTGTACGCTTGAAGACCTCCTTTATCTCCTCATTGGTAATGCCTTTGCGTCCCGCATTTTTTATGGCTGCCATCAACGCCCCGCCGGCGATATACGCATGCTGGCAGCCGAGCATCGGAAGACCCGGGAAACTCATGGCCATTTCGGCTATATCGAAGGGGTTGCTTGATGACGTCGAAAATGTCGTGTCTTCTATAATCCTCATCGAATCCCTGTTGTGACAGAGATCGCAGATATAGTGGCCTTTCGGGCAGCTTATATGGCCGTGCTCAAGGTTGCCGCAATATATGCACCTCATCTCCTCTGCCTTTTCGTGATACGTCAGGGGCGTGCCGCAGACCATGCAATGCTCAGTTGTTTTAACCTGAAGTTCGACAATAGGGTTAGGCCCCTGGTTCCCGCTCTCATAAAGCCCTTCTGTATTCTCGCTTAACGACTTTGAACCGCTGTTTTGATGCCCACCGGCATCATCACCCGGCTCTCAGTCTCAGCCCGCCTCCTCTTTTTCTTTTTTCTCTTTTTCTTCGTCAGCCATTTTACCTCCTCTTATCGAAACAAACGGGTGTATTCCACCAACCCCAGGCTCAGGCTTCCCAGCCCCAAACCGGCCGGGATCAGGGGAAGCTGTCAGGCGAAAAAAGCCGACGCTGAAAAATGACAGCGCAGCTCTTAAAAAAGGACACCTTCATGAAAGCCTCCTTCACACTTGAAAGCGTTGCCCCAATCCCTTATTTACGCTTTCGGGAGTTTTTTCTCGGTCCCCAGGCCTGCATCTCTATCTTTCCTTCCCGGGCGAGTTTACCAAGGATAAAGAGTACGCTCTCACGGTTTAGTTTAAAGTACGAAGCCACCTCGTCAGGGTCCACTTTTTCTCTGCCGGTGAGAAATACAAGTATCTCCTTCTCGATCTCTCGCATCCAGTCATTAAAGAGTCCTCGCAACTCCGGGGTCGAATACGTCGCCAACTCATAGGAGTGGCTTACCGCCGATATGACCTCCTTGCTCATCTCCACCGGATTCACCCCTGAATCCGAACATGCCTTTAGTCATTCATCCACTAACCCGGCCAAACGCCGACCCTCCCTCCGGCCGCCGGCCACAGCTCGGAGCATTTCTTCCTTCTCGGCCTCATTGAGGTCCTTTAAGAGAGTGGTAACCAGGCTGCTCAGAACCTCCCTCTTTTCGGCGGGCCTCATGCCGGCCATAAGCTTTTCAACCTTCCTGTTTGCCAATGAAATCACCTCCTCTGCTATTTTTATTCAAGGATTGCCTCGATGTTCGCAGCAAGTTCTGCGTAATCGATAAGGCCTAGGTGTCGTTTCGCGATCTTTCCCTCTTTGGTGATAAACACTGTCACCGGCAACTCTCTGGCGCCCGGCGTCCCGGCAAGCCCATTTTCCTGCCCGACCGGGAAGGCGATTCTTCTTCGCGATGACAGGGTCGTCGTATACTCCCTACCCCATCCCGGTCCATTCCACATACTACCGTTTCCTCCTTGCTGTTAATTTCGTTGTCCTCTTCGCAGTGGGTTCAGGTGTCTTCTCTATCGGTAAATTGTTACCATTAACCATTCGCGAAAGCTCAGAAAGAAGGCCTAAAAGGGAAGGGTCGGAAAGGCTGTAATAGATGAAAGGACCATTCCTTTTTGTCCGCACTACATAGGCTTCACGCATAATCCGCAGATGAAAAGAAATGAGTGTTTGAGAAAGGCCGGAGGCATTTACAATCTCCGTAACAGAGCGGGATTCTTTCCCGATGGACAGGGCGATGCCGAGGCGGTTTGTATCCCCGAGAACTTTCAAAAAGCGGGAAAGTTGTTCTGTACTATTGATATCCTCTCTTTTTGTCATATCAAACTCCGTTCATATGAGCTGATACTCATATCATATGGAGGGGAAGACACAATGTCAAGCAGAAAAACCGTATCGCCTTTAGGTATCGGAAGAAGTTGACCCGGTTCGTGTAATACGTGCAAGAGGAAAGGTTTGATTGTGTTGTGTTTCAATCGAACGCAAAGGAGAAATTGACATAATTCTTAGTTCAGGATACCTTCGATTTCCTTTTCGATTTCCCGAATCAGAGCGGCTGTCCGGTCATCGTCGTCCCTCCCGCTTGCCTCAAGGGCTCTCATGTTGTCTTCAAAAAGCCTGACGAGCAGCCGGTTCACTTCCCCATATTTCTCCTGTATGCCCGGCGGCGCAATGACCTTGCCGCTCCATATCCCCTCCATCCGATTAAAGAGCATGTTGGTGACATTTTTCATGATACCCGCGAGATCGGCAACTTCCGGATTCTTGAAATACGCGGTCCCTTCATAGGGAGAAGATGCGGAAAGTTCAAGACGTCCTTCCCTCTTAAGAGCGTGGTAGGCCTGTGTGCCCTTCAGGACGATCTGGTGGTGGTAAAGGACATTCGCAGTCACGGGAAGGTGTTTCAGGAGGTCGTTTCTTTTCAGGAATTCGAAATTAATGCGTATGTCCTGAAGCGACGAATCGGGTTCGAACATGATAAAGCCGACATTCGGTTCGATGCCGTGTTTCCTGAGGATGCGAAGGGCCCTCTCGTTTTGAGAAACTGTGGTCATCTTGTTCATCCTTCTGAGGGACTCGTCCTTGCCGCTTTCAAGCCCGATGAGAATGTGGCGGAGGCCCGCGTCTACCAGGGCACTGATCGTTTGATCGTGTATGTCATTGACCCTTCCTTCTATGCCGAACCGGATTCTTCTCGGCTTAAGAAGGGAAGCAAGATGCAGGGCCCTTTCCTGCCCCTTCCCGCCGGGGCCGAAAAAATTGGGATCGGTAAAATAGAAATCACTCACTCCCCGTTCCGAGATTATTCCGTCGATTTCCTCGACAATGTTCCCGGGGCTCCTCCCGCGCCAGGGTCCTCCCGGGCCGTAGAAAGAATTGACGTAGCAAAAGGTGCATCTTCCGTAGCACCCCCTGCTCCCCAGGAGGTTCACCTCGGGCAGGCGGTACATGGCGTCGGAGCGCACGGGGAAAGGAAGGCTGTCGAGGTCGGCGACGGGTTTTCCTTCCCTGTAACTGATGCGGCCGGAACCATCCCGCACCGCAAGACCCGGGACAGAGGTGCTATATATGCCTGGTGATGCACCTCCGGCAAGGCCGGCAAAAGGCGCCTCGGGCTCCCCGACGATGACCGAATCAATGGCGTGGCAGTCCTTCAGGATGTCTTCATATGAGATCGCCGCATAAAAACCATACGCGGTGATATGGGAAGTCAGCCTTTCCTCCCTGATTTTTTCGAGAAAATCGAAAAGCGTTAAATCCCGCCCCCAGTGATAGACCATGTGGACTCCAAGGATATCGGGCCTCATCGCGCTCACACGGCGCCCGATCTCTTCATACGAAAGCCCGTCGAGATACCCCTCGACGATCTCCACGTCATGCCCCTTTTGCTTCAGCATGCCCGCTGCATAGCCGGTGAGGAGGCACGACGAAAGAGGAGTATTCGCGATATCGTTGCACCGTTCGGCGCTTACGCTCCTCGGGTGCTCAAGCAGCAGAATCTTCATTCTTCCTCTCTTGCTGCCACATGAATACGTTCCTCGAAAGATGCAGGGCCTCCAGCCGGTATCTGAAGGTCTGAAAAGGTTCGGGATTGAAATAGGTCGGGTAGAGGAGGTCTGTTTCCGGCCCCACCACACCGAGTTTCCTTGCAAGGACTTCGATCGGCGTCCCCGGCAGGATGCGTATGTTGTTGAGTACTACGGTGCCGAGGTTCTTCTTGCGGACGTGCCTGTCATAGATCGTTTCGATCATGCGGATTCCCTTTTCGCAGGTCTTCTCCGTCTCTCCGGGGACGTTCACCATGAAGTGGTAGACGCTCATCACGTCCGTAGCTGCAGCAAGCGTTGCGGCCTTGAGGACATCCCTCTCACTCAACCTCTTGTCCAGGACATCAAGGGATTCCCGGCAAAGCCCGTCCGGGGAGAACGAAAAGCATTCGCACCCCGCCCTTTCGAAAAGCGCCGCGTTCCCTTCATTGAAATAATCCTCCCGCAGAAAGGCGTCCCATTTCACTCTCACCTTCCTCCTGACCAGTTCGCGGCATATATCCTCCAGGTGCCCTTCAGGAAAATTCGCGACCGGATCGGTAAAGTGAAAACGCTCGACGCCGTATTCCCGGTGCAGCGATTCCATCTCGTTCACCACCTCGAACGGAGGCCTGCACCTCACCCTCCTGCCCTGCAGCTTCGGGTATACGCAGTAGGCGCAGTGGAAGGGACAGCCGCGTTTCGTCTCGATGCCGATCGGCGGGACATAGCTGTTGATTCCGGAATACAGGGCGGGATCGAGCAGGTGCCTCCGCGGAGGCGCGTAATGCGCCATGGCGAGACCCCCGGAGGGAGGGGTCACATGGATGCCTTTGCCCCTGCGCGCACAAAGCCCCTTCAGTGCAGGAGGGTTGTCGAGCGATGCAAGGAGAGCCGGGAGAGAAGTTTCCGCCTCACCGATAATTCCATAATGAATCTCGGGCGCCTCGCGCATCAGTCTTTCAGGGAAAAGAGAGAATCCCGTCCCCCCGGCAACAAGGCGGGCCTTCGGAAGGACCGAGGCGACCAGAGCCGCGGTGACGAGAAAGGGAGGTACGAGCGAACTGGTCTTGTTCGCAAGGGGGTCTATGTTTCTGAGCGATAATCCGACGACGTCCGGTCTGAAACCGAGGAGTCTCTTTTTGACCGCCCCGAAGGGGTCCGCCTCGATGTTCATGTCGAGGAGTTCGACCTTGCAACCCGAATGCTCGAGGGAGCCTCCCAGGGTCGCAATCCCGAGGGGATAGACCTTCTCCTGCGCAATGCCCTCCACCGAGGGGGTCTGTATCAGAAGAACACGCATCACCGTCACTCCAGCAGTATCAACGCAAAATATCTCGCATAGTCGTTCTTGTCCTTCAGGGTCCTGAGCTTCGCCCCCGCGCGCCGCGCAGTTTCGAACACATCGATGCCCGCCCCTTCCATCGACGGCCTCGCATTCGCCGTGTTCGTGCACGAACCGTCGGAAGAGCACGACTCGCAGAGCGAGCACGGACCGGCCCAGTAGGAAAAGGCTTTGTGGAACCCTGCCCTGAAGGCCTCCCGCTCGGCCTGGAGGACCTTCACCTGGAACGCACGGGTCGGCGGTTCACCCTCGAGGAGCAGGGCATACGTAAAGTCCCTCAGCACTTCCCGCGTCTTCTGCGGGGTGGGGCTGTTCGGCGGACAATGAGGCCCTCCGTATCGGCGGCAGCCGAACCTGCACCGTAGGTCCGCCCATCCGGCGACACGGATGTCCGCCGCACTCAGCCGATAGACTTTTCTGAAGCCCCCGGCAAGGATCCTCGAAATCAGGAGGTCCGCCGCGTCGATACGGAGAGGCCTGAGGGTCGCGCGCTCCCGGGCCGCAAAAAGAACGGCGGTGTCGGTCACGAGGGGGATCGGGTCCGTACAGCAGAGGCCGAGACGGTCCAATTCCTTCAGAACGGACTTCCCCGGAAAGACTTTCCCATTGTATGTATTGATGAACATGTTCAGGTCGCTGAGCGCGGCCTTCACAGGACGATGCTCCAGGAAGAAATCGTGGACCAGCAAAAGCCCGTTCTTCTTCAGGCAGTCCGAGGCCGACGCCAGAATGCCGGGCAAGTCCTTTTCCGAATACGCATGGAGGATGTTCGAAAGGATGACCAGATCGAAGCTCTTCCGTCTGACAGGCCAGGCCTCCAGGATATTTGCCGGACAATAACGGATTCTGCACGCCTCGCCTCCTCTCATCTCCCGGGCGTGGTCCAGGACCCCGGCAAGGTCGAGAAGGGTCGCACTCATATGCGGGAACCGCTCAAGAAAGGCCCCGGAGATCGCCCCCGAGCCTGCGCCCGCATCGAGTATTCTGCCTTTCAGTGGCACGCCCTCGAAGAATCCGAGAAGCTCGGCGGCCTTGGTCCTCGCAACGTTGTCCATCGCCCGGATGTACTTCGCCGTACGGAGGGTCCTCCCGGAATGGTCGTCCTGAACGGTATAATCGATCCTTCCGCCGGCCTTGAGACAATCCGCCATCCCTCTCCAGTTCGTCTGAAGTTCTCTCCGCCACAGGATGGAATCTCCCTGGTAGAGGGCCTTGCCGCTCACCAGGTACTCACTCGAAACCTTCGTATTGAAGAACCGCTCTCCGTCGTTCGTCACCAGCCCCACGGCACAGAGGGCCCCGAGAAAACGCCGAAACCCGCGCGCGCTTGCACCCGTCGCGCGGGCGAGCTCTTTATCGGTTGCGCCCACCCGTTCGAGAAGGGAGAAGAGTCCCATCTCGACGGCGGCAAAGAGAAGTTCCGAAAACCAGTACCCGGTGGCGAGATCTTCAAGGTACTGCGGCCCCGCATCCTGAACATCGTGGTTCAGAAAGGGCAAGGTCTTTCTCATAAAAAAATCCTCAGGACAAATGCCCTGAGGATTGCACCCTGTTTCACTTCATCCTCACTTTCTTTCCTCGAGAAAGGACAAAGATTCGAGTTCAGGGACCTGCGGGAGTATTGCTTCCCGATCCCTGACCCCTGACTCCTTCGCTTTACGGGCAGGTCTTCTGGCTCTCCCGACCCTCGCCAGCCTTCCCATCCGGCCGAGGCGGACAGTGGCACAAAAACCGGCAAAGACTATTATTCCGAATCATTGGAATCGGGATTACAGCGGCGGGACCACTCCCGGTTCTCACGGGATTCCCTATTAAGCCTCGCGGCACCCTTCAGCCTTTATCATTCTTGCAGGAAGCGTGAACAAAAGTCAACAGGCCTGATCCCGGGATTCCGCATCCCCATCGGGAGTTCGCGGGACTGTGCATGCCTTTCACAACACTCCGCACCGTTCTCCCGGCATCTCTCCCGGCGCAAGCCATTCAGCCCTCATGCCGGCCTTCCGTTCTCCCCGTCCTGATTCTCAGGATCTCGATGATCTCGGAGGGGTTCGGGAAGACGCCCGACGTCCTCTTCGAAAAGACCACCTCTCCATCTACGCTGACTTCAAAAGCGCCTGCTTCCCGCGAATGGACGAGCACAGGTTTGAGGCCGATCGCCTTCTCGATTGCGATGGCCAGAGCTGCGGCGATAGGCCTGTAGTTGCACGTCCCGCAATACTCTATCGCTATTTCAGTCACAGGCAACTTCGCTTCACGCGGGCCTCAGCACACATCGACTTTCCTGAGTTCGTTCCTCCTCACTTTCACGTGTTCGCCCGAAGCCAGGAGGGCCCTAACCATCGCGGCGGAATGATATTCCTTCTCCATGCACTCGAGTTCCATCCCCTGTTCGAGCTTCGCTTCCTTTCCGCTTACCGTCGTGACCTCTCTCGTCTCTCCCACATACTTCACTTTCATCCTTCTTCTCCTTTCAGTCGGGCCGTGTGGAACGCGGCCCGCCAAGTCCGTTAACTCACGTGCGCCTCCTCAACAGGCAGGATGCCCTCAAGGTGGGGGAACTCGTCGAACATATGCGGGAACTGCATCGCCTCACCGAAGCGGTCGTTGAAGTCCTCTTCGAGCGCAAGTTCCACATACTCCACCTTTCTCGCGACCTCATTTGCCTCTTTCCTTTTGTCCACATTCAGCAGAGCGATGCGCGCCCCGTCGCCTGCCGCGTTGCCGATGTACTGCACCTTCCTGAGATCGCAGTCGGGGAACATGCCGATCACCATCGCCGCAATCTTATCGATATGGCTGCCGAAGGCGCCTGC
>JAMCWJ010000003.1:0-5073 GCA_023475105.1 Nitrospirota bacterium
TGAGCTGAAAATAAGTATGGCAAAAAGAAATGCGAACGACTTCACCCTCATGTTCCCTCCTCCAAGTCCCCCGTGGAATAGTCAAGAAAGGCCGGCGGTTCTTCTTCAATCTCCTGAAAAACCGCTCTGAGGTTTTAACGTATCACAGCGTTCCCGAAATGTCTCACCCTTTTGTGTCTTTTTTTATACATTTTGTGGCTTTCCCTCACAGTTCGGAAAAGACATACCGAAACCGCGGAATTTTCAGACAGCCGAAAAAACAAATAAGGGGCGCCGGGGCGGAAAGTTGCTCTTACTTCAGGTACTGATCAGTCGCCGCGGTAGCAAGGAAGGTTTTCGTCTCGGACGGCTCGCCGGGCGACACAAGTCGTTTGTGCGGATATGGTGCCCGAACGTGCCGGAACCGAGCGGGCGAGGTCCCGAACATTTTCTTGAAGACCCTCTCGAAATGAACGATATTCCTATATCCCACAGATAACGCTATGTCAGTGACGCTGAGCTCACGATTATCGAGAAGTTCAGCGGCTTTTTTCATCCTCGCGTCGTTCAGATAAGATTTGATGCTCTGCCCAAACTGTTTGTTGAATATTTTACTGAACTTGTATCTGTTCATACACGCTTTTCCCGCCAGCTTATCACGGGTCAATTCATCCGCGCAATTGTCTGCTATAAAGGCCGCAATGCTTTCCATGACGGACTCTATCGTGCTTTCCGCCCTCTCTTGAAGAGCTTCACCCCTCTCCCCTTTCAGTATCTCCTTTATCTTGCTCAGAAGGTATGTAAACTTTATCGGCTTTTCCACATAGTCGGTAACGCCAGCCCTCAGCGATTTGATTACAAGATCCTTTGTGCTGTAAGCGGTCATGAGTATCACCGGCAACCCTGTTCGCACTGCCCGCACCGCACGCACCACGTCGAAGCCGTCGCCGTCGGGAAGATTGTAATCAACGAGGGCGAGGTCCATAGGCGCCTCAATCCGTTCTTTCGCCTCTGAACAATTCGTTGCTTCCAGAACCTTGAATTCTCGCTTGAGGGCATCGCCTATCATATCCCTCACGACGATATCGTCTTCCACCAACAGGACCGTCCTCTTCTCCATGCCTTCCCTCCCGAGCAAGGAATGTTCTTGAACCTGATATTTCTCTTATCGAACAGTTCAGCCCATTTGACAGCTGCCGTATTCCCCCTGCTGTTCGTCCAATTTTATATACACTTTTTCTGATTATGTCAACTCCAATCGTTCTCCGACTTCGAACGTTTGGTAATGGCAACCCGGCTGATGGGAAAGTCGGGAGGCGAGAGAGATAGGGAAGCTGAAGAAACCAAGTACGTGCAAATCCCCGTTGAAAAGAAGGGCCTTTGGACGGAAAGAACAGCCAGGAAATAAAACGCGGGGAACCCGCGCCTGCAAGAAAGCGATTATCGAAAGGGAATTATCTCAGCATTTCTTTCGGGAAGTGCCCGACTTCCCGTGGTTGCTCACTCCTCAGCCGTGAATGCCGAGGCGGGGAAACACGACAAGCTGCAGCACGAGCCATATTACGAGAAAACCTACGATAAGAAGCCAATCACTCATTGCCCTTCTTTTCTTCCTTCTTCTCCTTTTTCTCCTTCGGTTTTTTCGTTTCCTTAGCTTTCTTGACCTCTTCGTAATCTACGAACTCAAGAACAGCCATAGGGGCCGCGTCATTCACCCTGTTCCTCGTCTGAACCAGCCTGAGATAGCCGCCGTTTCTTCCCGAGAACCTCGGAGCGATCTCATTGAACAGTTTTGCAACGGAACTTCTGTTCGGCACATGGGAAAGCGCAACACGTTTGGAATGGAGGTCTCCCTTTATTCCGAGAGCGACTATTCTTTCCGCGAGTTTCCGCACTTCCTTCGCCTTTGCCAGTGTCGTCTCTATCCTCTGATGTTCGAATAACGATGCAATCAGGCCTCTCAAAAGGGCCTTCCTCTGATTTGCCGTTCGGCCGAATAATCTCCCGGAAACTTTGTGACGCATCCTCTCTATTCCTCCGCTCTTCCGAAAATCACTGCAGTGATGAATCCATGTCTATTCTCATGCCGAGGTGCAACCCCATGGTATGGAGAATCTCTTTTATCTCATTCAGGGACTTGCGCCCGAAGTTCTTCGTCTTCAGCATCTCGTATTCCGTCTTCTGGACAAGCTCGGCAATAGTCTTTATGTTCGCATTTTTCAGGCAGTTCGACGCCCTTACCGACAGTTCCAGCTCGTCGACATTCTTCAGGAGGTTCTCATTGAAAGAGGGGTCTCCCACAGATACCGCAACTGCCGCATTTTCTTTCCGGCCACCATCGTTGTCTTCTTCCTCCGAGATAAAGAGGTCCATGCAGTCCATGATTATGGATGCGGCCTGAGAGACTGCCTTTTCCGGCGAAACGCTTCCGTCCGTCCATATCTCCATCACGAGTCTGTCGTAATCCGTGGCCCTTCCGACCCTCGCCTTCTCGACGGAGAAATTCACTTTCTTTATCGGGCTGAAGACGGAGTCGACGGCGAGCATGTCGACCGGAAGATCGCTCTCCTTGTTCACCTCCGCCGTTACATACCCCTTCCCCTTCCGGAGGTGCATCTCAGCGTCGAAGGACGATCCCTTGTCGAGGGTGGCAACAAGCTGGTCCGGATTCAGCACTTCAACCCCCGAGTCGAGGCGTAGATCACTTCCCCTCACCTCCCGGGGACCGTTCACGTTGATCGTAGCTACCCTTTTGTCGTCTCCATACATCTTAAACCTGAGCTTTTTTATGTTAAGGATGATGTCCATGACATCCTCTTTCACCCCCGAGATATGGGAAAACTCGTGAAGGGCGCCCCGTATCTTCACCGCCGTGACTGCGGCGCCTTCCAGGGACGACAGCAGGACCCTTCTGAGAGAATTACCCATGGTCGTACCGAATCCCCTCTCAAAAGGCTCGGCGATGAGCTTTCCGTAGGAATCGGTCAGCGTCTCTTCGTCAAACCGAATCTTCTCGGGTAATTGAAAGCCTTTCTTTCTTAAGTCCATTAGGCCTCCTATGCCTTAAAAAGGTTAAACACCTTTATTTTGAATAGAGCTCAACGATAAGCTGTTCCTGAACGGGAAGCTGAATCTCTTCTCTCGAAGGAACATGCAGAACCTTGCCCTTGAAGTTCGCCGCGTCCGTCTCGAGCCACGCGGGCAGTCCGCGGTGCCCTGCTTTTTCGAGACTCTCCTGGACCGAAGGGATCTCCCTGCTCGACTCTTTCACTTCCACCACGTCATTCTCCTTGATGATATAAGACGGAACGTTCACCCTGCTGCCGTTCACGAGAAAATGTCCGTGTCTGATCAGCTGCCTTGCCTGCCTCCGGTTTGCAGAAAAACCCATTCTGTACACCACGTTGTCAAGACGGCATTCAAGGAGCTGCAACAGGGTCTCTCCGGTAATCCCCTTGCGTCTCTCGGCCTCATGGAAGTACTTTCTGAACTGCACTTCCATCAGTCCGTAAGGTTTCCTCACTTTTTGCTTCTCCATGAGCTGTATTCCGTAATCGGAGAGCTTGGAACGGCCTTGCCCGTGCTGTCCCGGGGGGTATTTTCTTCTCTCGACTCCGCACTTCTCGGTAAAACACCGGTCTCCCTTAAAGTAGAGTTTTTCTCCCGCTCTCCTGCACATCCTGCATACTGCCCCTATATATCTCGCCACCCTAAACCCTCCTTCTCTTCGGGGGTCTGCACCCGTTGTGAGGAACCGGCGTCACGTCCTTGATAAGATTGATATCAAGACCTGCGGCCTGTAACGCCCTTATGGCGGACTCCCTCCCGGCGCCAGGGCCCTTCACGAAGACATCCAGTTGTTTCATGCCGAAATCCATGGCCTTTTTCGCGGCCGCTTCTGCGGCCATCTGCGCAGCATACGGGGTTCCTTTTCGCGAACCTTTGAATCCGAGACTGCCGGAACTTGACCATGCGACTACGTTTCCGGTCTGGTCCGTTATCGAGACGATAGTATTGTTAAACGTCGCCTGTATATGGGCAGCGCCGACATTGATGTGCTTTTTCTCTTTCCTGGAGCCCTTCTTCCTTTGAGCCATGGATGCTACGCCTCCTTCTTCTTTCCGACAACAAGCCTTCTCGGTCCCCTTCTGGTGCGGGCGTTGGTCTTTGTTCTCTGCCCGTGAACGGGGAGACCGAGACGGTGCCGCTGGCCTCTATAACTCCCGATATCGGTAAGCCGTTTCACATTCATAGCGACCTCGCGTCTGAGGTCACCCTCGACCTTGAAGTCCCTATCTATGACACTCCTTATTTTGACGATATCCTCATCTTTCAGGTCTTTCACCCTTACATCCGCGTTTACCCCTGTTTCCGTCAATATCTTCTTCGAAAGCGACCTTCCTATCCCGTATATACGGGTCAGGCCAATCTCTACTCGTTCGTTCTTGGGCAGATCAACTCCGGCGATCCTTGCCATCCCCCCTCCTATCCTTGCCTCTGTTTGTGTCTCGGGTTCTCACAGATTATCCGTACAACCCCTTTCCTCTTCACCACTTTGCACTTCGCGCAAATCGGTTTCACCGATGACATCACTTTCATAATCCACCTCTATAGAAACGTTGGAATACCCGTATCGAAATGAAAGACCTTCTTTCCCTTTCCTCGCATGACGCCGCGTCTGCCGTCTACTTGTACCTGTAGGTTATCCTGCCCTTCGAAAGGTCGTACGGAGAAAGCTCCACCGTTACCTTGTCTCCCGGCAGTATCTTGATAAAATGCATCCTCATCTTACCCGACACGTACGCGAGAATGACCTTTCCGTTTTCGAGTTCGACGCGGAACATCGCATTCGGAAGTGTTTCGAGAATCGTTCCCTGTACCTCTATATTTTCTTCTTTTGGCATTTAGCTTAATATTATAGGGTTATCAGTCCACTTTAGTCAAGATTCGTGCGCCCTGTTTCGTTACGGCCACAGTATGCTCAAAATGTGCCGAAAGGCTGCCGTCAGCGGTGACCGCGGTCCAGCCGTCGTCGAGAATCGCCACATCATGGCCGCCAGCATTGACCATCGGCTCGATCGCAAGCGTCATACC
>JAMCWJ010000003.1:5083-7651 GCA_023475105.1 Nitrospirota bacterium
AAGATCAATACCGCCGGGGTCCCCATAGTTCGGCACCTGGGGCTCTTCATGCAGCGATCTTCCTATTCCGTGGCCCACAAAGGACCTTACGACGGAAAAGCCGTTCCTTTCGACATGCCTCTGCACCGCATGAGAGATGTCGGAAACCCTGTTTCCCGGCCCCGCCATTTCTATGCCGAGATAAAGGGCTTCTTCCGTAACCCGGATAAGCTTCTCTGCAAGAGGACTCACCTTTCCCACAGGCAGCGTGAAGGCGGCATCGCCGTAAAAGCCGTCCAGATAGACCCCGAGGTCCACGCTTATTATGTCCCCCTCGCTCACCACCCGCGCCGAGGGAATGCCGTGAACAACTTCGTCGTTCACCGAAGTGCAGACGCTCGCAGGGTAATTCCGGTATCCCTTGAACGCAGGAACCGCACCCTTGGCAGCCACCATCTTCTCGACAAACTGTTCGATCTCCTTGGTGGTGACGCCCGGCCGTATGGTCTGTTCCAGCGCCTGCAGAGTCTCGGCAACCATGCGGCACGCCCGGGAAATTTTCCTGAGCTCCTCGGCAGACTTTAGAATGATCACCGCCTGCTCCTCTTCTGAGTACGGGCCTCCGGATTTTCACCCTGAGCCCTGATCAGGTGCTGCCGAAAAGCCTCGAATCCTCTTTCAAAGACCTTTCTCGCGCAAAAGGCCGATCGGTGATCCCGCAGTCTGTTTCCTATCCGCGCCAAGGTCCCTCATCTCCTTCCCTTGATCCTCCCCTTTTTCAGGAAACCCTCGTAAGACCTTGTCAGGAGATGAGATTCTATCTGTGAAACCGTATCGAGAGCCACGCCGATCACGATCAGGAGCGAAGTTCCTCCGAAATAGAACGGAACGTTAAATTTTCTTATCAGCAACTCGGGCAGCACGCACACGATCGCAAGGTAGATCGAGCCGAAAAACGTCAGGCGCGAAAGCACCTTATAGATATACTCCGATGTCTTCTGGCCCGGCCTGATCCCGGGAATATATCCGCCGTATTTCTTGAGATTGTCCGCAATGTCCACGGGATTGAAGACGATCGCCGTATAGAAATAACTGAAAAAGAATATCATGCCGACGTAGAGCATGGTATAGACGGTCGTGCCCGGAGCAAGTTGGCGCGCGACGCCCTGAACCCAGGGGATCGCAATAAACCCCGCCACGGTAGCGGGAAACATGATAATGGATGATGCAAAAATGGGGGGTATGACCCCTGCGGTATTGATCTTGAGGGGCAGGTGCGTACTTTGTCCGCCATAGACCTTTCTGCCCACTACCCTCTTTGCGTATTGTACAGGGATTTTCCTCTGGCCGCGCTCGATGAATACAATGGCCCCTACGACGGCGATCATCATCGCGACAAGGAAAATCACAAAGAATATCGACAGCTCACCTGCCTGAACAAGCCTGAAGGTGCTCAGTACCGCATTCGGAAACCGGGCGACAATGCCTGCAAATATAATGAGCGAGATACCATTCCCTATGCCACGCTCGGTAATCTGTTCGCCCAGCCACATGATGAAAGCCGTGCCGGACGTCAGGGTGATCATCGTAAGCAGCCGGAACGACCAGCCGGGGTGCTGGATAAAGGCACCCTGGGACATGCTCTCCAGACCCACGGCGATGCCAAAGGACTGTACGGCACTGATGAGCACCGTCCCGTACCGGGTATACTTGATGATCTTCTTTCTCCCCGCCTCTCCTTCCTTCGCAAGCTTTCCGATGGCAGGAATGACGACGGTGAGAAGCTGCAGTATGATGGAAGCGCTTATGTAAGGCATTATGCCGAGGGCAAAAATCGTCACTCTCGAGAGGGCGCCTCCCGAAAACATGTCGAAAAAGCCCATCAGGGCGCCGCCCCGTTCGGCAAGAAACTTGCTGAGTTCTTCGCCGTTTATGCCGGGTGTCGGGATATGGGCGCCGATTCTGTACACTGTCAGGAGAGCGAGGGTGAATATCACCCTGTTCTTGAGTTCCGGTATCTTGAATATATTCTGAAAAGCACTGAATACGCGCAATCAGATCACCTCGGCCTTGCCGCCCGCCCCGGTAATTTTCGCCACGGCGGAGGAGCTGAACGCGTGGGCCTTTACCGTCAGGGGTCCGGCGACGTCGCCCGCGCCGAGGATCTTCAGCCCATCCTTCATGTCCTTTACGATCCCCTTCTCGCGCAGTACCTCGGGCGTTATCACCTCGACGCCTTGCATCTTGGCAAGATCCTTCAGATTTATCACCGCATATTCTTTCGCAAAGGGGTAATTGCTGAATCCTCTCTTCGGGAGCCTTCTCTGAAGAGGCATCTGACCTCCCTCGAAGCCCGCTCCTTTCGATCCGCCGGACCTGGCCTTTTGTCCCTTGTGGCCCTTGCAGGAGGTCTTGCCGTGACCGGAGCCGACCCCTCTTCCGACTCGCTTATTTTGTTTCCTGCTGCCTTCGGCAGGCTGCAAATCTTCGATTCTCATGATTCCCTATTCCTTTATCTCCTGAGTTTCCGTTTCTTCCTCTGGTTTCTTCCTCACCTTGGTGACGACATTCGGGTCCTTCAGCCGCGCA
>JAMCWJ010000104.1:0-913 GCA_023475105.1 Nitrospirota bacterium
CGCCGCATCATTGGGGAGAGGTTGCGGGAACGACAAATGCATTCAGTGGTAATTTGTAAGCCGGGCATCCTGCCTGGCTATAACGATTTTATGGACAGGCTCTATTCACTATCACTTGTTACTCGTTGTTTGTTACTTGTCACTGCTCTCTCTTTGGTATCCTGCGCCTCTTCCCGTTACGAAACCCCGGGAGAACCTTACACTGTAGTAGCCTCGTGGTACGGACCTGAATTCCACGGCAGACCGACCGCGTCGGGGGAAAGATTCGATATGTATGCTCTGACG
Organism: Nitrospirota bacterium; assembly: GCA_023475105.1. GTDB lineage: Bacteria > Nitrospirota > Thermodesulfovibrionia > Thermodesulfovibrionales > UBA9159 > JAMCWJ01. The sequence continues at coordinate 286 of JAMCWJ010000104.1, forward strand.
TGTGCGCATAGGGAACTGCCTTTCGGCAGCATCCTTCAGGTCACAAATCCGGCGAATAACAAGACAGTGGAATGCGTGGTGAACGACAGGGGTCCCTTTGTCTCGGGAAGGGACCTTGATCTCTCCTATGGGGCAGCAAAACAGATCGGTCTCCTCAGCACGGGTCCTGTGAGGATCGCTTATCTCGGGCGCAACGAAAGTTATATAAGGGAAGTAAAATATACCTCCTCAGGCGGACCTTTTACTGTTCAGGTCGGATCGTTCAAAGAGGTGGACAATGCGCTCCGGCTGAAGGCCGGTCTTGGACTGAAATACAAAGGCGTATATATCATCGAAGCCACGGTCAAAGATGCCACATTTTACAGGGTGAGGATAGGGAAGTTTCAGAGCAGGAAGGAGGCCTTCAGCCTCGGGAAAACTCTTGCAGAGGAAGGCTATAGCCCTCTAATCACCCAATATGACGAGCGGGCGTGAGCCGGTTCATGCGCGTTCATCCGCCTCCCAGGTTGCCCGCCTGGTCTGGTCCCTGTCCGGAATGCTTCGTGTCCCAGCCTTCGAGGCAGGCAAGTGCCCATCGGTCAATAGGCAGGAGGGGGGCGATCCGAAAACAAAAAAACGCCGGGAAAGG
>JAMCWJ010000104.1:923-31529 GCA_023475105.1 Nitrospirota bacterium
GCATTCTTTTTTTGTGGTACATTAGACAAATGCATGAAAGGATACTCGTAAGGGGCGTCAACTGGGTCGGCGACGCGGTGATGACCCTGCCGGCCCTGAAGGCGCTCAGGAAGACGCATACGGACGCGCAGATCAGCCTGCTCGTGAAGCCCGCCGTTGCCCCCGTTTTCGAAAAGAACCCTTTTCTCGACGAGGTTATTCTTTACAGTGAAAAAGGAGTCGCGGGCAGGCTGGCGCTCGCACGCAGGCTGAGAAAGGCACATTTTACGTCGGCGATTCTTTTCCAGAACGCCTTTGACGCTGCGCTGGTCGCCTGGCTCTCCGGAGTCCCCGAAAGGATAGGGTACGACAGGGACGGCCGCGGAATGCTTTTGACAAAACGCATCCCGTATCAGGGCGACGACAAAAAGGTTCACCACGTCGAATACTATCTTAGGCTCCTGAGGGAGGCGGGCATTGCTGCCGAGCATTCGCGCCCGTGGATCCATCTCACACTTGCAGAGCGCCTCGCGGCGCGGGCCGCTCTTGAAGGAGTGAAGAGGCCGGTGCTCGGTATCAATCCCGGCGCGGCCTACGGTTCTGCAAAGCGATGGCTTCCCGAAAGGTTCGCGGAAGTGGCCCTGTGGTTTATGGCTGACACGAAAGGCAGTGTTGTGCTTTTCGGCGGCACAAACGAGACACCTATTGCCCGGGAGATAGAGAAGTCGGTCTGGACCCGGAAAGTCGGCGCTCCCGGAGCGATCTCCCCTTCGCTCGTGAACCTCTCCGGGAACACTTCCCTCAGAGAACTCGTCGCCCTTATTTCCGAGTGTGACCTTTTCCTCGGCAACGACTCCGGTCCGATGCATATCGCCTATGCGGTCGGGACACCCCTGGTGGCGCTCTTCGGTTCGACGGACCCGGAGCTGACCGGCCCCGTAGGAGAAGGCAACAGGGTGATAAGGTCCGGGCTTCCCTGCAGTCCCTGTTTTGCGCGCACCTGCAGGGACAGGGAGATGCAGTGCATGGATGAAATTACCTCCGATGACGTCTATCTGGCGCTGAAAGAGATGATGTTCGGCAGGCCCGCAGTATTTTTCGATCGAGACGGCACGCTCTGCGAGGACGCGGATTACCTCGCCGGGAGAGAGGATTTCAGGCTTCTTCCGGGAGTCGACGACCTGGTGAAACTGAAAACAAAAGGGTTCGCACTTATCGGTGTTACGAACCAGTCGGGTGTAGCGAAGGGGCTGGTCGAAGAAGGGTTTGTGCAGGAGATCAACAAGGACTTCGTCGAGAAATTCGGGTTTGACGGCTTCTATTATTGCCCCCACGGGCCTGCGGAGCACTGTTCCTGCAGAAAGCCGGAACCGGGGATGGCCCATCAGGCGCGCGTTGCTTACGGTATCGACCTGAGAAGATCCTATGTCGTGGGTGACAAGGACGCTGATATGGCCTTTGCGAGATCGATAGGAGCGAAGGGGGTACTCGTCGGTACGGGACAGCAGCAGAACTCTTCTTACGCCGACTTTGAGGTGAGGGGATTGCAGGAGGCGGTCGCTCTTATCCTCGGCGCCGAGGGGAGGAACGGATAATGACGAATCCGCCCGGAAAAATCCTCCTGATAAAACCGAGTTCACTCGGCGACATTTTCCATAGCCTGCCCGTCCTCGATGCGCTCCACCATTGTTTTCCCGAAGCGAAGATTCACTGGGTGGTAGCGAGGGGACTCGAAGGCGTTCTCGAAGGACACCCGATGCTGGAAAAGCTCTGGATCATCAATAAGGATGAGTGGAAGAAGATAACGAGGATCCAAACGACGGTTGCGGAGGTGAGAAGGCTTTTTGCTCAGCTCAAAGCGGAAAGGTTCGACTGTGTCATCGATCTTCAGGGTCTTCTCAGAAGCGGTATCATCGCAAAGGCGACGGGAGCCCGGATGCGGATAGGGTTTGCGGAGGCGAGGGAAGGGAGCAGCCTGTTTTACACGCACAAGGTGAAGGGAGGCAGAGATATTCACGCGGTCGAAAGATACCTGAAGACGGCGTCTTTTCTGGGATGCGACACGAAACTGGTACGGTTTCCCTTTCTCCCGATGGAGGAATCACCAGGTGATGGGCTTCCTGTCGACGGAGAATACGCAGTCATGGTCCCGGGAGCGAGAAAGCCGGTAAACAGATGGCCTGCTGCGCGGTTCGGTGAATTGGCAGCGCGCCTGCCGCTGAAAACGGTCGTTGTCGGGAGCAGGGCCGACAGCATCCTCGCAGAGGAAGCGGTGGCGGCTTCCGACGGCAGGGCGGTATCGCTTGCGGGCAAGACCGATATCAGGGGATTGATCCGGGTTATCAGGGGGGCGCGCTTCATCGTGAGCAATGATACGGGGCCGATGCATATCGCCGCCGCGCTGGGAATCCCTGTTTTTGCACTTTTCGGTCCGGCCAATCCGATCAGGACGGGGCCTTACGGCGACGGGCATACGGTAATCCGGAAAGAAATTCCCTGTTCCCCTTGCTACAAGCGGTCTTGCAAAACGCCTCTTTGCATGAATATGATAAAAGTAGATGAAGTCGCTGGGAGAATCGGCGATTTTCTCAGGAGGCGAAGGTGAAAAGGATTTTTTTCTTACCTATAGCCCTGACGGTCCTGGCCGTGGGCGTCGCATCCTATGCGTCGGGGTCCGGGGAGATCCGTTGGGTTCCTCTCAAAGAGGGAATGGAAAGGGCGAAGATCGAGAAGAAACCGATGATCGTAGATTTCTTTTTTGGGAAGGGGTGTCCGAGATGTGAGGCCCTTCAAAAAGGAGTATACGACGACCCTGTCATCGCGAAGAAGATCATGGATGACTTCGTGCCTATCAGGGTGGACCTTACCAGGAAGCTCACACCTGATGAAGAGAGGCTCGGCAACCTGTACAACTTCAAGAACGACTGTCTGCTTCTCTTCCTTGACCATAACGGGGAGATCATCAAGGATCCCTCGAGGAAAAGACTCTGCTTCGTCGATACGGTAGGGCCTGAGTGGTTTGTAAAGTATCTCGACATGATCAGGCAGCAGCAGAAATAGTGCTTCCGCCGCGGCTCCCGGAGCCGTGGGCGCTGCGCTTAACGGTCCATAAGTTTTTTTTATCAGCATAACCCTGTCTGCGCCTTTACTTTCGAAGCCGTAGTATGGTTTAATCACCCAAAAAGGTTCGGGTCGCCGGATCGGTACTCTTTCGAATAACGTGTAAAAAGGAGGTACGTGTATGAAGCTCGGCATCCTTGTCAATACCGACAGGCACCTTGCCGATGTCACCGGAGTCGTCAAGGCAGCCCTGGCAAAGGGACATGAAGTCATTCTGTTCAACATGGACGACGGTACGAAGCTTCTCGGAACGCCTGAATTCAAGGAATTGTGCACCATGCAGGGCGTCTCGATGAGTTTTTGCGACCACAGCGCGAAACATATTGGCGTTGCTACCGAGGGTCTTCCGCAGGAGATCGTGTGCGGCAGCCAATACAACAACGCAGTAATGATGCACGATGCCGACAGGGTGATCGTTCTGTGAAGATTTCCGCCAGTCGAGAAAGGAGAAACGATGAAGATTCTTCACATATTAAACGACGGATCGACGGAACTGTCCGGGAAGATTATAAAAGTCCAGGCAAAAGACAATGAGGTAAAGGTAGTGGATCTCTCGAAAAAAGAGATGTCGTATGATGCACTGATAGATGAAATTTTCGCAAGCGAGAGGGTTATCTCTTGGTAAGGAGATGATCCCGGAAGTTTTTTCGGTTGTACGAACGGGACAGTTTCAAAATCGAATCAGAGGAGGGCAAGGAAATGAAAAAGGGTTTTGCAGTCGTTGTCGGTTTGATCGTCGCGTTGGCACTGGTTGCACCTGTGTACGGGGCGGATGAGTGGGTAAAGAAGTTTAACGATATTCTCATAAAAGGGCCTTCCGAAGGTAATTGGCAGGTCAAGGCCGACGAGCTGGATGCGTGGATGAAGGCAAAAAAGACGGATTTTTTGGTAGTCGATGTGAGGCCGGTTCCTCCCGGACAGCAGGGAGGCAAGATTCCCGGGGCGATCTACATCCCCTACAACGAGATCCTGAAAGCGGAAAACCTGAAAAAGCTTCCGAAGAACAAGAAACTGGTCCTCGTATGTGTGACGGGACAGACCCAGAATCTTCCGATAGTCGCATTGAGGGCCCTTGGATATGATGCGCGCACCCTTGCCTTCGGTCATCCAGCCTGGATCAAAGGTTACCTCGGCGCCCACCTGATGCAGCAGGCTATACAAAACGCTTCGACGAAGAACTTCCCCGTCGCAAAATAAATGAACGGTAGCCGGGAGGCGTCCGGCGGATGCCTCCCGGGCCGTATCCTTCTTTTTGCTATCCGTCCCCTGGCTGGTTGTGAAATTGTGCGTGACCCGGGGGAGGCGGAGGCGTTTCCCCTTTTTTGGTGCGCGGTGGGGACGCTCGCCGCTATTGAAAAGAGCGCTTCCCTTCGGATAAGCTATCTGTGTGAGACGAAGGGCGTGGAGTGCGGAGCGAGTCATGCGATCGGATTTTCGCGGCTTCGAGGATTGCGAAGGTCCGAACATGCATAAGGCGTGCTGAAGAAAAACGGGAGCATCCTTTCCATTTCCCTTCTTGCATTGTGTACGTTTCCGGCCCTTTTTGCCTTCCGCAGGCTGGACGACAACAGGCTCACGAGCTGGCAGTGGGTTTTTGGGGGGACGAACTCCGCGACGGTTTTCCTCATCCTTGTCGGCGCCGTTATGCTCGCGGTCCTTGTTTCGAGGGTTTCTTTTCCGCTCGGAAGTCCCCCGGCCTTGCTTTTTCTTTCCTCGTTTTGCGTTGCCGCCCTTTTCTGGAGGGAACCCGAGGTTATCGTGGATGCGTCGCGGTATTTTACCCAGGCGAAGCACCTCGAAGTGTACGGGGTGGGATACTTCTTAAGGGAGTGGGGCCGCGGGATCTTCGCGTGGACGGACCTTCCCCTCGTCCCTTTTCTTTACGGGCTTGTCTTCAGATTCTTTGGAGAGTCGAGGCTCCTTATCCAGATCTTCACAACCTTCCTGTTCTCGATGACCGTAGTCCTGACCTATCTGACGGGAAAAGAACTCTGGGGCGAGGAGACGGGCATCCTCGGGGGATCGCTTCTTTTGGGCATGCCCTATCTGCTCACCCAGGTGCCTCTCATTCTTGTCGATGTCCCGACCATGTTTTTCCTCATGCTTGCCGTCTACGCATTTCTCAGGGCCTTAGAGCGGGGCGGCCTCATGATTGTCGTTGCCTCTCTCTCCCTGTTTCTCGCGCTCCTTTCGAAGTATTCCACATGGCCGATGCTCTCTGTCCTGGTTATCATAGGCATCGTGTTTCTCGTGGAGGACTCCCGCCATGACAGGTCTTCCGGGGCGAGACGGGCAGGAAGACGACAGTATATTGAGCGGACTGCGGCGGTTATCGCAATCACTCTTGTGATGGCGGCGGCTGTCGTCCTTTTCAAGCACCGCGAATTTGCTGAGCAGATTGGGCTGCTGATGAGCTTTCAGGGACCGGGTCTCAGGAAATGGGGAGAGACCTTCACCTCTACGTTTCTCTTTCAGATCCACCCTTTTATCTCCGCTGCGGCGCTTTTTTCGTTTTTTGCTGCGGTGAGGAAAAGGGATTTCAAGTATGCAATAGTGTGCTGGCTTTTTGTCCTCCTCGTCCTCTTTCAGGTGAAGAGAATCAGGTACAGCATTCCCCTTTTCCCCATGATTGCATTAATGGCTTCCTATGGATTACAATACATCACGGATAAGGAAGTAAGAAGGTTTGTTGTGTTGTGCGCTGTCATGTCGTCTCTCATCGTAGCATACTTCGGCTATCTTCCTTTCCTCGAAAAAGTCAGCATGGTGAACCTCGAGACCGCAGGGAAATTTCTGAACGGCGGAAGCTGCAAGAGTGTCGAGGTATTTGTCCTTCCTCAGAAGGCGGCGGGCCTCAACCCGTCGATCGCCGTCCCACTCCTTGATCTCTTTACGGCAAAGCAGATCATCTACCGGCACGAAGCTCCGGCTTCGGCGTTGGGGAAAGAGGAAGAGACTTCTCCGCTGCGATTTACCTGGGAGTACAGAAACCCTCCGTATTACCGTGACGAAGGTGGTCGGAGTGAAGGTGTTCCGGTCGTAGTCATATCGGCCGAACCCGGTGAGGCTCTGCCCGCGACGGTGAAACAAAGACTGAACGGGTACCGTCTTGCGAGGGAGTTTGACGTGAATGAGGGGATATTCGCTTTCAGGACCGTCGTGTCCGTCTATCGGACGGCTGCCGGGGCGAGCAGCCAGTGAGGGCGGCAGTGGAGAGTTCACTTATGATGTTTCGAATAAAAAGATATTTTAGAATTTTATGGCTCTATATATTGACTTTTGGTCCGGGCTTTTACTATAAAATTAAGCACTACGGGTGCGGGGAGGGAACGGAGGTGCGCCTATAAGATAAAAAGGAAGTCAGGTCTTTTGCATCCATCACTTTAGAGGAGGGTTAAAGGTGGCCGATCAAGAAAATAACAAAAAAGGTCAGATCTGGGCGTTTATCATCACAGGCGTACTGATCCTCATCAGTCTGCTGTATTACAAAGCAAATGTATATTACATATACTTGGTCGTATACATTTGGTTCGGTTTTGCCTATGGATTGATGCTGCAGTATGGGAGATTCTGTTTTGCTTCGGCATCGAGAGACCTTTTCGCTGCGGGCGTTCCCAGGATGGCTGTCGGCATTCTTGTGGCGCTCATTTTCTTCAGTACCATTCAGGCGACGCTTGCGTCTACCAACATGAGCACTTTCCACCCTGCGCCTATCGGCATTCAGGTCTTGATTTCGGGCATCATTTTTGGAGTCGGGATGGTGCTTGCGGGGGGGTGTGCCTCGGGTTCGCTGTACAAAATCGGAGAGGGCAACGGTACTTCCATCCTCGCGATCCTGGGAATCTCGTTCGGGCAGGCTATCTTTGTAGACCTTGGCGGGGTGTTCAACAGCTTTGTTCCGGAATCATGGAAAGTGTCGTCGGCCGCGAAGGGGCTTCCGCCCGACAAGGTTACGTCATGGTTTGACTATTATCTCACCGGATATGTCTGGGATAAAGCATCGGTCCAGTTATCTCATACAAAGGCCATTGCGAATGCCTTTCCCGGAGCGTTGAAATACTTTATCGGAGATTCCCTCCTGAACGCCCTGATTCCCGCAGTCCTGCTGATAATTATTATCTACGCCTTTTACACCAGGAAGGGCTTTCTCAAGAAAAGATCCAAGGCAAAGGGCGGCGCAACGGGATTCGGGGACGAGGTGTCCGGCGTTTGGAACATGTTGACGGCTTCGAAGAGAACAACAATTATGGGCATCCTCATCGGTATTACCGCAGGGCTCCACATCTATGTGATGAAGGGCATGCAGCTCAAGTTCGGCGTGAACAATTTCGGCCAGCTTCTCACGAGGATGGGACATACCGCGGATGTTTCGATCAGGGGTACTGTCTTTGACCCCGGGTACTGGTATATCACCAGCCAGGAGGCCCAGTTCGGCGGATGGGTCCTCCAGAAGTTCGGTTGGAACATGCGGGACAACGTCTTTTTCGGCGTCAATAACGGTCTTCCCGAGCTGTGGCGTAACCCTGCGCTGTGGATGTCGATCGGCATAATACTGGGGGCCATGGTTATGTCGCTCATGAACAAGGAATTCAAGTTCAAAATGCCCAAGGGTGAACTTATTGCCTGGGGACTCTTGGGAGGAACGCTGATGGGCATGGGTTCAAGGCCTGCCCTCGGCTGCAATATTGGGGCCTTTTTTATCAGGGTTGCCGGCGGTGACCCCGGAGGATGGTTGTTCGGTCTCGGCATGGTCACCGGGGCCTTTGTCGGGGTCAAGTTCTTCAACTGGTGGTCAGAGAGAAAAATGGCAAAAGAGATGGAAGCATTCTAAATTTAACCTAAGGAGGAAGTTTGTCATGGCAATGAAATTCGAAAAAACAGGTGAAGGGAAATTTATGCTGGACGTGTGCGGGTACGTCTGTCCTCATCCGCAGATATACTGCAAAAAGTCTCTCGAAAAAATGGCTGAGGGCGATGTCCTCGAGATGGTCTTCGACAACCCGTCATCGGCTGAAACGATCGTACAGATGCTGGATCAGGCCGGGCATGAGCTGCTCGAGAAGAAGCACGAAGGCGGCAAGATAATATTCAGGATCCAAAAAGCATAGGGACTTTCAGCCTGAACAGCCTGAGGAGGATATGATGAGAGCACCGATGGTGATTTTAATAATAGTCGTTGTAGGAATACTGGGTTTCCTGCTGGTGTATAGTCAGCAGCACGAGATGACTGCTGCTGTTCAGGGGCACGGGGGACAGGCAGGCAGCGGCGGTTACGGAGCCGCTAGCGGAGGCTATGGAGCTGCGGCGGGAGGCTATGGAGCGCCTGCAGCAGGTGGGTACGGAGCACCTTCCGGAGGTTATGGGAGCGCTCCCGCGGCAGGCGGGTATGGTTCGGCTCCCGCGACAGGGGGCTACGGAGCTCCTCCGGCAAGCGGCGGATACGGCAAATAGCTCATGCTAACCGAGGACAACGGGTGAGAAGATGAAAAAAATATTGATTGCAGTGGATGATACAAAGGGCACGAAGAATGCTTTTTCGATGTGCACGCATGTCTGCTCCTGTATACGTCCGGAAACCGTCGTGCTGGTATACGTAGAGAAGCTGGAAGGGAGGTCCCTGATGGACGACGTGCTCCTGAGTGTATCCGAAATGAACACCTTGAAGCAAGTCCTGGAAGGGACGGAATATCAGGAGGCATTGGACAAGCGGGCGCAGGGAATTCTCGGTTATTACAGAAAGGCGCTCGAGGACAGGGGGGTAACGGGCATAAAAACCGTGGTCAGAAAAGGTCACCCTGCTGAAGAAATACTTGCTACGGCCAGGGAAGAGGGCGCCGAGATGATCGTTATCGGCGCCAGGGGCAAGAGGACTACCCACTTATTCATGGGGAGCGTCAGCAGAGAAGTTGCAAATAGCGCAGAGGTGCCTGTCTTGCTTGTGAAAGGGAGCGTAAACGCTTAGGGAAGTTCTTGGTTCGTTGTTATACAGCCCTGCGGATTCGACGCAGGGCTTTTTTTGGGCGCGCCCGAGGCGTGGATCCCCGGAGGTGAAAGTCCTCCTCGGAGGTGCTGAAAGCCTTCGGAGCACGTAATAGTTTATACTAGAGAAAGGGCGCTTGAAGTCCCATCGGCAAGAGGAAGAACGTGGCTGACAAGAGAAGAGATGTGCTGGTGCTGGGGGGAGGTCTTACCGGGCTGTCCGCCGGATATGTCCTTACGACTGCGGGATTCAAGGTTAAGGTGTTCGAGGGCGCCGCTGCGGTGGGAGGCCTTTCCAAAACGATCGAACGCGAAGGCTTTCGCTTCGATCTCGGGGGACACCGGTTCTTCACCAAGAACGGGAAGACAGACGCTTTTGTGAAGGACCTCATGGGAGATGAGCTGGTTTCCGTGCCCCGCAAAAGCAAGATCTACATGCGGGGAAGGTATTTCGATTATCCCCTGAAACCGCTCAATGCACTCTCCGGTCTCGGCGCGGCCACGACGATAAAGATCGTGTGCGATTACGGCGTCGAGAGACTGAAGCGACTTTTCAAGGAGACGGAGAACGTCTCCCTCGAAGATTGGGTTGTCGGAAACTTCGGACGTAAGATGTTCGACATCTACTTCAGGGAGTACAGCGAAAAGGTTTGGGGTATCGAATGCAGCAGGATCAGTGCAGACTGGGTGGCGCAGCGTATCCGGGGGCTTTCCCTCGCAAAGGCCGTAAAGAACGCCTTTTTCAGATTGAATGGGAAAGACCTGCCGACCCTTGTAGACAGATTCCTGTACCCTGAACTGGGCATCGGGCGCATTTCCGACCGGCTGAGGGAAGAAATAGAGAAAGGCAACGACGTCTTTACCGGAGCCCGCGTGGAACGCGTTTTCCATGCGGGCTCGAGGATAGAGGGCGTCGAAGTGAACAGCGGCGGCAGCCGGCAGGTATTCGGCGGGGAGGAATTCATATCGAGCATCCCGATAACGAGTCTTGTGTACAAACTCGATCCTCCGGCTCCGGAGAAAGCCCGCGATGCTGCGGCTAAGCTCAAATTCAGGGACCTCGTGATCGTTTCGGTCATGGTGAAGAGGAGAAGAGTGACGGATCAGACCTGGATCTATATTCCGGAGAAGAAGATTCCCTTCGGGAGGATCCATGAGCCGGCAAACTGGAGCGCGAAGATGGCGCCCGAGGGCAGGACGCTCCTTGTGACCGAGTTTTTCAGTTTCAGGGGGGACCGTATCTGGAACGAGACGGATGGGAGGCTGATCGGGATCACGGTCGACAGCCTCGCGGCCCTCGGATTCGTGAAAAAGGAAGAGATTGCCGGGGGTGTCGTGCTGAGGGTCCCCGGGGCTTACCCTCTCTTTGAAGTCGGGTACAAGGAGCCCTGCGGTGAACTCTACGAATATTTGAGAGGATTCAAGAACCTCCATATTGCAGGAAGAGGCGGCATGTTCAGATACTACAACATGGACCATGCCATTGAATCGGGAATCGCGACCGCGGAAAGGATCATAAAGCGTCCCGGCGCGAGGCCGGGGCGTGAGGATGATGCAGTGTCGGCGACCCCAGACCGGGGAGACAAGGGTTGAGGGTGAAGGAGGGTCCGGACCTATGAAGTGCGCGCTGGTAGTCCCGTCCTGGGTCCCCGAGGAGATTTTCGCATCAGGTACCGCCGGCTCCCAGATCAATTACTGGCAACCCCTTGGCACCCTCTATGTCGCCGCAGTGCTGCGGAAGGCGGGCCACGAAGTGAGATTCTTCAATGGCGCCTTTATGACGAACGACGAGATACTGAAAGAGGTAGGAGAATTCGAGCCGGAGTTTATCGGACTTTATTCGACAACGTTCGGATGGAACAAAGCAAAAAAGGCAGCGGGTGATTTTAAGAAGAACTTGCCCGAGGCCTTTCTCTGCGCAGGCGGTCCCTATCCGATCGCGGCTCAGGAGCGCTGCCTCGAAGATGCGGGAGAATCCCTTGACGCTGTCGTCACCGGCGAGGGAGAATACACCGTCCTCGAAACGGTCGAAAGGCTGCAAAGGGCAAAGACCCTCGAAGGGATCGAGGGTCTCATCTACCGGCAGGGAGGAGGGATACGGAAGAATCCTCCCCGTCCGTTGATCACTGATCTCGATTCTCTTCCTCTTCCTGCACGAGAGCTCCTCGGAAATGCGGACCTTTATCTTCCCCCGCCCGCGACGTACCGGAGGAAACCCGTGGCTGTCGTGATGACTTCGAGGGGCTGCAACCGGAGATGCATCTACTGCTTTCAGCTGGACAAAGAGCGGGCGAGCGGCATCCGCTACCGCAGCGTCGAGAATGTCCTGAGTGAGATCGAACACTGCATCAGGCAAGGCTACAGAGAGATAAAGTTCATCGACGATACCCTTGCGGCGGATTATGACAGGGCCATGAGCATCGCGAAAGAGATCAAGGCGCGGCGGCTCGATTTTACCTGGTTTGCTTCGGCGTGTGTGAACCAGGTGGATAAGCCCCTGCTCAGGGCGTTCAGGGACGCGGGTTGCTGGGCGATCCTTTTCGGGGCGGAAAGCGGCGTGCAGAAGAACCTCAACGCGATACGGAAAGGAACCACCCTTGAGCAGATACGCACTGCAGTGAAAGCTGCAAAAGATGTCGGCATCAGGGTGAGCACCCCTTTTCTGTTCGGCATCCCGGGTGAGACCTTTGAGGAGGGACTCGAGACCATCAGGTTCGCGCTCGACCTCAATCCCGACATCGCAAATTTCCATGCAATAACGCCGTTTCCCGGCACCTATCTCTACGACAATCTCGACAAGTACGGTACGATGTCGGAGGAACTTGCAGACTTTACCTATCAGGGCGCGGCGTTTATTCCCCATACCATGACGCGGGAAGATATCCTGAAGCTCCGCCAGATCGCGTTCAGGAGGTTCTATTCGAGGCCTTCGTTCATCTTCAGGAGAATCCTTGAACTGAGGAACTTCAACGATATCAGGGTGGCGGCAAAGAGTCTGAAGAGCCTCTTCTGGCTCTGGACGAAGAAGGACCTCTTCAGGAAGGAAAAAACGGCCTGAGCGTATTCCGCCCGGCCTTCCTGCGGGCATCGACTCCACGGTATGCGCCTCGTATGAGCAGGTCGACAAGGTTGTCGTCCCTCACTTCTTCAGAGAACTCCGTATAGCACAAGCCTACTTCCTGCGGCGCATGGGCGTCGGAGCCCCCGGTGAAGGGAAGGCGTAATGTCTCCGCTGCCTCAATTGCTTTGGCATTGTAGGGGTGCATGTTGCATCCGTTATACCCTTCGAGCGCGCAAATCCCCCGCAGGCGCGTTATCGCATCGCCGAGACCGCTCCCGGCCCTGTAAGGATGGGAAGGGATTACCACTCCTCCCGACCGGTTCACCACGGTGATAAGCTCCTGAACAGGCGAGTGCCTGACGGGGAGCGCATCGGTATTTGCGCCGAAAACGAGACAGTGTCCCTCCGGGGAAGTGAGCTCGACCCCTCTGAATATCCTGATCTTTCCCTTGAACTTCTCCTTCAGCTCCTCGACGGGCTCCGAGACTTCATATGAGTAATGTTCGGTAAACGCGATGCCGTCGAGGTCCAGTTCGATCGCCCTCATAATGGATTCTTCAGGATCTGAAGCGTTGTCTCCGCTGTATTTTGAATGCACGTGAAGGTCGACCCTGAATTTCATCTCTTATTGTAACAGGAACAGACCTTCTTTAAGAGCGAAAGCGTCCTCCGCACAGGGGAAAAAGGATTCAGCGCTCTCTTAAACGCCTGGGGAATACGAGGAGCCGCTCCTTCAGCTCGGGGATAAGGTCGACCCGCACAATCACCTTCTTGTCGCTGAGGGTGTACACAATATCGAGGACGTCGGAATACCCGAAGTCGATCTGACGGTAGAGAGGTCTCACTTCGTAGCCGAGCGTCTTGCCCTGCAAGTCGACGATCCTGCTTAGCTGAGAATGCCAAAATGCGTAGTGGAAACTCACGAATTTCTCGGCTTCCTGTAAGGCCTCGTCGCCCGCGACATGTTTTCTGACCGTGTAATCGAATTCAGGAGCATACATTTCAAAGGCGAATCCCGTTCCCTCCGCGGCGAGCAGGGCGACGTTTTCGATATCATTGCCGTATCGCGCGCCGTAGAGGATGAGGGTATAGCTGCCGGTAACCTCTTCGGGGCGGGCCGTTGCAGTCTTCAGATAAAGGGCGGAGGCGCAAGAGGTCACAAGCAGGAGAGGGAGAACGACCGCGAGGCGCAGAAATCTTTGCCCAGGGCGAGTCTGCATGTCTTCAGGATACCACACTGCACTGTCCTTGTGAAGGGCCGGGCAGGAGAAGTCAGAGCTTCAGATACTCTTTTGCGAGGCTGGGATAGAGTCTGGGGTTAAAAAGGATGTTCGTCATGAAATAACATTCGTGGGTGCAATAACAGGCCTTGCTCCTTATCGAGCGGATGACGTTCTCCGCCTGTTCGGACCGCAGGATACCGCCAATATCATACCCCTGCTTTCTCACGTTCCCGAGCGGTTCTGAAAGAATCTCGCAGGGGTAGAGATCGCCCCCCTCTGTAAGGACGAGGTTCAGTCTTCCCGCGTAGCAGGGGATGAGCTGTTTTTTCTCCGCAGCGGTCCTATGAATGAGCCGGCGCTGGAGAATGTCCTGGGCCGCCTTGATACGCGCGCCCCTGAACCGGTAGGTACTCGAAACCCCGGCCCTGAGGTTCTCTTCGAGCCTTTCTATCGCTGCGAGGTATTTCGCGTAATCGACTTTCTTGAATGCCTTGTCGGTGGCGTCGCCGCGCACGAGGGAGATCGTATGTGTCTTCACGTTTTTCAGACCCAGCACGAAATCGATTATCCCGTCCATCTCGTTCTGGTTTTCGGAACAGAATACCGTGTTGATTCCCAGCTCGAAGTGGGGGTAGGTCGCGACGAGCCCCTCGAGGAGGCGGTACGTGGCCATCGTCTTCTCGAAGCTCCCTTTCCTTCCGCGGAGTTCGTCGTGTCTCTCCCTCATTCCATCAAGGGAAAGCTTTACGGCGATAATGCTTTTTTTGCAGCGCTTCACTATCCTCTCCGTTTTTTCCCTGATGACGTCGGGAAGCATGCTGTTGGTGGGAAAGAGCATGATCGCGGGTTTATTGTTCTTGTAGAAGATCTCACTGATTTCTTCAAGGTCGTCACGCAGAAAAACCTCGCCGCCGGAAAAGGCCAGCCAGAGCAGACTGCCCATCGATCGGGAAATGCGTCCGATTTCTTCGAGCGAAAGCTCGTTTTCCGGGACCCGGGAGCCCCTTTCTCCGCTGAGATAGAAACAGAAGGGGCACTTCAGATTACATTTCCGTGTGACGAAAAAGGTGAGGTGGATCGCCCTTTTTTTCCAGAAGATCGAGCCTGAATGGCGGAGGAGCGAATACATCTTATCTCTTTGCCTCCGGGAGGAAGTGCCTGAGTGCGCCCGTGAGGGCGCCTGCGCCGACCGCAAGGGGATAGAGCATCATATAGTACATCGATGCTGCAAGGGCAAAGGGGAAGCCTTTCGAGCGGTAGAAGGCCGCAATCAGCCCCCTGTTGAGGAAGGCATCTGCCGCGAAGACACAAGCGAGAGCACCTAAAAAAATACTTCTCCCCGAAACAAGAAAAAAGGGAAAGAGAAGGGCACTCACGAGGAAACATGCGACATTCGCCTTAAGCCCGGCCGAGGCCGTGCCCGAGTCGCCGAACAAGTCCCTGTTCCCGAGCGAGTATTGGGTCCAGAAAAGCGATTTTCTGAAGGCGTTGCGGAGGGATCTGGAAAGGGTGAAATTGAAAATGTGGCGCACGAGGATGTGGGGCTGCATTTCGAGCCTGTACCCCGACCTGCGCAGCCTGTGGCTGAATTCCACATCTTCGAGGATCGGAAGGAAATCCTCGGAGAATCCCCCGCTCTTTTTGAAGAGGCGCGAGCCGACGGCCATGGCATGCGTTGCGATATAGTCGGGGTGCCCTTTCTTCGTTTCGGAGTAATTGACGAAGACCGATTGGAAGGAGCTGAAGAAGCCGCTGTCATAAGGCAGCCTCGTATAGGTTCCGCCGACGACGACATTTTCGCGCCCCGCGATCGCCTCCGCCGCCGAAGAAAGAGTATCTTCACGCACCACGCAGTCGGCGTCTGTGAAGAAAAGGATTTCCCCTCCGGCGCGCCGGGCCCCCGTGTTCCTTGCTTTGGAGGCGCCCGAATGCTCTGTCAGCTGTACGAGCGTGCAGGGGAATTTTCGGATCACATCCACGGAATTATCCGTGGAGCAATCGTCGACGACGATCACCTCGAAACTGCCGAAGCGGGAGGAGCAGACCGCCTCCAGACACTTCCCGATCGTAGCTGCCCCGTTGTGGTTCGGGATGATGACCGAGAGCAGTTTGTCCATTTTTCTATTATGGAACAAAGGAGGATTTATATTCCATATAACCCCATTAAGTTCTTGACGAGTCGTTGTTCTTTGTGATAAAAAAGAATTCACTATTACTCTTTGGAGGCTAAAATGGCAAAGAAGATCGCGGTGCTCGTAAGGGACAGGCAGGCGGAGGCATTGAGGATGTCCGTAGGGCTCACCTTGGCCGACGACGAGATAAACGTGTTCGTCGTGGACAGAAAGCTCGAATCGGACGAGGGGATCGACCTCAATGTGGAGACGCTCGGGGATATGGACGCGAAGATCTTCTCCAATGTCCCTGAAAACAAGTTTGAACAGATGAGTACCGAAGAGATTGCGAGGGCACTCGTCGGGTATGATGTAGTCCTTCCCTATTGATCCTGGAACTCCGAACTTCTGGAAGAACGGGCTGTCGCGGCGTCTGCCGGAGACGGCTCTTTTTTGTGAAATGCTTTGCTGTGTGAAAGGCAGAACGAAGTGATCGACCCGGGGTTCCGAAAAGAGACTGCATGAAGGGTCCGATTCTGCCGGTTACAAAACGGATTCGGGCGGGTCTGATTATATGGTTCGTTACGGTATTGTCGGGAATGGCAGGAGGCGGCGGGTGTTCCCGGTTTCCGCAGATCCATATCGAGAATCCTGAGGCGAGGCTGTCTTCCACAATGGTCGGTGTCTGCTCCATCTTTCTGACGATAGAAAACTCGGGGAACGGCGGTGACAGCCTGGTGGGAGCGAGGGTGAACATCCCGGGCACGGTGACGGAACTCCATGATGTGAAAGACGGGAAAATGGTGAGGAGAGAAAAGATATCCGTGCCCGCCGCAAGCGTCCTGCAGCTCAGACCCGGCCGGCGGCACATCATGGTTTTTAAGATACCCGAAGACATAAAAGAAAGTCACGAATTCGTTCTCGCTCTCACATTCGAAAAGTCCGGGGAGAAGCAGGTGTCCATGGTTTTTTCGAGAACGCCCCACCGCCAATAACTATTTCAAGTAAGTACATAAGCTAAACCCATAATTTGACGTTGACACCGCAGTCCGTGGAATGTTACGTTTTTCAACGGAGAAGGTATCGACGAATTTCTCGAAAGGGGGTGAAACAGGGGCGGAGAACCTTGCGCAGCGGCTTGTTTTCCTGTACGAAGATCTAATTATTTTTTAGGGGGGAAAATATGAAGAGAAGATTGTTTGGTCTCGTGGGCATATTCAGCGTTGTCTGTCTCGGATATCTGGCCTTCACCATTTTCGATTCAAAAACTGCCTCTGTCGTAGCCGCAAAGAAGACCTATTCAGCCACCGTCTACGTTGCAGGACACGGTGGTCATTTTGCAAAGGCGGATGTGACGATAGATCCCAACAACGAGAATGACCCGATTAAGGTGAACAGTCTTGACATGGTCACCATCGGCACGACGGCAAGCCATAAGACTCACGATGCCCGAATCGATGCCGGCGACAGCACTGTCCTGTTCTGGTCGACCTATGCGCTGGACAAGGACGGGAAGATGCATGTGGGCAAGTCTGATCTGAAGACCGGCAATGTGGTCAAGGACCTCGCGATGACCCCTGACACCCGGTCGCCGGCCAAAACCGGACCGGTCTATTGCGCTTCGGGCCAGAGCAAGGATTCTTACATGCCGGTATTTATGGGCAGCGAGGGGTATGTCGACGTATTCGACAAAAAGAGCATGGCACATAAACACAGGGTGTTCGTGAGCGATCTCGGATACAAAGCCGGGACGTACCAGTTCGTGCACGGAATCAACTCCAATGACATGAAGAAATTTCTTCTCACGTTTGTCCTGAAGGGTGAGGACGGAAAAATGAACGGGAAACAGGACCTCGTCCTCGTGGACACTGCGTCTCTGGACAGGGGCAAGATGAAGAAACTTGCAACGGCCACGCTGTCCGGCGAGCCTGCAAAGACGATCACCTTCAGGCAGTATTTCAGCAAGGACGATAAATACATTTTCCAGTCGGCCGGCGACAGGATGTGGGTTATCGATACCGCAACATTGAAGCTTGTCGATGAGAAGATGACGAAGCCGAACTTCGGCGAGAACCATGATGTGATGCCGACACCCGACGGAAAGTATGCCCTTCTCACGCTGCGGAGCAACACCGAGGGCTGTGATGTCGACGGCAAGCCGACTCCCGACAAGGAGATCACCGACGGGACATTGATGGTATACGACACCGATGCCAGGAAGCTCGTGGGCAAGCCTGTGACGGTATGCCTCGGATGCCACAAGGGCATGAGAAAAGGCGACAAGAGCGCAATCCTCTGCGGGCTGGACGCAAACTATAAGAAATAATCTCCTGCCTTCGGATTCTTTCTATGCGGCCTTGGGCCGCGTAGAAAGAATCGTGTGAATCTTCTAAAAGAGCATGACACATACATTCACTCTTTTCTCTCTCGCGATTCGGAACCTCGAGAGGAAACCGCTGAGAACGGCAATACTGGTTCTCGCGATCGGGCTCCTCGTCTCTCTCCTTGTTTTCGCCCTGTCGTTCGTGAGGCGGGTCGATTCGGGTATTAGGATCACTTCCGAGCGGCTTGGCGCAGACCTGCTTATCGTTCCGACAGGATCAAGGGGAGCTGCTGAGGACGTGCTCCTCGAAAACAAGGTCAAGACGTTTTACATGGACAGAGGGATAGTAGAAAGGGTAAAGAAGATCAGGGGCATAGACCGGGTGACGGAGCAGACGTATCTCGCGACGATCACTGGCGCCTGCTGCGATGTGCCCGAGTCCGTTGTTGTGGCCTTCGATCAGGACACCGACTTCGTGATCACGCCGTGGCTTGGGAAGAGGCTCGGCAGACTGCAAAGAGGCGAGGCGATCGTCGGCAGCGAATCAGCCCTCAATATCAGTCTGGGACTCACGGAGGTGGACAGTGTTCTGTTCGGAAATGTATTCAAAATGGTGGGGGTCCTCGACAAGACGGGCACGGGTCTCGATACTGCAATATTTATCGATGAGAACAATATAGAGGACATCATAAAGAAAGGCAAAGCCGAGATCAAACCGGGGAAGATATCGGTCATCCTCGCCAGGGTGAAGAGCGGCTATGACCCTTACCGGGTTGCGGGAGAGATCGAAGATACGATAATAGAGACCGATACGGTTGCTAGGAAGGACATCGGGAAGAACGTCCTGAGCGCCCTGCGGGACATCAACCGGATATTCTTCATGACCATCGTCCTTACCTCTCTCCTCTCCGCCTTTCTCACCTGGGCTGTCTTTTCCGGTATCGTGAACGAGAGGGCGAGAGAGGTCGGAATCATGAGGGCGATCGGGGCAAGAGAGTCTCATGTGATGCGGGTCTTTCTCTTCGAGGTCCTCGTGATCGGAGGCCTCGGGAGCATCGCCGGAGTTCTGTGCGGCACCGTTCTTTCGGTCACCCTGGCGAAGGGGTTCACCATCCTCAGGAATATATCGACTGACCTGGGTGTTTGGGAGAGGGCAGTGATCGCGGTTTCAGGACTTCTGGCCGGTACAGGCATCTGCGTCGTCGGTGCGCTGTCTCCGATCCGAAGGTTGAAGAAGACGGAACCTCTTGTCGTTTTAAAGGGGGTACAGGGTTGACGCAGATTGTCCTTGAGGGAGTCACGAAGACGTACGGGGTCGGCGGGACGGAGCTCCAGGCGGTGAATGGGGCTTCGCTCAGGGTCGAAAAGGGTGAATTCGTTTCGATCATCGGCCATTCCGGGTCGGGCAAGACCACTCTCTTGTCGATTCTCGGAGGTATCTTGAGGCCGACATCGGGCAGGGTCTTTTTCGAGGGAGACGACATCTATTCCTACGACAGTGACAGACTCTCGGAATACCGCTGTGGGAAGATCGGCTTCGTCTTCCAGTTCGCGAGTCTTCTTCCGATGCTCACCGCAAAAGAAAACCTCCTGCTCCCCGTGGCGTTTCACAGGCAAAGCCTTCCCGCTCGCGCCGAAGAGAAGGCCCTGGAGCTGCTGGATCTTGTCGGACTTGCCGGCAAGGCCGATGCCCGTCCCTCGCAGATGTCCGGGGGGCAGCAGAGACGCGTCGCCATCGCACGTGCCTTTATGAACGACCCGGTGCTGATTCTTGCCGATGAGCCTACGGGTGATCTCGATGAGGAAACAGAGGCGGAGGTGATGCGGATTTTCGCGGCAATGAATGAAAAGAAGGGGATAACTTTTCTCCTTGTGACGCACAACTCGGAACTGGCGGGTCAGGCGAAACGGCGGTTCTCCATGAGCAACGGGTCGATCGGGGAATTCAGGTCTTCTTCGTAAAGAAGGCGGTTACTGCTCCAGTCAAGGCGAAGCTGACTGTGACTGTCTGCCCGAGGGCAGGCGCCGCGCAACTGATCCGGAACCCTTCTTTTTTTTCAAGGAAAGGCGTTTTCCGCGGTGTCTGTCTGACTCTGCTCACGCGCCTGCTTGCTGCCCCGATGGCACGGTTTCTCGATCGGGGAAAGGAACGTGCCCACTTTCCGAATGTTGTCGTGCTGCTCCGCCTGCAGCGGCGAGCCCTTCGGAAATTGACGGCGAGCCAACAACCTGAGATAATTAAATTGTAAGTACCCGCGGGGGCCGAATATTTTTAGTGAAGGCGATGCGATTTTCGGAGGCTCCCCTTCCCGAGGCAAAGCAAGGGGGTGATGGTAGCGCATACGGTACCGGGGAATGGGAATTTGAACAGAAAAGGTACGGCAAGAAGGAGGGTGTATGAAGTCGCTGAAACTATTGCTTGTGCTGTTTTTGGTGGTTCTGCCGTTTGCCGCAGGCGCAGGGCAGACCGAGAAAAAGGCGAAGACTATCGACGAACTGGTCGAGATGTATGATTCTTCGGGGTGCAAGGACTGCCACGCCGAGATTTATACGCAATGGGAAAAATCTCATCATGCGCGGCCACTCATGGGGGTGAAGGGAGGGCTGATGCTGACGCCGCTCGCGACGAAGGGCGCAACCGCCTTTTCACCGGATGATCCTCAAAGGGCGACAATAAAGAATTTCCCGTGCTTCAAGTGTCACCTCCCTCAGGCTCTTATCTCTGCAGAGGACTCAGTGGCAGTTGAACTGGCACAAGCGCTTGTCGCGCAGGATGCAACGAAGGTCGCGAAGCTCCGGATCACCTGTACTGTCTGCCATAATGCCAGGGCGATCATCCACAAGCGCGAATTGGGCGAACCGGAGAAAGGAGTGCTCTATAGCAGTAAAAAGGACATCGACGCCCATCCCGACAAGACATTTACAAAAGTGAAAAAGAGCGCGATCATGAAAAATGCGATATTTTGCGGACAATGCCACGGTCTCGGCCCCAACCTCGAATTCGACCAGCCTTTCCAGTGCGCAAACCTCTACGGAAGCTATCTCCATTCCTATATACCGGCGGGAGGGACGCATACGTGCCAGGAGTGCCATATGAAGAAGGGGGATCACGTTATCGCCCCGAATTTTAACGACGACAAACAGACCTCGGAACTTCTCGCGCAGGCGATTTCCCTGGATGTGCAGACCCTGGGGTACGAGTGGCTGAGAAAGGCAAAGGACTATACTCCGAAAGTAGTCGTCAACACGAAGATAACGACGACAGCAGGCCATAGAATTCCTGACGGCTGACCGTCCCACAACAGAGTGGTCATGATAGTGACCGCAAAGTCACCGGACGGCACAGAGATCGGAAAGGCTGAAAGACATTACCACCCGCAGGCCACGAACTGCCGCGACACGAAAATGAAATACGGGGCGCAGTGGAAGGTGGCCAACCTGCGTGACACGAGCCTCCAGCCCTATCAGACGAAAGCGGATACGATTGAATTCGACCTCCCGGCAGGGGTGAGAACCGCTGAAGTGACCGTAGATCTTGTCTATCAGGCAGTGAATCCCGACAACAGCTACCCCATTCATTCAGTAACAAACACAGTGACGCTCGACAGGTAGTTTCGGCGGGTAAGGATTGCCCCGCATCTGCCTCGCCGCCTTTCCGGCGAGCCAGATGCGGGGGAGGGCCGCGGATGCAGAAAGCTTGATCGTGGGAGCGCACGTTGAGTGGTCTCCCCCTTCTTACCGCAGTTCTGCCGGGACATACAAGGGGGCGAATCAGTATCGTGCATGGTGGAGGCTGGGGTATGTCAGTTGTTCGCAGGACGCCCAAGGGAATCGGGCCGAAAAAGGAAGCCCCCGAAGGAGAGAACGATGCGTAAAGTGATGTTCCTCTGTACAGGCAACTCCTGTCGTTCCCAGATGGCTGAAGGGTTTGCGAGGGAACTTGGGAGGGGCCTGGTCGAGCCGCACAGCGCAGGGCTCATAGCCGCGGGCATCCATCGCAGGGCGATAGCGGTGATGGAGGAAATCGGGATCGATATTTCGCGTCAGAGGTCTAAAGAGATCGATGAAGCGCAGCTTCGGAAAATGGACATCATCATCACGCTCTGCAGCAACGCCGAGGACGCATGTCCATGGACTCCGCCGTACATCATGCGACTGCACTGGCCCATAAAAGACCCTGTGGGGACCGTCGGAACGGAAGACGAAGTCATGAGGGAATTCAGGAGGGCGAGGGACGAAATACGAAGAAAGGTAGAGGAATTCCTGAGAAAATGTAAGCAGGGGCTCAACAATCCCTGAGAAAAGCGGCAGGAGGGTTATTGCCGGATGTCTCCGGAGCGTGTATGCGCCTGCATCTCCCTCATCGCACCTCGACCATAAAGCTCGTGAGAATTACCCGGCCCTCGTGCCCGACCTGGCCGAAAATCTGGTACAGGCCCTTGGTTGGGAATACAACATGGACCTCGACCTTAGGTCCGAACTTTTCGGAGGCCGGCATCTTCATCTCCATGTGATGTTCGTGCTGCCCCATGCCTGGCATCCCTGGAAGTTCGCCGTGGGTATGGATGAAATGTTCAAGGTCCGCAGAGATTACGGCAAGATGCATTGGCGCCGAAAGATAGGGTTCGAGATCGATAACGGGTTTGCCGTTCTTTTTGAAAACATAGCTAAAGACGACTTCCTTCCCTGTTACGACCGGTCCCGGGGCCGGGGAGAAAGATACGTCGAGACCGTCGAAACGCTTTTCTCCGGTCAGATCCTTTTTGGGGGAACCCATCTCGGGTGTCCCTTCAACGGCAAGCAGGAAATGTCTCGAAAAGAGATACCCCTTTACTGCAAAGTCGAGTCCGACGATATAGCGTCCGGCCTTCGGAAAAGTGAACCGTACGGGATATCGGCCGGTCTTTTTCATTTCAGGGGTGACCGGCCCGAAGTCCTCGGGATGGATATGGGCAAAAACGGTGAAGTCCTGACTCGCGATCACCACATGCAAGAGACGGTCATGATGGATGGTGAGGTTTTCGACCGGATTGCCCTCTCTGTCCTTGAGCGTGAAGAGGACGGTTGCAGGATTTCCAGCGGTAAGATTCTCCGGCTCCGTGCCGACGGCCGCAATTACTTCCTGTCCTCCCGCGACATGCTCATAATGCTCCATATCGGCCTGCGCAGAGGCGTAGCCTGCGAGTAAGAACCCGCTGGAAATAAAGAGTGCGGCAAAAAGAATCTTTAAGAAAATCTTTACAGGACTATCTCTCAGCATACACGTTCTCCTTTGCGCGTAACACGGTCCAGTTTCGGACTCTTTCTTTTCATGTTACCAGAAATCCGGATTGATTTCCTCTTCAGTCTCTGTCCCTGAATCCCCCGTGCTCTCCGCGTTCCTCACCTCTTTCATGTCTTTCGTGCATTTCATGCCGTCCATGCTCTTCATGCTCTTCATGTTCTTCTCCGTAGAAATAGGGTCCGCCGTAGGGATAGTAGTAACCATAGTCATAATAGTAGCCGTAGGGATAGTCATAATAATCCGGGTATTCATAATAACCATACCCGGCGTAGCCGGCACAGCCGAAGCATATCATGAAGATTCCCATAGCAAGAATTATGATCAGCCTTCTTCCCATACTTTCCTCCTTTCTCTATGAGCTCTCCGGCATCAGCAGGTCGGCCATTCTTTCGGAGGCTTGCGATCAGCCGTCGCCGCTTCGCCCATATTGCGTCATCTCCGCGTCAGGCACCGAGAAAAAGCCTCCCTTTGTCAGTACGTCGTTTCAGACAACACCGACCCTTTCCTACCTATATTTTATCGGCGACGGGAAAATAAAAAAAGACACAAGGAAGAGAATTGTTTGTAGGCGTCGGATGACAGGCGCGTAGGTTTTCGTCCTACAGCTTAGACGGGTTTGGCGGGAGGACGAAGCGGTCGGGTTTGGCGGGAGGACGAAGCGGTTTGGAGCGGTCCGGATACCCTTCCACCAGGATATCCTCGCCGAGCCTTTTCACGGAGACGTCGCGCAATCTCTGTGCGTCTTCGAGGCGTTTGAGCGTCTTTCCGCCGACCGCGGGATATGAATCCCTTCCGCCGAGGATCCTGGGAGCGATAAAGAACATCACTTTATCGACGACCCCCGCCTCAAGAAGACGGGCATTCATGGAAGAGCCACCCTCGGTGAGAAGTGAGGTGATGCCGTTCTCGGCCAGCTTTCGCATAAGCCAGTTAAGATCAAGTACTACTTTAAATGACAGCAGTTTAATTCCTGACTTCACAAGACTAATATACTTCTTATTCTTAGCGGAGCTTCCTGTCTCTCCATCTTCTTTTGTTACTATGATCGTCTCAGGGGGAACCTGAAGCAGCCTCGAACCCGGAGGGATTTCGAGGTCGGGATCGATCACGACCCTTATCGGATTCCTGCCCCCCCTTATGCGTGCCGTGAGCTGAGGATCGTCGGCTTTTACGGTCCCTATGGCGGTCAACACCGCATCTACGCTGCTGCGCAGTCTGTGGACGACTTTTCTCGCTTTTTCGCCTGTGATCCATTTTGATTCGCCTTCTGCGGTAGCGATTTTTCCGTCGAGGGTCATTGCAACCTTCAGTATCACAAAGGGTTTCTTCTCGACGATATACTTCACATACGCCTCGTTCAGTCTTCTCGCCTCTTCCTCCAGCACCCCCGAGACGACTGTTATGCCCGCCTGCTCGAGCTCCCTGAGCCCTTTGCCCAAGACTTTGGGGTTTGGGTCTTTCATCGCCGCTACGACCGTGCTCACTCCCGCTTTGATTAACTCCTGCGTGCACGGAGGTGTCCTCTTGCCGGTATGGCAACATGGCTCGAGTGTTACGTAAAGGGTCGATGCCCTTGCCTTTTCACCCACCTTACGCAAGACGAGGGCCTCTGCATGAGGCGTGCCTGCCTGCCGGTGATAATCCCCCGCAATGATCCTTCCGTTCTTTACGATCAATGCGCCTACCATGGGGTTCGGGCTTGTCCTGCCACTCGCCTTCGCCGCGAGTACAAGTGCTTTTCTCATATAGGCCCTCTCATCCATAACCTAGATAAAATACCATAAAATCCTTTACATAACAAAAAATTCCTAATACAATACACTATGTGTACTGGTCAGGTAGCCGGAAGCCGTGTGGTATAATTCCGGTGAAGGAGGGACGATGGACAGCGTGTTTCTCGGGCTTATTACCCTCGCGTTTATCGGAGCAGTCATCGTTTTTATTTACGTGATGGTGGAGTTGAGGGGAGCGGCAAGGGCGTTGAAGGAATTTCTAAAGACTACGGAAGATACGATAAAACCGACCCTCGAGGAGCTGCAGGAGACCCTGAAAAGCGTGAGAAAAGTTACCGACAATGTCTCAGGGGTAACAGAAGATGTCAGGGTTCTTTCGAGTTCCGTAAGGGACGTCGGCGCAAATGTGAAACAGGTGAGTGACTTCCTCGAAGATGTCACCTCGTTGGCCGTCGTCAGGGTTGGAGGATTGAAGGCAGGGGTGAGCGCGGCCCTGGAGGTGCTTCTGAAAAATCTCTTCCGCAGGAGAGGGGACGCTTAAAGGCAGGGTTCCCCCGCTTTCTATGCGAGAAATTATCTCATACGGGTTAGTTTGCCGTCAGGCAAAGAGAAAGGAGGCAGAGAATGAGACACGATGAAGAAGGGTACGGGGTAAGTTCCATATTCCTTTCGTTTCTTCTCGGGGGGTTGTTGGGTGCGGGCGCGGCCCTGCTCCTTGCCCCGAAGTCGGGGAGGGAGACAAGGTTGCGGATCCGGGAACTGGCGGACGACGTGAAGGACAGGGCGGAGGATTACGTGGACCAGGCGAAGAGCAGGGTTACCTCTGTGCTCGACAAGGGGAAGGGCTTTGTCAATGAGCAGAAGTCGATCCTCACGACTGCCGTCGAAGCCGGGAAAGAGGCCTACGAAAAGGAGAAGGAAAGGCTGGCAAAAGAGCAGTAATGCACGAGGCTTCCATAGTTCTCAGCCTTCTTGACACCCTCTCGGACCGATGCAGGCAGGAAGGCTACCGTTCGATCGAATCGGTAAGACTCAGGATAGGAATGGCCTCAGGCATCCTGCCTGAGGCCGTTACATTTGCTTTTGAAGCGGCGAAGCACGACACCCTGGCGGAAAATGCCGAGCTTGTCCTCGACATCGTTCCCCTCGGCGGTTTCTGCAACTCCTGCAGGAACGATTTCGAGGTGAGCGAGACCTACGTGCTCAATTGCCCCCTTTGCGGTTCGGACTCGTTTACAATACGGAAAGGCTATGAGTTGGACATTGTCGAGATGGAGGTCAATTGATGAAGGTGAAGGTAGTCACACGGATACTCGAGGCAAACGACAGGATCGCAGAGGAGAACAGAAAGAGGTTCCGGGAACACAATGTGCTGGTGATAAACCTGATGAGCGCTCCAGGCGCGGGGAAGACGACGCTTCTCGAAAAGACGATCCGCGCTCTGGACGGCGCACTGAAAATCGGCGTGATAGAGGGGGACATCGCGGGAACGGATGACGCCGAGCGCATCTCCGGAACCGGCGTTCCGGTGGTGCAGATCAATACGGGAGGGGCCTGCCACCTCGATGCAAACATGATAAGCGAAGTGTTGCCCGACGTTCCGCTCGGCGAGCTGGACGTGCTGATCATCGAGAATGTCGGGAATCTCGTATGCCCTGCGGAATTCAAGGTCGGCGAGGACATGAAGGTGATGCTTCTGAGCGTGACCGAGGGGCACGACAAACCGTTGAAATATCCGCTGATGTTCAGGGAATCGTCGGTGATGATACTCAACAAGATCGATCTTCTCGACCGCCTTGACGTCGATATCGATAAAATACGGAAGGATGCCCTCTCCCTCAACCCTTCGATAAAGATCTTCGAGGTGTCCGGCAAGACAGGAGAGGGGATCTCTGCATGGGCTGAATGGTTGAGAGGGCAAAAATTACCGTAAAGGGGATCGTCCAGGGCGTCGGGTTCAGGCCGTATGTCTATACCCTGGCCGGCTCGCTGAACCTGAGAGGGTACGTCACCAACACCTCCGACGGGGTGAGCATCGACGTGGAAGGAGAGAACCTCTCGGATTTCATTGCGCGGCTGCCGTCCGAAGCACCGGATCTTTCGAAGATATTTGAGGTCAGCGTCGACCCTCTCCCGGCGCGCGGTTACACGGGCTTCCGCATCATCGAAAGCAGGGATGAGGGAAGGTTTACCCTGATATCGCCCGATGTCTCCCTGTGTGAGGACTGCCTGAAAGAACTCTTTGACCCGGAAAACAGGAGATACCTTTACGCATTTATCAACTGCACGAACTGCGGTCCGCGGTATACCATTACGAGGTCCGTCCCCTATGACAGGCCTAATACCACTATGTCCGTTTTTGGAATGTGCCCTCAGTGCCGTGAAGAATACGACGCCCCGGGGGACAGGAGGTTCCACGCCCAGCCGAACGCGTGCGCGAAGTGCGGGCCGCAGGTGACGCTCGAGGTCAGGAGCGCAACGTTCAAAGCGTACGAAAAGGCAGAGCCGATAACCGGGGCGATCACGCTTTTAAAGGAGGGGGCCGTTGTCGCGATGAAGGGCCTCGGCGGGTTTCATATCGCCTGTGACGCTATGAACGACGGCGCCGTAAGGAGATTGCGCGAGCGGAAAAGGAGGAGCAACAAACCCTTTGCCCTGATGGCGCCCTCCCTCGACGCGGTTGAAAAGTTTTGCGAAGTCTCGGATGACGAGCGCTCAGTCCTCCTCTCACCGATGCGGCCGATCGTGCTGCTGAAGAAAAAGCAGAGCTTCCGGTATCTCCTCGCCGAGGCGGTTTCTCCGCACAATCAGTACCTCGGTGTTATGCTGCCCTACACGCCCCTCCATTACCTGCTTTTTTATCATCCGCTGAGAGCAACCGCAGGCGATGGGATGCGGTCTGCGGAAACGACCCTCCGGAGTCCGGGTTCGTTCTCATCTCCGTTTCCGAAGGAGGGAGATCAGGGGAATATCATGCCGTTAGGAGTTCCCCATTTCGATGCCCTCGTGATGACGAGCGGGAACCTGTCGGAAGAGCCTATTGTGAAGGACAACGAGGAGGTTTTTCTAAAACTCAGCGGTCTCATCGATGCGGCGCTTCTTCACAACAGAGAGATATTTACGGGCACGGATGATTCAGTGGTACGGCTTGTCAAAGACCAGAAGGTACCCGGGGCAGGGAGCGGAGAGCGGCCCGACAGCCTGGAACTCCCATCACGGAAGGTTTCCTCCGGGCGCAGGACAACCTTCCCGGCGACCTCTTTTATTCGCCGGTCGCGGGGATACACGCCCGAGCCGGTCCCGTTGCATGACGAGGGGCCCGAGGTATTGGGCTGCGGAGCGGACCTCAAGAACACCTTCACGGTGACCAAGGGAAGCTTCGCGATACCGAGCCAGCATATAGGCGACATGGAGAATTACGAAACCTTGCGGTTTTTTGAGGGATGCCTCGACACTATCAGGAGCGTGTACAGGGTGCGTCCCGAAGCGATAGCCCACGACCTCCATCCGGATTACCTCTCGACCCGATGGGCCTTGAAACAAAGGGCGGCGGGCGGGGAGAAAGGGGTGAGGACGTTCGGAATACAGCATCATTACGCGCACGTCGGTTCCGTTATGGCCGAACACGGACTGAAGGAAAAGGTGATCGGGGTCGCCCTTGACGGGACCGGATACGGCACCGACGGAAACCTGTGGGGCGGGGAGTTCCTTGTCGCGGACAGCAGAGGATTCGAGCGGGTCGGGCACTTCAGATACATCCCCCTTCCGGGAGGAGAGATGGCGGTGAAAGAGCCCTGGAGGACTGCGGTGAGCTACCTCTTCGACGCCGCAGGGGATGAGTCATCGCGCTGCTTGAAAGCGATAGGGTTTTCCGGTCGGCATGGCATGGACCGGATAGAGGCGGTCCTGAAGCTGTTTCACTCGAGACAGTTCGCGCCTCTTTCTTCGGGGGCAGGCAGGCTCTTTGACGCAGCCTCCGCCCTTCTCGGCATCTGCGACAGGAATACCTTCGAGGGTGAGGCGGCAATGGCCCTCGAATCTTTTGTGGTAGACGGTCTGGAGGAAGGATACGCCGCGGAGCTGAGCGAGGGAGGGGAGGGAAGGGAAGTCCTGACCGTCGATTTTTCGCGAGTAATGATTGGCATGGTCGAGGACATGATTCACGGAGTCGACAGACGCGTGGTCGCGACAAAGTTTCACAATGCCGTATCGGCTGCGGTGGTCCTGATGGTGCGGAAGATTTCCGGGATCCGGAGTCTGAAGGGCGTCGCCTTGAGCGGAGGGACTTTCCAGAACCTCTATCTGCTCCGGAGAAGCATGAGATTGCTGTCCCGGGAAGGACTGAACGTATTCATAAACAGAGCTGTCCCCTGCAACGACGGAGGCATATCCCTCGGACAGGCCTACCTCTGCAGGGAGCAACTGAAAGCTCATACGGGGGTCGGTTCATGAACGAGATAGTCGGCGGAATCAGAAGGCTGATGGAGAAGCGGGGAGGACCTCTGAAACTTATGGAGGTCTGCGGCACGCACACAGTAGCAATCTTCAGGCATGGCGTGAGGGACATCATCCCCCCGGAGGTGAAACTCATCAGCGGGCCCGGGTGCCCTGTCTGCGTCACTTCCCTTACGGATGTCGATGCAGCAATCGCACTGGCGAGGATGCCGGGTGTTGTGCTTGCGACCTTCGGCGACATGATGCGTGTTCCCGGGGGAAAGGGATCTCTGAACGATGCCCGTGCGACGGGCGCCGATGTCAGGGTCTTCTATTCTCCCGCAGACGCGCTGAAGCTTGCAAAGGAACATCCCGAAAGGGAGGTGGTATTCTTCGCGACGGGGTTCGAGACGACCTCGCCTCTGTTTGCCGCGACGGTCGCGGAGGCGGAAAGGAAAGGGATCGGAAATTTTTCCCTCTACACCGTCCACAAGCTTGTGCCTCCCGCCCTCAAGGCGCTGCTCGACTCAGGCGAGGTGAGGGTCGACGGCTTCATTCTCCCGGGACACGTGAGCGCAATAATCGGAAGGAAACCCTATGAGTTCATCGCGGAGAAGTACGGGAAAGCCGGGGTGATCACGGGGTTTGGCGCGGAGGACATCATCGAAGGCATCTTCATGCTGCTCGTGCAGACTGCGCGAAAGAGGGCGGAGATCGAGATCCAATACGCCAAAGTGGTGCGGGAGGAAGGGAATCCCAGGGCGCTGTCCCTGCTCGACGAATACTTCGAACCCTGCGATGCATACTGGCGGGGCATAGGGACGATTCCCGGAAGCGGGCTCAGGCTCAGGGAAAGGTTTGCCGACTTCGATGCGATGAAGAAGTTCCGGCCCGAGGTCGAATCTTCCCCGGAACCCGAGGCGTGTTCCTGCGGCGAGATTCTCAAGGGAGTGAAGACGCCGGTCGAATGCCCCTTGTTCGGCGCCGCCTGTACGCCTGAGAGTCCGGTCGGCGCCTGCATGGTAAGCACTGAAGGAAGCTGCGCAGCATATTACCGGTACGGGGCTTATCGTGGATAGGATTCTGCTCGGCCACGGAAGCGGCGGAAGGTTAATGCACGACCTGATCAGGGAGCATTTCGCATCCGCCTTCGACATGCGGAACTGCGGCGATTCGGCCATACTGGACATTGCCCCCGGAAGAGTCGCCTTTACGACCGATTCCTATGTCGTTTCTCCCCTTTTTTTCCCCGGCGGAAATATCGGCGAGCTGGCCGTATACGGAACGGTCAACGACCTCGCCGTTTCCGGGGCCGGAGCGGCTTTTCTCACTGCCGGCTTTATTATCGAAGAAGCACCA
>JAMCWJ010000088.1 GCA_023475105.1 Nitrospirota bacterium
TCGGTCACCAGTATCCCCAGCCGTGTCCCTGGCGCTCAGCCAGTAACTGCTTTGAGAAAGGGGGCGGCGCTCCGGCCCGCCCCCTTTCTTTTTCGAAGTGCGGTTCGCATAGGAGAATGTCTGCATCGGACTTCCTTCCCGCTGAAGAGAACCCCTCCTCCCAATGTTTGGACTCGTTTTGGTACATTTTTTGCTTTACTATAGGCTTTTTCATGTGATAGAATTTTCTATGGACGTGGTAAATATGGGACCAGGGCTCTTTTCGGGGAGCCGCAGGATTCTTTGGCTTCTCTTCGCAGTATCCCTTGTTTTTCTCGGCTTCTTCGTCTTTTACGACGACCAGGACTATAAGCGGGGGCTTTCGGTCAACCGGACGACCTCTTACATCGAGGGGCTGCGCATCGTGAATAAAAAGAACGGCGCCGACTCCTGGGTGCTCACCGCACGCAGGGCGGACTTCACAAGAGACGAGACCCTCGCAAAACTCGATGCGGTCGCTATGGATATCAGGAAGGAAGGAGTCGTCCTGAATGCAGACAGCGGTGTCTATAACGTGAGCACCAGGGAACTGCAGCTCGATAGCAACGTCACTCTCAAGACAAAGGATTCGGTCATCCATGCAAGGAATCTTTTCTGGAACCCTGCAACGGGCATACTCACCTCAGCAGGAAAAGTCCGGATGGAAGGGAGAAAGTTCAGACTCGAGGGTGAAGGGCTCTCCGCCACCAAGGACGACAAGGTGCGTTTCACGAGGAATGTCAAAGCGACCTTTTTTTGAGACCCCAGGCGCACTGTTCCTGCTATTATTTCTGTGGGGTTCTTTCTCCGTGCCTTCCTCGTTCGGTGAAGACAAGCTCATCGAGACGAAAGGGCCTGTAGTCATCACGTCGGCGACGCTGACTGCCGACAACAAGGCGCGCACCGCGCTTTTTGAAGGCTCGGTAGTCGCAAGGACGGAAACGATGAAGATTCATGCGGACAGGATGCTTGTGTTTTATGCGGAAGACGGCAGGATAACGAAGATCGAAGCCGACGGCAACGTGAGACTCATCAAGGGCGAAAGGGTGATCACCGCCGCCAAGGCCACCTATCTTGCAGCTGAGGAGAAGGTGATATTCGACGGACAGCCGAAGGCGGTGGAAGGCAGAAACATCGTCACCGGCACAAGGATGATTTACCTGATGAAGGAGGACCGCTCTCTTGTCGAGAATAGCAAGGTGTTCATGGAAAGGAGCCCGTCAAAGGGGCCTTGATGCGGAATGACGGGGCAGACGATAACATGACGCGCGTTCTTCAGGCGCAGGGCCTTTCGAAAGACTACCGGGGGAGGAAAGCCGTCAGCGACCTCAGCCTCTCTCTCACCACCGGGGAAATCGTAGGCCTCCTCGGTCCGAACGGGGCCGGGAAAACCACAACTTTTTACATGATCGTGGGCATGATAAGACCGGACAAGGGCGTGATTACCTTCGACGGTGAAGATATCGGCCGGCTCCCGATGTATAAAAGGGCACTCAAGGGGATCAGTTATCTTCCGCAGGAGCCTTCGATCTTCCGGCGTCTCACGGTGCGCGACAACCTCAGGGCCATCCTCGAGATCAAGGGGTATGGCCCCTCGGAGATTGAGGAAAGGCTGGAACAGATTCTCGAGGAGTTCGGTCTGATCGCCTTTGCAGACAGGCAGTCCTACAGGCTTTCGGGCGGAGAGAGGAGAAGGACCGAGATCGCTCGGACCATTGCGACGAACCCGGTTTTCATCCTTTTCGACGAACCCTTTGCGGGAATAGATCCAATCGCTATAATAGAACTAAAGAGGATGCTGCAGTATCTCAAGAATAAGGGGCTGGGGATACTGGTGACCGATCATAATGTGAGAGATACGCTTTCGATCACCGACAGGGCATACATCATAAGCAATGGGGGGATACTCGATGAAGGGGTTCCGGAAAAGCTCATCGCCAACCCCAGGGTGAAGGAGACGTATCTCGGAGAGGAATTCAGACTCTGATGGCGCTCGAAAGCAGACTTGAACTGAAGCTTTCCCAGAAACTCATCCTTACTCCGCAGCTCCAGCTTGCGATAAAGCTCCTGCAGATGCCGCAGCTCGAACTTTCCCAGGCGCTTACGCAGGAACTGACCGAGAACCCTTTTCTCGATGAAGTCGTTGAAGAAAAAGAAGAACTGAGCAGGGAGGAGATCGAGAACCTCGAAGGGCGCGCGGAAGCCGACGACACCGAGGCCCCTCTGGAGAAACTGATCTCGAACCTCGGTGAATACGGCGCGCAAGAATACTTCGACGAGCGGGGAAGCGACGGCAGAGACCTCGGGTACTTTACGTCCGGGATGGTCGAACGCCCGTCCTTCGAACAGGCCGCGCAGAAAGAGACCGACATCTGTGACCACCTCCTCTGGCAGCTCCGGATGTCCGATGCTGGCGAGGAAGTGCGGGAAATTGCTGAAATAATCATAGGGAATATAGACGAAAACGGGTATCTGAGAGCAACCAATGAGGAGATCGCCCAGGCCGCCGCCGTCGGGGTCGAAAAGGTCAGGACAGCGGTCGAGCTGGTCCAGGGCTTCGATCCCCCGGGAATCGCGGCGAGAGACCTCCGGGAATGCCTGCTGCTTCAGTTGAAGGCCCTTAACCTCGGAGGGAGTCTTGTGGAGCAGATTGTCCTCGGCAATATGGAGGAGATCGAAAAGAAGCGTTATTCGCATCTCGCGAAGCAGCATGGCGTTACTGTCGAAAGCATCATGGGCGCGATCAGTATCATCGAAGGGCTCGAACCGAAACCCGCAAGAAATTTTTCGAGTCTTGCCCCTTCCTATATCGTCCCGGATGTCTCTCTCGTAAAAACCGAGGACGGCTATCAGATTATCCTCAATGACGAAGGGCTGCCCCGCCTGAGGCTGAACCATTATTACCGAAAGCTCTTTCTTTCGAAAAATTCACTCACCAAAGAAGAGAGGCTATTCGTCGAGGAGAAGCTCAGGTCCGCAGTCTGGCTCCTGAAAAGTCTCGATCAGAGGAACAGGACGATTTACCGCGTGACGGAGAGCATACTCAACTTCCAGAAGGATTTTTTTGACAGGGGAGTGGCGGACCTGAAGCCCTTGAACCTCCGTGATATTGCCTTGAGTCTCGGCATGCATGAGAGCACCATCAGCAGGGTGACCTCGAACAAGTATCTCT
Organism: Nitrospirota bacterium; assembly: GCA_023475105.1. Lineage (GTDB taxonomy): Bacteria > Nitrospirota > Thermodesulfovibrionia > Thermodesulfovibrionales > UBA9159 > JAMCWJ01. The sequence continues at coordinate 3,191 of JAMCWJ010000088.1, forward strand.
CCTGCAGTCACGGTCTGTTCAGTTTCAGGTTCTTTTTCAGCAGTGCGCTCCAGGGGGCCTCGGGCGCGGTCTCCTCGACATCCGTGAAAGACCTGATAAGAAAGATAATACTTGAGGAGAACAACAGAAAGCCCCTGAGCGACCAGAAGATCGTAGAGCTCCTGAAGACAAGAAATATCGTTATCGCAAGAAGAACGGTAGCCAAATACAGAGAAGAACTGAGAATCCCGCCTCAGGGAAGGCGCAAGACCCGCGACTGACTCGGAGAACCACATGAAGGAGGATGCATGAATATCATCGTAAATGGAAGACACCTGGAGATTACGCCGGCACTGAAAAGCTACGCAGAGGACAAACTGAAAAAATTCGACCGTTATTTGTCGCAGATTACAGAGGCCGTTGTGACTCTCACCGTCGAGAAATACCGCCACAAGGCAGAGGTCCTGCTCAAGGCAAACGGAGTCATGATTCAGGCTGAGGGCGTGACGGGCGAGATATATTCTTCCATAGACGAAGTGGTCGAAAAACTCGACAAGCAGGTAAAAAAGTATAAAGAGAAACTCGTTTCCCACAGAAAGGGTGAGGGCAAAGCAGTCGCTGCTCCTTCACAGCCCGAACCCGAAACAGGGAAGATTATTAAGAGAAAGCGCTTCGATATGAAGCCGATGAACCCCGACGAAGCCGCCATGCAGATGGAACTCCTCGACAAGAACTTCTTTGTCTTCTCGAACCAGACGACGGGGGAGATAAATGTGATTTACCGGAGAAACGACGGAAACTTCGGCCTTATAGAACCAGCAAAATGAACGCGGAAGGGGCAGGGAAGAAGTTAATGATCTACTTTGACTTAGCTCTGTAATGACCTGTTTAATAATTACTTTTCTGCAAGATCTCTGCGCACAGCTTTATGGGGCGGTTGAAGACGATCGGTATGACTGAGAAGCAGACCATTGTGATCATAAGCGGTCTTTCCGGCTCGGGAAAATCCGTTGCTCTCCGCGCGCTGGAGGATGCGGGGTTCTTCTGTACAGACAACCTTCCGCTCACACTGATCGAATCATTCGTCTCGATCGTCACCCTCAATAACCACGCACAGAGGATCGGGATAGGAATCGACATCAGAGAGAAGGAATTCCTCCACGACTTCGATACAGTCCTCAGGGCCCTGAGGGATTCCTATAAGGTCGAAATCGTCTTTCTCGAGGCGGACAGGGACGCACTGATCAGGAGATTCAAAGAGACGAGGAGGCCCCATCCCCTTGTTTCGGAAGACATCGGAATCGAGGCTGCCATAGAGACGGAAAAGGCCATGCTCCTTTCTCTCAGAAACGAAGCGGACAGGATCGTCGATACCTCCTCCTACACCCCCCACCAACTGAGGCATATGATCACCTCCTTGTTCGGGTTCTCCGCGCCGGACAGTGCAATGACGATAACCCTGATATCGTTCGGCTATAAATTCGGTATTCCTCAGAATGCCGATCTCCTTTTCGATGTAAGATTCATGCCGAATCCCAACTTTGTTCCCGCGCTGAAAGAGATGAACGGAACCGAACCCCGTGTCACCGATTTTGTCTTCGGGACACCTTGCGCCAGGGAGTTCATGGACAAGACGCTTTCGCTTCTCGACTTTCTCATCCCCCGGTATAGAGGCGAAGGGAAGGCCTATCTGACGATCGGCTTCGGTTGTACGGGCGGAAGGCACCGCTCTCCCGCCATAGTCGAAGAAGTCGCCCGCCATATCCGGCGCGTGCACGCCACAGAGCCGGGTGTCATTCACAGGGATATGGAATGACGAACCGATGATTTACCTCGACCATAACGCCTCGACCCCGGTCGATCCGGAGGTGACCGGTGCGATGCACTCCGCTCTCAGTCTGATCTTTGCCAATCCTTCAAGCACGCATGCTGCCGGCCTGAAGGCGAGGGAGGCCGTCGAGGATGCGCGCTCACATGTGGCAGCGCTTATCGGGGTGTCCCCGGATGAGATATACTTCACATCGGGCGGCACCGAGTCGAACAATCTGGCAATACTCGGTGCGGCCCGGGCCGAAGGAAAGGGGCATATCATCACGTCGGCGATCGAGCACCCCTCCGTTCTGAAGCCCTGTGAAGACCTCGAGCGCAACGGTTTCGGCGTCACCTATGTGAGGCCCGGCAGTGACGGGAGGGTCGCTCCTGAGGAGATAAGACGCCAGATCAGGAAAGAGACTTTTCTGATCACGGTGATGCACGCCAACAACGAGACGGGCGTTCTCCAGCCGATAGAGGAGATAAGCCGGATAGCAAAGGAGTCAGCGGTTTTGTTTCATACTGATGCGGCCCAGACTGTGGGCAAGATACCGCTCAGCGCGAAGGAACTCGGGACGGACATGCTGACCGTAGTGTCTCACAAATTCTACGGCCCGAAGGGGGTAGGGGCTCTTTTCATGAGAAAGGGAGTTGACGTGAAACCCGTCCTGTTCGGGGCCGGGCATGAGAAGGGACTGCGTCCCGGCACTGAAAATGTTCCTGGAATCGTCGGCCTTGGGACTGCCTGTGCGTTGGCAAAAACCTGCGTCAGGGAAAGGGCCGTCCGGACAAGAAAGCTTACTGACATGCTTTACCGGGGCTTGAGGGCCGGGATCGGGGACCTACGGCTCAACGGGAGCGAGACCCTTCGCCTGCCGAACACACTGAATGTCTGCCTTCCGGGAATCGATTCACTCGACCTTCTCGAGGCGCTAAAGGACAAAGTAGCGGCCGGGGCCGGTTCAGCGTGCCACGCGGGCAAGAGAAGCCCCTCTCCGGTACTTTTGGCGATGGGGATATCCGAAGCCGACGCGCTTTCTTCCCTGAGGCTGACCACGGGGAAAGACAACACTCCGGATGAGATCAAAACTGCAGTTGAGATAATTGCGAAGGCTGTACGGGACCGAAGACGGTGAGCGCAATCGCCCCGTCTCCGAAAAGGCGCCCCGTGAGGTCTCTTACCTGTTTCAAGTCCACGGCCTCGATATCCTTCATCACCTCTTCAAGAGAGTAATATCTTCCATAGTACAGCTCCTGACGCGCGATGTTCTGCATCCTGCTGTTCGACGATTCAAGTGCGAGGATCAGGTTTCCCTTTAACTGGTCCTTTGCCCTCCTCACTTCGACGTCGGTCAGGGTGTCCTTCAGGTTCTTCATTTCCCTCACGATGAGCTCTATCACTTCGAGCACCCTTTTCCGGGCGCTCCCTGCATAGACGCCCCAAATGCCCGAATCATAGTAAGAGGCGATGAAGGAATAGATGGAGTAGGCAAGGCCTCTCTTCTCCCTGATCTCCTGAAAGAGCCGCGAACTCACACCGGCCCCTATGATCGCGTTCAGGACATAGAGGACGTAACGTTCGGCACTTGCCTGCGGCAGGGCCTTAACGCCCAGGCAGGTGTGAACCTCGGAAAGCTCCTTTGTGTGGACCGACGTCGCCGCCCTGAATTCAGGCGTCGCCCCCTTTTTCGGCTCGGAGCCCCTTCTCAGGTTCCCGAGGAGATGATTGAGCCTCTCCAGGAGTACCTCGGGCTCGAAATTCCCCGCGCACGAGATGACCGTGTCTTTCGTGCCGTAGTATTTTCTGATGTGGGACAAAAGGTCCTCGGCGGTGAAGGTCTTTATCGTCTCCCTCTTCCCCAGCACGGGCTGACCGAGACCACGCTCACCCCAGATCGTCTCATAAAAAAGATCGTGGATGTAGTCATCGGGAGTATCTTCGACCATCTTTATTTCTTCCTTTATGATGCTCTTTTCCTTTTCGATATCCGCTTCGGGAAAGGTCGAATGGAGGAAGATGTCGGTGAGGAGATCGATCCCCCTCTCCAGATATTCGTCAAGCACTTTTACGTAAAACGTGGTCGTCTCGCGGGAGGTGAAAGCGTTCAGGTCGCCCCCGATCGAATCGATATCGATCGCGATATCCTTCGCGGACCGCTTCTTTGTCCCCTTGAAAAACATGTGTTCGAGAAAATGAGATATGCCGTTCTTCTCGCCGGGCTCGTACCGCGAGCCGACTTTCACCCAGATCCCGAGAGTCACCGAGCGTACGCTTCTTATCCTCTCGGTGACCAGAGGCATTCCGTTGTCAAGGTGGTACTTTTTGAACACAGACGCTCCGTCCTAGTTCCTGGCACGCGGAGACTAAACAAAAGAATGGACGAAACGGGCGCTACTCCGCGCCCGCGCGGCCTGCCTTTTCTCTCATCGCCTCTTTCCTGCTGAGGCGAATTCTTCCCTGCCTGTCGATCTCTATCACTTTTACGAGCACTTCTTCTCCCTCTCGAAGCTCATCCGTCACCTTTGCGATCCG
>JAMCWJ010000029.1 GCA_023475105.1 Nitrospirota bacterium
GAGATCATTGGTCACCCCGACATACAAGGTCGGTCTCGCATTGGCCATGATATACACAGCAAAGATATTTTCTCTCACTCAGCCGGTATATCAGAAAGATTCCGGACAAGCCGGAATGACATCGAAAAAAATTGGGATAACCACTCTATCTCGCATAGACCCATTAAAAAGCCGGATGCGCCATAATAAAGTCTAACGCCGCATTGCCGCGGGTCCCGAAGGCATTCGGGACAATGAAAACATGATCTTGTTATGAATCGCGTAAACGCACGCCGGCACTGCTTAAGTTCTGCACTCTGGGAAAGGACCGGGGAGATAATGAACGAATTGCATATTTCTATAATCGCAACAGAACTGGCGGTAAAACCATCACAGGTCAGGGCTGCGGCGGCTCTGCTTGACGAGGGCGCCACCGTGCCTTTCATATCGCGGTACCGGAAAGAGGCTACCTGCAGTCTCGATGAAGTTGCCGTTTCTTCCGTCAGGGACAAGCTCGAACAGCTCAGGGAGCTGGACAAGAGACGTGAGGCGGTCCTCAATCCCTGGAAGAGCGGGACCTGCTTACCGACGAGCTGAGAGGAAAAATCGAGGGAGCCGATTCCCTCACCGTACTCGAAGACATCTACCTCCCTTTCCGGCCGAAGCGCCGGACAAGAGCGACAATTGCAAGGGAAAAGGGGCTTGAACCGCTTGCATTAAGGATCTTCGGCCAGGACGAGATGGATGTTGAAGCAGAGGCTGCCTCATTCATTGATGCCGAAAAAGGTGTCGCCGATGTCGAAGGGTCTCTACAAACACAAAAATGATTTACGCATGAAAGGCTCAAATGCTGTTGCTCAGGTGGGCAGACTACGTCAGCCTTCAGTCTATGCACCTAATAGGAATGATAGGGACGATTGAAGTCATATTCAAATTCGGAGGAAAATATTACTTATTTCAGCGCCTGCAATTTCTCCAGTATTCCTTTTAATACCGCCTCTTCGTCCTTCAGTTCCATTTTAAAATCGTGTTTGGCGCCCGAAGCAATCTCACCTCTTAGTTCCGGTATATAGTCCTTAAGCACTCCTACAAGCATATCTTTTTCTTTGTCTGTCAGTTCCAGGTTCATGTCCATCCTCCTTTCCTAAAGAAAGCACAATATTTACTTCATCCTTAATTACTGCTTATCATGAAAATTAGAACAAGTCAACTCATTGGGGCAGAACGACGAGGAAGTAGCATCGGAGAAGAGGGAGCCGGCGGCGGAAACTATGAAGTTCTCAGCCCGCTGGGATATCCGGTCCGGGCTTTGAACAAAGTCCCGGTCCGAGGTATGATTTGAATAGGAGAGTATGAAAGGTGAGATGTAGAAGCTAAAGGAGGACAAACATGAAAAAAGGATTAAGCATACTTATCGGGTTAGGGCTGCTACTCACATCTAATGGCTGCATCATAGAGCATCGGGATGATGAGTATGGAAGACACCATGAGGAGTATAGGGAGCATGAGGAACATAGAGACGGCGGCTATGAGAGGGACTATGACAAGCATAGGGACCGCGACGAACGTAGAGATTATGACGACTGGCGTTAGGAGAACGGGAAGAAACCGATAATAATGATCTCATAGGGCAGATTTCCGCTGACGCCTTGTTCCGCGATAAGCCACGGGTTGAAACGAGGTGTCCACTCCTGTCCGCCGCCGGCAAGGGGATGACTGCCGGTATCTCTGTCAGCAGGGCACATTTCGGATATTCTTTGCGCATTTTCGTTTTCCGCCCGAAAGTGAAGCAAGTTCTTCAAGGTGCCTCCTTCCTCTGAAAGTCACCCGGCCCCCGGGCCCTCCTTTGGGGGAGTAATCCTTACTGTTCCCTTTTCCCCAACCCGGCCCTCGACGGAATACCTATAACGGTGAAAGAGCCCGATGGCCCAGAGATTCGTCAAAAGATGGTCAGTCACCGCTTCTGTTGTAAAGGCGGATTCATGGCCCGACAATGCCAGGTACAATACTATTTGGTCTGCGAGATGTCTGTCGAGGGCTGCGCCGGACCTGTAATAATTGATGAACTCCCCTGCAGCTTCGTCTCCCACCGCTTCCGCCCTTTTGCCTCGTGCGCCCAGCGCAGAAAAGCCGGCAAGAGAGCTCTCGGACCTGCATTCGAGATAGACGAAAGTGCCCTGACCGTGGGTTGGAACGTTGATCGTGTCGATGGCTGTTTTGTCCGAGAGCTCACTGGCTGATGCACGAATCCCTGCGAGAGCGGCCCCTTGCTGCCTGGAGGCAATGGAGGGCGGAAGGCCTCCGACTCCTGAACATCCGGTTACTCTTCTGACCTCTCCTCTTTCCAGCAGGTCGAGAGAGCCGATCCTGTCCGCAGGAAAGATATTCGCCCTTATTCTGCCGCCCCCTTTCGGATAAAACCCATACGTTTCTATGGAGAGCTGCACTTTGACACCGAGGCGCTCAAGGAATGGGACAAAGACCCCTGAAAGGAAATGGAACGGCGGACTGAAGGGCACATGGGTCCCGCCCACGAGGGTCACAGAAGACATCCTGCCTGTGAACAGCAGAGCAGGGATAACAGCCTGCAGGAGGAGGGAAGTCGAGCCTGCCGTGCCTATGTCGAATGAATATGTCCCTCCCCCCGGCTCTCCCGGACTGAAGGTGAGCTCCGTGCACCCGGACCTGTCTCCTTCGACCACGGCCCCTGAAATGAGCCGGGCCGCGCTGACACAGGTCAGGTGCTGAGGCATAAGGCCGGGCTTTTTGCGGCCTTTCCTTACATGGTGAATCGTGAAAGGTTTTCTGAAGAGGCATGAAAGACCGAGCGCAGTCCTGACTATCTGTCCCCCTCCCTCTCCATAACTGCCGTCAATATCAACCATAGCAATATCATATCACCGAAAAGTCAATTTTCAGCCAATCGTTCTCCTACGGGTCATTCCCACGGCATTTCAGTTGCAGCGTATTCAAATTCGCTCAATTGACCGTACCCTCGACATCTGAGATAATGAATGTAAAGGAAAGTTATGAAGGATAAAGGCGGGAAACATGCTGAACTCGCCGCGAACAATGCCTCCAAAGTTCCCAAGGAGAAGATTGAAGCCGGAAAATGACCGCGTCTCTCAGGGACGCATCTTTCTGATCACTTCGCCCAGCTTCCGTATCTCCTCCCCATAGAGGGCCCAGTCGCCCTCGCGCTGCGCCTTCATGGCCCGGTCGAAATGCTCGCGGGCCTGGGAAGCGAGGCCTTTCTGCTCCGGCGCCGCGGCAGGCCGCGCCACGGGAACAGGCACTGTCTCATCCGATACCCTGACCTCCCCGAATATGCGTGAAAGGGCCGCATCGAGCGTCTCCTCCATTGCAATGCGGTTTTCATAGGCGACGATCACTCTTTTGAGCTCCGGTATCTTGCCGTTTTCGGCCCTCAGATAGAGCGGCTGGATATAGATGAGCGAGTTCTCGATCGGGATCACGAGCAGATTCCCCTGGATCACCTGCGAGCCGCGCTGGTCCCAGAGCGATATCTGCCGGGAGATGTCAGTGTCCTGGTTTATCCGCGCCACGATCTGTTTCGGCCCGTAGACGAGCCGGTCCTTTGGGAAACGGTAGACGATCATTTTGCCGTACTCTTCACCATCGCTGCGGGCGACCATCCATGCGGCGAGGTTGTCCTTCTTCTTCGGGTTGAAGGGGAGCATGAGGATGAACTCCTCTTTCTTCTCGCCCGGGAGTTTCATGATCGTATAGTAGGACTCCATCACGTCTTTGCCTTCGGTCCCGAGGGCCGGTATCTCCCACTGGTCCTCCCGGTTGTAGAAGATCTGGGGGTCTTCCATATGGTAGGTCGAGTAGACGCGCGTCTGGATGTCGAAGATGTTGAGGGGATACCGTATATGCCGCTTCAGGTCGGCGGGCATCTCCGCCAAAGGCCTGAGGACCCCGGGGAAAACGGAGGAGATCGTACTGATCAGCGGGTCTTTCCGATCGGCGACGTAAAACATCATCGCACCGTCGTAGGCGTCGACTGTGATCTTCACCGAGTTCCGGATATAGTTCATCCGCCGTCCGACCGGCTGCGAGTAGGGAAATCCGCCGCTCACCGTATAGCCGTCCAATATCCAGAAGAGCCTCCCGTCGTCGCCGATGACCATATAGGGGTCCGAGTCGATCATAAGAAACGGCATCGCCATGCGCACCCGCTCGGTGATGTTCCGGTGGAAAAGGACCTTGCTCTCCCGGGTGACGTCGTTCGACAGGAGGAGCTTCATCGACCGGAAATAGGCGGCAAAGGCCAGCTTCTTGAAAAAAGAGTCTATCTTCACTCCGCGCGTTCCGGAGTATTCGGTGAAGACATTCTCCTCGCCCGACGGGTAATCGAACTCTTTCGATTTGGTGTTTACGATCACGTACTCGCTCGAGAGCCTGCCGAAATAGATCCCGGGACGGGTAACCTTGATCGTCCCGAGAGACGAGACCGGAGGGATGTCTTTGATGAAGAGCACCGGCAGCCCTTCGGGCGTGACCTGATTCACCGGACCGAGCGTCAGTCCGTATCCGTGTGTGAAGGTCAGCGTTTCATTGATCCAGTTGCGGGTAGGGATGCTCTCGGTCGACAACTCTCTCGGGGAGAGCATGGTCTGGCGGTATTCGCCGTTTATCATGTAGCGGTCGTTTCCGACCGAGGCGAACTCGTAGTAAGTGCGGATCTCCTGGATCTGGCTGAAGGTGTCCAGCAAGGGCCGGTGGTCCCAAAGCCGTATGTTCTTTATCGTCGCGCTGTTATTCGTAATGTCGTTCCGGGCGAGTGAGGTGCTGCCTGAAATGTTCCGTTCTTCGACCGCGTCGAGGCCAAACGCCTTGCGCGTGAAGGCGATATTGTGTTTGATATACGGTGTTTCCTTGACCAGCTCGTTCGGCGCCACCACAAATTTCTGGAGAACGGCCGGATAGACCGAGTTCCCGATGAAGGAAACCGCAATATACAATGCAACACCGGCCACCAGGACCAGCGTGCGCCTGAAGACCACATTTGCCGCGAAGAGGGCCGCCAGGACAAGGGCCAGTGCAATCTGCGCCTTCATAAAGGGGATCACCGCATGCACGTCGGTATATGTCGCGCCGGCGACATGGCCGTGTGAGGACAAGAGGATTGCGTGCATCCCAATGTAGGTCTTCCATGCGGTCACCGCGAGGATCATAACGCCGATGACGGAAAGGTGCGCCGATGCGGTCCGTTCGGCAACGATACCGCGGCGCGTGAAGAATACCGCAGCCTTAACGAAGTAGATCAGCGCGACCGCTGCGAGGGTCGCCCAAAGGACAACTGCGAGGTCATTCGCGATCACCTCCTGGGCAGGCAGCGCAAACAGGTAAAACGACACATCCTTCCCGAAGATAGGATCGGCGTATCCGGCGGTAGCACGGTGTAGGTACGAAAGAAAGGTCATCCAGCTTCCATTGAGCAGCGCGGCCGAAAAGATTCCCGTCAGAACCGGCACGATGATCTTGATCCGTTCGATATGGCGCAGGAAATCAAGTTGGGGCAAAGCCTGGCCGTGCACGGAGATCACCACCTCCCTCCCCTTCGTGGCCCGGAGCGCGAACCAGAGGTTTGCATAGGCGAAGAGAAACCCGCCGACCGCTCCGCCGAGCGCCGACATCGCCTGTGCCCGAACCCGCGTGGTGAAAATCTGCTCCATCCCCACGTCCCTGAACCAGAGCCAGTCGATGTACAGCGAGAGAACCTCCGGCAGGAAAAAGAGCGCAAAGAACAGGATGAGAAGGAAAAAAGCCAGACTCCCGAATCTCCTCTTCTGCATCGACCCCCCTTATCTGCTGCTGACTAATGATGTAAGGGTTATCTTATCACGTATCGCAGTTTATGTGCACCCCGGCGTATAGGTATCCTGAGAATGGCTCGAAAGAACCCATTATTGAACATCACGTAGCCGCTTTCTCCTCTTGCTTTCGACGGGCTTTTCTCTCGCCACTTCGCGGGCGGCCTTATCCTCGCGCAGCCGTAAGAAAACGGGCTGTCTCATGAGACCCTCATCGGTCCAGCCGTGGAAAATAACCTCGCAGACCAGCTTCGGCTTCAGCCAGGTGACCGGCGCATTGGTCTTCGGTTCTATTTTAAAGGGGCATTTTTTCTGGATCAGGGGATCCATTTTTTCGCGGACTTCCTTTAATGTTTCCGTCGTGAATCCGCCTCCCGAATGACCGATGCAAACCAGCTCGCCCCCTTCGAATACGCCCAAGACAAGGCTGCCGAAATATCTTCTTCCCCCTCTCGGCTCTGTAAATCCTGCGATCACGCCCTCCTGCGTAAGCTCCGTCTTCACCTTCAACCACTGCCGGCTCCTTCGACCCACCCGGTATGCGCTTCGGGAATGCTTTGCGATGATCCCCTCGAGTCCGTTTTCTTTGACGACATTGAAAAAGAGGACACCCTCTTTCGATACGTGATCGCTGAATTTTATCCTTGAGGAAGGCGGAAGGATTTTTTCCAGGAGTTCTTTTCTCCTGAGCAGGGGAAGGTTCGTGAGGTCGCGTCCCTGGAAGTACGGGAGATCGAAGACGTAGTAGAGCAGATGACCGCTTCCGGATTTTTGGTAATGCTGGAGCATCTGGAAGTCAGGACGTCCCCGATCATCCACAACGACGATTTCGCCGTCGAGAACAGCCTCGAATCTGAATTTCTGAAGCGCCTCCACAATAGGAAAAAACTTTGGCTTTAACGAGATCAGGTTTCGTGAATAAAGCGAAACGTCTCCGTCCCGGATTTCGGCAATGGCCCGGTACCCGTCCCATTTCACCTCGAAGATCCATTCCGGATGATCAAAGGGTCCCTTACCCAGGGTCGCGAGCATCGGTTTTATGCTGTGCGGCATCAGTTTGACCGGCGCGTCCTTCAGGTCTTCCCCCTCCATCGCTTCGCGAAGACGGATTTCGTTTATTTTTCGTCGGGAAGCTTTTTCCGCGTTGGCTTTGAAAACCTCCTCAAGGGTCTTATCGGACGTTACGGAACGACTCATTCTAAGAATGTCCGCCGTGGTTGCATATCGATCCTTCTTCTTCAAAAGGAGCCATGACTTCCCGTCCCTTCCCGTTTTTGCCAAGGCGAATTCACCCCGGAGCTTTTCTCCCGCCAGCATAAACTTCATATTCCCCTTTCTTAGACCGTCCAGAAGAAGTTTCTCGCTTTCCTTTCTCCCTTTTGCGGAGGGGTGACGATAAAAGCCCCTGTCCCAGATGATGACGCTTCCTGCTCCGTAATTGCCCTCCGGGATAACGCCCTCAAAATCCTTGTAACCAAGCGGGTGGTCCTCAACCATCATGGCGAGTCTTTTTAGGGAAGGGTCCAGCGAGGGTCCCTTCGGCACAGCCCAGCTCTTGAGCACCCCTTCCAACTCGAGCCTGAGATCATAATGAAGGGCACGGGCCGCGTGCTTATGAACAACAAAAGTGAGATGCTCCCCTTTCCGGCGAAGGCCCGGTTTCGGCTCCGGTGTCTTCCCGAATTTCCGTTTCGCCTTGTATTCCTTTAATCCCATGTGCTGCTCCTCCGGAGCTCCCGCCGGGTTATGGAAGCCCATAACATCCTTTCGGGATTCCTGTCGATGAGAAAAAACCGATGTCCTTATGATAAGTCGCCGACTGAAGACGGATCAGCCCCTTCGAAAATTTTAGGCGGGCGACCGAGACCGAGGGTGAAGCATTTCGGGCTGTCTGAGCCCACAGGGCGAGTTCCCGAAATGTACTGAGGACGACAGAGCACGCCGCTAAGAAATTTTCGCGGGGTGCCCTTCTTTGGGTCACCTTTCTTGACAAGCAAGAAAGGTGACCAGGGTCAGGGGCGGGAGCCCCGAAGATACAATTCTGTCCGTCCCTTGCATCAGCCATCTTTCTCAAAAGGATTCCCTCATAGATGAGGAAGCCTCTGTTTTTTCACAAGCACCTCCCGAAAGAGGTCGCCTTGTTTCTTGGCCCTGCGAACAGCCTCCGAATGCATGACCTGCAGCTTTTCAGGGTCGCCCTTCCCGGCCAAATTCTCCAGTTCCCTCCAGGCAAGGGGAAACGAGACGACCGGTTTTTCCCGGGCCCGCAGGGAATACACGCAGACCATCGTCTTTGAAGAGTCGTTTTGGGACCAGTTGATAAAGACCTTTGCCTTCCGGTATTCCTTCGCCATTTTTACAGTCACGAGGTCCGGATAATTGTTCTGCATGATCTTCGCCACGGCCCTTGAAAATTTCTTTGTGTCCTCGAAGGTCGTCTCTTTACGGTTCAGAGGGACATATACATGGAGTCCTTTCTTGCCCGAGGTTTTTAGACAGCTTGCAAGCCGCAACCGGGAGAGCAGGTCTCGAAGTATCAGCGCCACCCGAGCACAATCCAAAATGTTTGCCTGATCGCCGGGATCCAGATCGAAGACCATCGAATCGGGCGTTTCAGGGGAACCGGTCCTGGCCAGAGGTACGTGGAGTTCAAGAGATGCAAGGTTCTCGACCCACATCAGCGTTTCGAGATCGTTGACCAGGCAGACTGTCATCTGCTCTCCCTCATCCGGAATGACCTCAGCCGTTTTCGCCCATTCCGGACGGTGAGAGGGGCAGCGCTTCTCGAAAAAGAAGTCCTTTTCGACTCCTTCGGGATAGCGCTTCAAGGTCAACGCCCGGTCTCTCAAATGGGGCAGGATGAACGGTGCAATCCGGCGGTAGTATTCCAGTATGTGGGCCTTTGTGAAGCCATAGGAGGGATAGAGGTCCTTTTCAAGGTTCGATAGGGAGAGTCTCCTCCCGGCGATCTCGACGACCTTCCGGCTCACCGGCTCTTCTTCACTTTGCCCATGCTCTCCTTGAGCGCGGCGACGAGATCGGCCGGACCTTCTCCCTCCTCTTCCTCTGCTTCAGGGGCCTCCACCGGCGCTTTTTCCTTTACCTTCCTCTTCAGGAGAGCCACAATCTTTTTCCGTCGCTCGTCCGCGTATTTTCCCGGGTTGAAGTCCGCCATCATTTTCTTGATGTCTTTTCTTATACGGACTTTATCTTCGGCATCGATCTTTTCTCTTTTAGGCGTTATGTCTCCAGCGGGAAGTATTTCTTCGCTGTAATGAAGCGTAATAAGGGCCAGCGCTCCCTCCGTGCTTTTGACCGCTACGAGATACTCACGCTCACCCAGCACGAATTTTGCGAGCCCGGCCTTGTGTGTCCGGCGCATCACCTCGAGCAGCAGCTGATACGCTTTTTCGCCTCCCTTCGAGGGAACGAGATAGTACGGGTGATCGTAATAGATCGAATCCACTTCCTTCATATCGATGAACTCGAGAATCTCGATCGTGCGGCTCCGTGCGGACGACACGGATTCCAGTTCTTCGTCCGTTATCACCAGGTATTTATCGGGTCCGATTTCGTATCCCCTGATAATCTCATCCGGCGGGACCACCCTGTCTTCTTCCGGACAGAACATTCTTCTCCGGAGGGGAGAGTAATCCTTGCTGTGGAGCATGCGAAAAGAGACACGCCCGGGCTCGACGGCCTTAACCAATTGCACCGGAATCGCCACCAGGCTGAAACTGATCGTCCCGCTCCATATCCCCTGCACAGCCATTTCACATCCCCTCAGGCGACTTTCTTCAGACTCGCTTCAAGGGCCTGAAGCAGCTTATCCGGAGCTGTCGGTTTCAAGCGCCTGGGACGCAGAACCGCAATTTTTTCTCCACGGGCCTTCTTTTCGATCAGATCCTGCAGCTTTTTCTGATGTTCGTTTTCGAATTTCTGCGGCTCGAAAGGAGCCGTCAGCTGATCGATCAGATCGCTCCCGACTTTCAGCTCTTTTTCGGACAAAGACATTTTCTCCAGATCGAGAGATTTTGCCGAAATCACTTCGTCGGTATACCGCAGGGTATTCAGCCGAAGAATCCTCCCGTCTGTCTGCAAGGCCCCGAGGTAGCCTCTTTTTCTCATGGCCCAGGTGCAGATACCTGCCGCGTCCATTTCCTCCAAAGCCCCGACGAGCGCGTTATATCCCTTCAAATGACTATCCGGCTCCAGGTAGTAGGCGCGATCGAGGAAGAGGGGGTCGATCTGTTCGGTCCTGACGAATTCGTGAACTTCGATCACCCGCGTGCTTTCCGGAGCGGTCTGATCGAGTTCCTCCGGATCGACGATGATATATTTCCCCTCCTCCACTTCAAATCCTCTGGCCTGTGCTTCCGTCGGCACCGGTTTTTTTTCGTACGCACAGATCATCTGTTGGCGCAATTTCACATGGTCACGCTTGTGAAGGAGGTGAAACTGAATCCGCTCTTCCCTGATTGCGGTATGGAGCTTCACGGGCAGATTCGTATCGCCGAAACGAATAAATCCTTTCCAGATCGTTCCTCCCGCCATCGAAACTCCTCCGCAGTTTTAAGCCCTCTTATTGGCCGTGCCTATAAGAGAAGTATCGCACAAAATGTCCCCCTGTCAAGTTTTATGGTTTTCGAGAAGAGTTGCATATTCCCGGCAGAATCGGCTAATTTCAGAATATGGCATCAACGGGAAAAAAGAAGAAAGAACATCCCCTTCATTGGGTGGCTGAATCCCTCGCGGAAGAACCGAGTTATCTCGAGAAGCCGATGTTCGGCTGTCTTGCCTGCTATCTCCATGGTCGTCTCGTCCTGCTCCTGTCGTCCGGAGATGAACCCTGGAACGGGCTGTTGATCCCGACGGAACACCGTTTCCATGGCTCCATTTTGAAGGAGTTCAGAGATGTGGCTCAACATCCTGTGCTGAAGAAATGGCTCTATCTGACTGAAGCGTCGGAGGATTTCGAAACAAGGGCCTCAGAGATTACCGGGGCGATACGGATGAACGACCCCAGGTTCGGGGTCGAGCCGAAAGAGCGGGGTCGCGGAAAGGAGAAGCAACCACTCCGAAACCACTCCTTTTCCCCCGGTGAGCGCCGCAGACGATAAAGGCAGGTTCTCCTGCCGGAGGAGGCGGTCCCTGATGCCGCATACCCCACCCCCGGCCCGGATATCGTTACTCCGTAAAAAGCCAGAGGTTGGTCCTGTCGAAATAATCGCACTTCAGACAGCTGCCGAGCTTCTTCGCGTACAGACCCTGAACCTCTTCGCCGCAAAGGGTCCCGACCTCGGTCCAGCACTTACCGCAGATGTCGTCCGCGTCGCAGCATCCCTCAAGCTCTCTATCGACGGCTACGGGACATACACCGAGTTCTTCGGCGTTTCTGCCCCCGGGCTCCCTTCCACAGTTTTTGAACTCCCAGCAACACTTCCTGTTCATATTCCTACTCCTTATGTTTATTCGGCAGTGTACTTTCTGCCTGCGTTTTCCGGAATTTTAATTTTGCCCCGCACGCCCTCCGAAAGTCAACCCACTACCCGCCCGTTCCCGTTTCTCCCTTAATGGAAGAGGTCTTTTTCTGCACAAGAAAGAGCCCTTGTGGTAACATTGAATGCACGACGCATGAGAAGATGCCGTGGTTTTCCGGCGACTGCGAAAGATGAGCGAATGAAAACGACGGCGGCGTCTTTTGAGGAGAGGGAAACAGGAGCCGTAGCGTGCTGAAAGCGGTCGAAAAGAAAAGGGCCTATGCGGACATCGTAAAACAGATCCGGACCCTCATCGAAAAGGGAAGGCTGAAAAAGGGCGATCAGCTCCCTCCGGAAAGGGAGTTGTCTGAGACTTTCAAGGTCTCCCGCGCCACGGTGCGGGAAGCCGTCCGCACCCTCGATTCGATGAGGCTCGTCGAAAGCAGACAGGGGGACGGCACCTATGTACTCGCATCGAGTGAGGAGGCCCTTGTGCAGCCCCTCGCAGCGGCTCTGCTCCACGAGAAGGACGATCTCGCCGATATCTTCTCGATCCGCAAGATCATCGAGCCGGTCATCGCCCAGCGTGCAGCCGAACACGCGACGAGCGAAGAGACGAAAGAACTCGAAGAGATCCTTGGGCAGCAGGGGAAAGACCTTTCCCTAGGCGTCAACATCGTCGAGACCGATTCCGCATTTCACAGGAGCCTGGCACGGATGGCAAGAAACCGGGTGATGGAGCGCCTTCTCCTTGCGATCGTCGACCTCCTCGCGCAAACCCGCGAAGGATACCTGCAGAATGAGGAACGCGCGGAGAGGTCTCTTCGCGGCCACCGGGAGATTCTTTCCGCAATCAAGCGCGGCGACGGAAGCGCCGCCAAGCAGGCGATGCGCCGTCACTTGGAAAGTGTGGAAGAGATACTGTTCCAGAAAAAAAAGGGAAATAGGAGAATGCGTGGCGGCTGAAAGCCGGAAGGATATTCTCAGCACCCTCGTGGGTCCCCGTGCCGGCGATTTCACGACCCGGCCGGTAGTGATGGGCACGCACGGGATGGTGACGAGCGGCCATTACCTCGCCAGCGGGATCGGCCTGCATATTCTCGAACGGGGCGGCAATGCAGTCGATGCGGCAGCCGGGATGGGGTTTGCCCTTTCCGTTCTCGAACCCCACCTGTATGGGATCGCGGGAGAGGCGCCGCTCCTCATCTTCCTTGCCGACAGCCGCCGCGTGATGAGTGTCAGCGGACAGGGGCCGGCCCCGCAGCGTGCGACGATAGAATGGTTCAGGCGAGAGAAGCTCGCCGCCATCCCCGGGGACGGATTGCTTGCCGCCACGGTGCCGGATGCGGTCTCGACATGGATCACCGCGCTGATGCACTTCGGGACAATGCGCCTGTCCGACGTAATGGAGCCTTCCCTGGAGCTTGCAGAGCGGGGGTTCCCGATGTATGGAGTTCTCCATTTCGCCATTCAGAGGAATGCCCAAAGGTTTCAGGAAGAATGGCCCACCTCGGCAGAGACCTACCTGCCCGACGGACGCGTGCCGGCTTATGGAGAGCTTTTTGTCCAGAACGCCCTGGCCGGCGTATTCAGGAGGCTTATGGAAGCTGAACACCGTGAAGCGCGGCGCGGTCGCAGGGAAGGGCTCCAGGCGGCACACGATCTGTTTTACCGAGGGGAGATCGCCGAGCGGATCGTGACGTTCGCGCAGGGAAGCAGCTTCCCCGATGCCTCGGGTGACCGCCACGGAGGATTACTGTCAAAAGAGGATTTGTCGCGGTACGCCGCCCGTATCGAGGAACCCGTAACCGCAACCTATCGGGGCTATGACGTCTATAAGTGCGGCCCATGGACACAGGGGCCTGTTTTCCTCGAGCAGCTGAACCTGCTCGAGGGATTTGACCTCGCGTCTCTGGGACACAATTCTCCCCAATATATCCACCTCGTTACCGAGGCGGCGAAACTGGCCTTTGCAGACCGGGAACAGTACTACGGCGATCCGGATTTTGTCGCGGTGCCTCTGGACGTGCTCCTTTCGAAAGAGTACGCCGCGGAGCGGCGCAAACTGATCGACCATGAGCGTGCCTCAATGGAGCTGCGCCCCGGCAACGTCCCTCCGCACAGACCGGAGGCGAAGAAGGGCAATCCGAAGGTGTATACCGGAGACACCACCCATCTTGACGCGGTCGACCGCTGGGGCAACATGGTGGCGGCAACGCCCAGCGGAGGCTGGTTTGCGAGTTCTCCCGTTATCCCGGGCCTCGGGTTCCCCCTCGGAACGCGCCTGCAGATCTTTCACCTCGATCCCGCGCACCCCAACGCCCTCCATCCCGGCAAGAGGCCTCGCACCACGCTCACGCCGTCCGTCGTGCTCAAAGACGGCAATCCCTTCATGGTCTTCGGGACCCCCGGAGGCGATCAACAGGACCAATGGACGCTCCAGTTCTTTCTGAATTGCGTCGATTTCGGGATGAATATGCAGGCTGCCGCCGACGCTCCCATTTTTCACTCGGCCCACTTTCCCAGCTCTTTTTATCCCCACGGGGCCCATCCCGGCAGCCTGGTGATCGAAGCCCGTGTCGGCGAGTCCACAATCTCTTCCCTTCGTGGAATGGGGCATCAGGTTCAGGTCGCGGGGGAATGGAGCAACGGACGCGTCCTCGGAATCAGGTTCAACATGGAGAGCGGGGTTATTTCAGGCGTGGCGTCTCCCCGGATGGAGACCGGCTATGCCATGGGCTGGTAAAGGCGGGCGCCCGGATACTGCTTTCCCGGCCGATCCTGAGCGGATTCCTGCCTTTTCCCGGGCAGGAATTCCGCTCAACTCTTCATCTAGACCGATGCCTTGCTCAGGTCTTTTTTCATCTTTTTCCTGAGCGCCGCCTGTGCCCCCGTAAGGCGGGCGATCGGTATGCGGTATGGTGAAGCGCTTACATAGGTGAGTCCTATCAGGTCGCAGAATTCGACCGACTTTGGATCCACCTGCTCTCCGCAGATCCCTATCTTCAGGTTCTTTTTGATGCTCCTTCCCTTTTCGACGGCCATCCTCATCATGGCGCCGACCCCTTTGCGGTCGAGCGTGATAAACGGATCATCCGGGAGTATCCCCTTTTCGATATAGTAAGGAAGGAACCTCCCCGCGTCATCCCTCGAAAGACCGAAGGTCGTCTGGGTAAGGTCGTTCGTGCCGAGGGAAAAAAACTCTGCCTGTGTCGCTATCTCATCCGCGGTCAGGGCGGCACGGGCAATCTCGATCATGCAGCCCACCGAATACGGCACCCTTGTCTTATGTTCCTTCTGAACCGCTTCGGCGATACGCACCGCCATCTCGCGCATGACCTCCTGCTCTCTCACATCGGCAATGAGGGGAATCATGATCTCAACGCCGACCCTGATCTTGTTCTTTGCCGACTCGCACGCCGCCTCCATAATCGCCTGAACCTGCATCTCATAAATCTCCGGATACGTGACGGCGAGCCTGCATCCCCTGTGACCGAGCATGGGGTTGAACTCACGAAGCGCCTTGTTCCTCGCCTTGAGCCTCTCGACGGGGACGTTCATATCTTCGGCCAGGAGCTCGAGCTCCTCGTCTGTGTGCGGGAGAAACTCATGCAGGGGAGGGTCCAGGAGCCGTATCGTCACCGGCAATCCCTTCATCTCGGTGAATATCCCGATGAAGTCCCCCTTCTGCATCGGCAGTATCTTCGCGAGGGCCTTTTTCCTTCCCTCGGTGTCGTCCGCAAGGATCATCTCGCGGACCGCCTTTATCCTGTCGCCCTCGAAAAACATATGCTCCGTTCTCACGAGCCCTATGCCCTCTGCGCCGAACTCCCGTGCCAGGCGGGCATCTTTCGGAGTATCCGCGTTCGCCCGGACCCCTATCTTCCTGAATTCATCGCTCCATTTCATTATGGTGGCGAAGTCCCTGGTAAGCTCCGGCTGGGTGAGGGGGACCTGTCCGAGAATTACCTGACCGGTCGTCCCGTTGAGTGTGATGTAATCCCCTTCCCTGATGATATGGCTGTCAACGGAAAACTGCTTCAGGTCTTCCTTGATATTGATCGCGCCGCAGCCGACCACACAGCACTTTCCCATGCCCCTTGCCACGACCGCTGCATGGGACGTCATGCCTCCCCTGGCGGTGAGTATTCCCTGGGCGGCATGCATTCCCCCTATGTCCTCGGGGGAGGTCTCGGGTCTCACCAGGATCACCTTCTCCTTGTTCGCCGCCCATTTCTCGGCATCCTCCGCATTGAACACAACCTTCCCCACCGCGGCCCCAGGCGAAGCGGGAAGTCCCTTTGCAATCACCTCGACAGCCGCCTTGGGATCGATCGTAGGGTGAAGGAGCTGGTCAAGCTGGTCGGCGTCTATCCTCATGATCGCGGTCTTCTTGTCGATAAGCCTTTCCTTCACCATGTCGATGGCGATTCTTAAGGCCGCCGCCGCTGTCCTTTTCCCCACCCTCGTCTGGAGCATGTAGAGCTTGCCATCCTGAACGGTGAACTCGATATCGAGCATGTCCCTGTAATGTTTTTCCAGTTTCTTGTAGATCCGGTCAAGCTCCTTATACGCGGCAGGCAGCCTTCGTTTCAGCTCGTCTATGTGGAGCGGCGTCCGTATGCCCGCCACGACGTCCTCACCCTGGGCGTTGATGAGACATTCTGCAAAGAACCTCTTCTCGCCCGTGGAAGGGTCTCTCGTGAACCCGACGCCGGTTCCTGAATTTTCACCCATGTTGCCGAAGACCATCGTCTGCACATTGCACGCGGTTCCGAGGTCATCGGGTATGCCGTTCAGCTTTCTGTACTTGGCCGCCCTCTCGCCGAACCACGAACCGAAGACGGCATCGATTGCGTGCTTCAGCTGCTCCAGAGGATCTTCCGGAAACGCTGCGCCCGTTTGCGCCTGGTAAAGGGTCTTGAACTCCTTTACGAGCTCCCTGAGGTCCTCCGCCCCGAGGTCCGTATCGAGGTGCACATTCTTTCTTTCTTTCATTCTTTCGAGGGCCTTTTCGAAGACCTGCCTGTCTATCCCCATCACGATACTTCCGAACATCGTGATGAACCTCCTGTACGCGTCGTAGGCAAACCGTTCGTTGCCGGTTTTTCTGACGAGGGCCCGAAGCGTAGCCTCGTTGAGACCGAGGTTCAAGACAGTATCCATCATGCCGGGCATCGAGAACTTGGCGCCTGAGCGGACGGAAACGAGGAGGGGGTTTTCTTTATCGCCGAGTTTCATTCCCATCGCCTTCTCGACCTTTCTGAGGTTCGCGAGCACCTGGTCCCACATACCGGCCGGATATTTCTTCTTGTTTCTGAAGTACTCGTTGCAGGCCTCGGTAGTGATGGTAAAACCCGCGGGGACCGGTATCTTGAGGTTCGTCATCTCGGCCAGGCCCGCTCCTTTACCGCCCAGCAGGTCCTTCATCTTGCCGTTTCCATCAGCCTTTCCACTGCCAAAGAAATGCACATATTTTTTCACAGCCATTGCATGCCTCCTGCCAAGAATTTGCGTTCGCCGCCTTCCCTCTCAACACCTCCCCGTCCCAAGAGAGAAATTTTACCATACCCACTTCTTTTTGAAAAGACCAAATAAGGCTATAAAATAAATCTATCTCTCACCAAATCAGCCGGCACGCTTCCGATTTCTGCAGTGGAATACTCCGTTTTGTCCGCGGCAAGACCCGTAATCTTGTCGCCGTATGCTCACCTACCGGTTTTCCGTCTGCTGCAGCCCGCACAGCCGCAGCTCCGGAAGGCCCCCGCCTGCTAGCACCGGTGCACGAGAACAGGGATATGAGAATGTGCAAGGACCTTTGAGGTGACGCTTCCCAGAAGCACCCCTGCTATGCCTGTCCTTCCGTGCGATCCCATAAAGATGAGGTCGCAACCCTTCTCACTCGCCGTCTTTATTATGCCGGCTGAAGGAGATTCGCCCGTCACGTAAAGGGTCTCGCTCGCAACGCCTGCCTCTTTCGCCGCTCTTTCTACCAGCCCGAGGTACTTCGTCGCCAAGGCCATGTCCAGCTCGTCGACATGGGCCATGGCCTGCTTCGCCTTTTCCGCCTCATGAGGTCCCCACAACACCTCGGGCTCATATACATTTAATATCTCGAACGTCGAAAGTTTCGGCTTTACATATACCCCTGTCACCCGGGCATCGAGGGCCTTCGCAAGATTGACGCCACAGGCGATCGCCTTCTCGGAAAAGGGCGAGCCGTCCGTCGGTAGCAATATATTCTTATACATGGAACCTCCTGTTGCTTTTTCTCGTTCGCGTGTCCCGGACAATTTCTCTTCAGGCGCCTCAGCTGCGATAGTGAAGCTCGCACCTGACCTGCGTCGGGGCCGCCACCTCTTTTGCCAGGTCCTCGACCAGCTTATGTTCCTTGACGCTATGGACGACGCCCCGGATCACGATCCGCGTCCCGTCGTGAAAGACCTCAAGTGTCGGGACAAAAAAGCGGAGGTCCGAGGCGACGTGCGCCTTGACCCTGGCAGCCAAAGCGAGCCGGCGCAGCTTTTCCCTGGCGTCTTCTGTTGCCTGCCTTTCCCTCTCGGGTATTTCATCGAGTATCGCTTTGACTACCTCTTCGAACCCCAGCCGGCCGGTATCGAACATCATATCATAGTCATCCAGGCTCGTCCAGTCTCTCTGATAGACCGTGTGGATGTAACATGACCTTTCGTGATCGCTGAACTGCACAAGTCGTTCGGCCGCCTCCAGGTTGACGTGTTCCCGGTCGCTGATGCGCTTCACCCTTGTCTCGACGGGCGCCATCGTGAGAACCCGAAGGGCATAGGGGATGTCTTTCAGCAGCCGGTGCGCCCCGCGTCCCATGATGACCACATTGTCTTTCAAGGCGCAGTCATAAATGATCTCTTCGACGAGAGACACAAACCCGGCAAAGGAAGGGTCGAAATGTTCCCATAGGGTGGGGCAGTGTTCATCGAGGTTTCTCCCCCATGAGAGCCATTTTTTCCCACGTTTTTCGAGCTCTGCAAATGTCCGTTCCTTGCCGACATAGTCATAGCCCAGTTTCCCGGCAACTCCTTTGCCGATCTCTTCCCCCCCGCTCCCTGCCTGTCTTGTTATGGCAACGATAGCCACTATGTCTCCCTCCTTCAATCCGCCTTCCGGTTGAGCAGCATTTCCTTCTCCTGCTTTGCCACCTTCCATTTCATCAGGAGTCTGCCCGCAACAATCACACCCGCCGCAAACAGTGCCTCAACCACATAGTCCGCATAATGGGGGAACTGAAATGTCTTGACCACGATCGGGTCCGTAACGATCATTTCTCCCGCAACTTTGCCCAGGACTGCAGCGCCCATATAGATTATAACAGGATATTTGTCCATCAGCATAGACAGGAGGGTACTGGTACCGACTACGAGAGGGATACTGGAGCCGAGGCCGAAGAGAAGAAGGAACATGTTTCCCTTCGAGGCGCCCGCCACGCCAAGGACATTATCGGTGCTCATCACCAAATCTGCGACGCAGATGATCTTGATCGCCTGCATGATGTTCGATGCTTCCTGAACCTTCTCATCCGATGCCCCCTCGGTGAAGAGTTTCACCGCGATCCAGGCGATCAGCGCGCCGCCGAGAAGCTTGAGATAGGGAACCATGAGAAGCTTTGCGGCAAAAAAAGTCAGAACGACCCTGAGGAGCACTGCAGCCCCCGACCCGAGAATGATGCCCCACTTCCTCTGCTTCTTTTCGAGGGACCTGACCGCAAGGGCGATGACGACGGCGTTGTCCCCAGAAAGTATCAGATTGATAAGGATGATACTGAAGAGCGCGGACAGAAAAGCCAAATCGAAACTTATATATCCGAACCACCCCAGGTCTATCATGTATTAACCTCCATGCGGAGCGTTTTGTTCTTCGAGATTCTCCCCTTTTCCCTGAGAAAATCTTTACGGACTCTTCACGTCTCCGTCCTGACCACATACAACGACCTTCGGCAGCCTCTGTTTTGCCGTCGGACCGCCGGAAAGAGAAGGTCGTCGCCGGAGGTCCCTTCTCCCTGAGCGGCAGGGTGGGGCGCCGGGCCGCCATTCGGCCCTGCCGGTCATCAGGCAATGCGTGGTCCCTGCCTGCACGCGTTCCTTAACCCGCCTTGCCGGCGGCTAGCTTCTTTCTGAACGAGGAGATTGTCGGCCAGAAGAAGATCACAAGCGCAGCTACCATGATCGGCAGCGCGATCGGAGGCCTGAAGAAAATGAGGGGATTGCCCTGCCCCATAATGAGGGCCTGCCTCATGGCCTGTTCCGCCATGTCACCCAGCACCAGTGCGAGGACCATGGGCGCAAGGGGATAGTCCAGTTTCTTGAACAGATATCCGAGGATGCCAAAGATGATCATATAGTAAACATCGATCATCCTGTTGTTGACCGCGTATGCGCCGATGGCGCAGACATAGATGATGATGGGCATGAAGATCGCGAACCTGATCTTGAGAATCGCGGCAAAGATGGGCGCAAAGGCCATGACGAGGAAAAGGCCGATGAAGTTCCCCACCCAGCAGCTCGCGATAAGTCCCCAGACGAAATCGGCATGCTCTTTAAAAAGCATCGGACCGGGCTGGAGCCCGAAGATCATCAGGCCGCCCATAATGACCGCCATCGTAGGCGAACCGGGGATGCCGAGGGTGATCATCGGCAGCGTCGCCGAGGTCCCTGCGCCGTGCGCAGCAGCCTCGGGAGCGATGATGCCGTTGGATGCGCCCTTCCCGAATTCAACCTTGTTCTTCGCGGACTGCTTGGCAAAACCGTATGCCATAAACGAGGCGGGCGTTGCTCCGCCCGGCTTGAGCCCCATCCAGCAGCCGATGAGCGTTCCCATGATGAGGGCCTTCGGGTAGCGCAGTATCTCCTTCACGCCTTCCCCTATGTCCTTCAGGCCGACCTTCGCCGTGACCCCCTCCACCTTCAGCCCCTCCTCGACGGTGAGGAAGATCTCGCCGAGGCCGAAGAGCCCGATGACCGCCACGATAAAGTTGAATCCACCCATGAGATCGACGGAGCCGAAGGTCATGCGAAGCTGCCCGCTCACGATGTCCATCCCTACCGCCGCAAGGATGAAACCAAATAGTATCGAAGTCACGGTCTTCAAAGGGGACTTTCCTCCCAGCCCCACAAAGGCGCTGAAAGTGAGTATCATGACCGAAAAGATCTCCGCAGGGCCGAACTTCAGGGCAAACTCGGCAATGATGGGAGCAAAGAAGGTGAGCATGATGACCCCGAGGAAGGCCCCTGCGCCGTGGGACAGGAAAGAGAGCACAAGGGCCTTCCCTGGCCTTCCTCCTTTTGCCATCGGGTACCCGTCGAATGTCGTCGCAACCGACCACGGCTCCCCGGGAATGTTGAAGAGTATCGAGGTGATGCTTCCTCCGTAAAGCGCCCCCCAGTAGATGCTGGACAAGAGGATCACCCCTGTCGTGGCCGGCATCGAGACGACAACGGGGATGAGTATGGCCACGCCGTTTGCACCGCCCAGGCCGGGGAGCACTCCCACAATGATTCCGAGCACAAGTCCGATGACGGCAATCATGAGGTTGTAGCCCTGCAGCGCAACCCCAAGACCCATCATCAGATTATTAAGGTCTCCTCCCATATATCTTCCTCCCTTTTTCGACAGTCTCTTTCTAGAATGGTATCAGGTACGCTCCCCACAAGCCCTGGGGCAAAGGGACCAGAAAGAGCTTGTCAAAAGCGATATAGAGGGATACCGGCATCAGGACGCTTATGAGCAGTGTCGTCACCCAGCCGATCTTTCCCACGGCGCGCATGTAAAACGCAAGGTATAGAGCGGCCGCAATATGGAGCCCCACAAATTCCGTGACCAGGATCATGACGCTCGCAGGGACCAAGACCCAGAGGATAGGTTTCAGTCCCCCCTTCGGCATCAGACGCGCTCCGGCGCCTTCCTTCTTTAATTTAATGGCCGCTTTGAACACGATGATACACGTGCACAGTATCAGGCCTGCCCCAAGATAGAAGGGGAAAAACCCGGATTCAGGACCGTTCGTTCCCCATTTGAAACCGAGCCTCACGGAATCCGCGATAACGAGGATGCCGACGCCCATCAGCAGCAAGGCTACCGCGATATCAGCCTTTCGCATTTGACCTCCCTTCAGATTCCGGCAGGGGAGCGGAACACCTTTCCGCCCCCCTGAATCGGGTGCTCTCTTGCCGCTACTTCTTCAGCAGGCCGCCTTTCGCCATAAGATCTTTCGTCATTTTGTCTTTGTCCTCGAGCCACTTTACATACTCGGGACCGGAAAGAAATCCTCCTTTCAGGCCCATGTCGGATATGTACTTTTTCCATTCAGGCGTCTCGGTCACCTTCTTCATCAGATTCACGTAAAACTCCTGCTGCTCCTTCGTAATCCCGGGCGCCGCAAAGATCCCGCGCAGCATCAGATAACTCATGTCCTGTCCCGTCGCTTCCTTCATAGTCGGAATACCCTTCCAGTCGGGCAGGTTTATCCGCTCGTGGTCTATCACCGCCAAAGGTCTCAGCCTTCCCGCCTTCCATTGGCTCACCGCTTCCGCAGGGTTATTCACCGATGAATTGATGTGCTTCCCGACAAGCTCGACTGCAACGTCTCCCCCTCCCTTGAAGGGAACATAGGAGAACTTCACGCCGAAGTCCTGCTGCATCATGATCGTGATAATCTGGTCTTCCTGTGCGCTGCCTGTCCCTCCCATGATGAATTTGCCCGGCTCCTTCTTGACTGCGGCAAGGTATTCCTTTGCGTTCTTATAGGGGGCCTCCGCGTTCTCCCAGAGCACAAAGTAATCGAGAGCGAGGCGCGCAACAGGCGTGAGGTCCTTCCAGCTGAAAGGCACACCCGTCGCCATCGGAGTCGTGAACAGATTGTCGAGAGTAATGATGATCACGTTCGGGTCGCCTTTTTTCCCCTTCACATAGAGCATCCCTTCCGCGCCGGCCCCGCCTGACTTGTTCACGACGATGAACGGCTTGGGGGACAACTTGTACTTCTCGATAAGGGGAGAGATAAACCTTGCCATAACATCCGCTCCTCCCCCGGTCCCCGCCGGGATGATGAACTCCACCGGTTTGGTCGGCACCCAGGCGTTCGCCGTCGCCGTCGACAGGATAAGCGCCAAGAAACAACCGAACAGAACTGCGAGCTGAAATCTTGCAGAAATCCTTTTCATTCGTTCCTCTCTTTCATTATTGTTCCCGAGGTTTTCGCCGAACTTCCCCCACAGCTTTCACCTTGTACGAAATCCTTAGCCTCCTTTCCTTCCCCCTCATGTTTTCCGGAATGTTCTGACAAAGATGAAAAGGGTAATTGTGGCTGTGTTTGCGCAAGAGGCCGGCCCATCTACTCGCTGCGACCCGGTCCGTGCGGTTGGCGTGTGTACACTTCCTGATTGCCGCATGCTCCCCTTCACCTATGTTCGCTCCACCTGAACCGGGTCCGTCGGATACCCCGCCCTTCGCAGAGGGCGGGGTATCCTCCCGGATCCGAAATCAGTCCGCCTCGTCATTCTTACGTTACCTCCTTTTTACGCTTTTTTGGGAGTCGGTGCAGGAGCAGCAACAGGTTTTGCTTGGGCCTTGACCTTCCGGATTTTCTGGTCCACAAAAGCCTGCATCTTTGCGATATGCTCCTCGGTCAGATGAGAAAAGCGCCCCTGGTGCTTCATATACTCACCGACCGGCTTATATTTTTTCGGGATATGGGAATACTTGTACTCATCGTTCTCCCACTCGTAGAGGGACCACATCCCCGTCTCGACCGCGAGTTTCCCCATGTCCATCGTCAGTTTTTCGTCGAATTTCCATCCCTTCGGGCAAGGGCAAAGCATATGGAGAAAGGTCGGACCGTCCTGACTCAGGGCCTTCCTCACCTTGTTCATCAGGTCAAGGGGATAGGCCACGCACGTGGTCGCGGCATACTTCAGCAGCGGATGGCCGCCGATGAAGAGCTGCGGCGGGTCCTTGGGGAAGAGTCTCTTGCCTTCCGGTATTTCCTTGCCGGGAGGCGTAAAGGTCGTATTTGCGCCGTAAGGCGTCGTCGGCGAGGTCTGGATGCCGGTATTGGCATACGCTTCATTATCGTAACAGACGAAGAGGACCTTGTGTCCGCGGTACATCATTGCCGATGCGGCCTGGAGGCCTATGTCCACGGAGCCGCCGTCACCCGCCATCACGATGATATTGGGAAAAGGTCCGTCATATTTCCCTTTGCGCATCAGGACCTTATAGGCAGCTTCGATTCCCGAGGCGACTGCGCCGCCGTTCGTGATCTGGGCATGGATCCAGGAGACCGCATAGGGCGTGCAGAGGTAACTCGAATTTGCGACATACATGCAGCCGGTCGGGCCTACGAAAATGGTATTCCTCCCCGCGGCCTTCGCGACCAGACGGTAATTCAGTGCCGGCCCGCACCCCGCGCAGGTGCGGTGCCCAGGCACGTACATCTCTTCCTTTGGCGCGCCGCGAAATGATTTTACGGGCTCAAAGGTCTGTTTCTTGTAGTCAATCGTTTTCATGTATTCTCCTCCTTATATCGTGCTTTCTTCAAACCCTATCCAGTGGACATACTTCCTCGTCTTCTTCTCCCGGGCCATCTGCGAAAGGACCTTCGCCATGAAATGGAAATCTTCGGGCCAGATGGTTTCCCCGCCGAGACCGGCCATGAACGAGGTGGTTACCGGTCTCTCCTCCAGGTCGTACAGTGTGGCCCGGAGCTCGTGGATCAGGTTGCCTCCCCGCATCGCCCCCCCGTAAGAAGTGCTCGTCTCTACCGCTCCCACGGCCTTCACATGACCGAGCGCTTCTGCGATCTCATGGGTGGGCCAGGGACGGATCCAGCGGAGACGCGCCATGCCGGCCTTCAGTCCCTGTTTGCGCAGCTCATCCACTGTCTGCCTGCAGGTATTTGCATGTGCGCCCTGAATGAAAAATGCGATCTCCGCATCTTCGAGTTTGTACTTCTCGAGGAAGGGGTCGTACTTGCGTCCGAATATCCGGTTGAAGTCCTCGGTCGCCTCCTTGATCACCTTCGGGACATCCAGAAAAGTCTGGGCTCTCTGGGCATCCATGGGCGCTCCCTGGTCGGGTCTTATCTGCGGACCATGGGAGACGGGGCAGGTTATGCTGATCGGATGGGGCGCATTATAGGGGGGCAGAAATTCCTTCACCTGCGCCAGGTCGGCGAGCTTCACCTTGTCCGGAATATGGGATATGAAATACCCGTCCTGGCATGCCATCTGGGGAAGCATGACGCGCGGGTCCTCCCCGATACGGTACGCCATGAGGGTGTTGTCGAACACCTCCTGCGGACTGCAGGCCCACCCTATGATCCAGCCCTGGTCCCGCACCGACATCGCATCCGTATGTTCGGAACCGAAGTCTCCGGGGGGGTCGAGCGTCCTGTCGGCGATCGCCATCTGGAGAGGATAACGACCTCCCGCCACCGGGCTGTATAACTCAAAGGCATAGGTAACCCCGACCCCGGCGCTTCCCGTATATGCGCGGGCGCCGCATGCCGAGGCGCCCAGCACCACGGAGAGCTGTGCGTGCTCGCCTTCGCCGTATACAAATTCCGCATCCAGCTCGCCGTTGGCGACCATCTTCACGAGCTCCATCATGATCGCCGTGTAAGGACGGATGGGGTACGAGCAGATCACTTCGACTTCTGCGAGCTTTGCAGCCTGGGCAGCCGCAGAGCAGCCGGTCAACATTCTTTCCTGAGCCATAATATTTTTCCTCCTCCCTAAAAGGGTTTTTCCAGACGGACGACGCCGTCCTCAAAATCGAGTTCGGGAACTGCGGTCAGGGCATCCGACGGGCATTCATGAATGCAGATCTGGCAACCCTTGCAGAAATTCGTGTTCCACTCCATCATATCTTCCTTTTCGTTGTATGCCCAGCAGGAGTCCGGACATGCGATATAGCACGTGAGGCACCGCGTACATTTTTCGTGATCGATGACCGGACGGACAATCCGCCAGTTCGAGGTGATAAAAAGGTCCTGCTGATGGACCGGGGCAGGCGTAATCGCTCCGAACGGTACCGATCTCTCGTGCGGGACATTGATCGTCCCTAATTCCGGAAGCTTTTTCGACATAGCATCCTCCTTCTTTTGATTGTTGTGCGTAATGTTTTTTATGTTTCTGTTGTTTTTATCCGCCCCAGAAATACTCTGCCCGGGACCGGCGGAATTTCTGAAGCTTCACTTCGTTGTACCCGCGCTCCATGCCGGAAACGTCCTTCACGATCTTCGCAAGGGTTCCCTTCTTCACCATCCCCGTAACCCTTGCCATTGCGCCGACGATCGGTGCGGCAAGTCCCGCGCCGATGCCGGCGGAATCAACGCCTCCTTCAGATCCCGAGAAGTCGACCGTCTTCACGCCGGAAATCGCATCGCCGTCCACCGTGGCGATCGCGCCGAGGATATCGGCGTTCGGGATGAACTTCAGCATGTACTCGATGGGGCGCCCCGTATTGATGAGAAGGAGACCGCCCTCCGGCATACCTTTCAGTATGTTGATCCCCTTTACAATAGTAGGTTCCGCAACGACGACCACTTCGGGATGGTCGTTCGTATACACGTACTTGTGCGCGATCTCCTCATCGCTGATCCTGACATACTTCCGTGTAGTGACGAGCACACGGTCAGGCAGATCCTCATAATTGTCGAATGCCTGCACATGTTTGCCTTCCCTTGCAGCGGCCTCGCCAAAAGCGTTTGCAATATCACGGCCTTCCTTGTCCATGGTCACTCCCCGCGTCCAAACTGTTATCTCGTGAACTGTAGCCATATGCACTCCTCCTCGAATTTTTGATCAGTGAAACTGACCGCCTCGATGGTTTCCACCTTACTACCCCTTCCTGAATTTAGTCGCATCTACCACCTCCTTTACGTTTCTTGAATATAAGTCCCTCCACACTGTCCAAGTGATGGAGCATTGCTTCCTTTGCTGCGGCACAATCGCCCGCTTTAATCGCCGCGAGGACCTTCTGGTGTCCGCGCAGAGAACTATGCGCCCGTTCCTCATTTTGCAGGTACTCTTCCCGCGTCTGCGCAAGGAGGTCGACGATCGCAAGGAGAAGACGTTCGAGAACGCGATTCTTCGCCATACGGGCGAGACTGCTGTGGAACGCGGAATCGGTCCCAATCATGTTCGAACGTCCGGCAAGGGCCTTCGCCTGTCCCTGCAAAATCTCCTCGAGCTCTTTGATTTCGTCGTGCGTCCCGTACGAGGCCGCCAGCTGGGCGATGTAGGGCTCGATAATCCTGCGGACGGAGAAGATGTCGATGAGATCGTCTTTTTCGGAAAAGAGGGCCGCGGCGAGAGGCTGCACAAGGGCCTCCTCGCTCGAGGCGAGCACGTAGGTGCCGTTGCCCTGCCTACTCTCGACGAGCCGCATCGATTCCAGGGTGCGGATCGCTTCGCGCACCGTAGCCCGCGAGACCTTGAATGTATCCGACAACTCCCTTTCCGTCGGGAGCTGGTCGCCCTTTTTCAGCCTCCCCTTTTCGATGAGGGTAAGGATCTGTTTCACGATGTCTTCATATGCCCGTCTTTTTTCGACCGCCTTCAGCATCTTACCCATTCTCCTTTCTCCTCATTTCGCTCAGGGCCGCCCTGAAGTGGGCTACGGAGACCGAAAGCTTCTCTGCGCCGCCTTTTCGGTGTTTGTGGATGAACTCCCGGATTGCAATCATCGTCGCTCTTTTACAGGTCGCTGCGATCTCCGCCCCGGTCATTTCCGCTGCCGCCCCGGCAAGCTCCTCCGGGTCGACATCAGCAGCCAGGGGGCGTCCCCTGAGGTGCACCTTGAATATCTCCTGCCGCTCCTTCTCTCCGGGAACGGGGAACCTGAGGACGAAATCAAGACGCCCCGCACGCATCAAGGCGGGATCGAGCAGGTCTTCGCGATTGGTCGCCCCGAGGACGATGACCTGAGAGAGCTCGCTCAACCTGTCCAGCTCGTTGAAGAACTGGCTTGCCATGCGCTCCACGGCGCCTCCCTCATGCGATGCGCCGCGTCTGGCGACCAGGGCGTCTATTTCATCGAAAAAGAGGATGCACGGCGCCGACTGTTTCGCCTTTTTGAAGATCTCATGAAGTGCTTTCTCGGACTCTCCGAGCCATTTTGAAAAAAGGGTGGGGCCGTTTATCGAGATAAAATTCAGACCTGTCTCCCCGGCGAGGGCCTTTGCGGCGAGCGTCTTCCCGGTGCCGGAAGGGCCGCTGAAGAGGATGCCCCGCGCAGGAGCGACCTTGCCGTCACTGAAAAGCTTCGGATATCTGTACGGCCAGTCGACAAGGGAAACGAGCGTCTCCTTGATCTCCTCAAGTCCCCCGATGTGCTCCCATCTCGCCGCAGATCTTTCAGTGAGGAATTCGCGCGTTGCCGAAGGTTCGATCCCGCGCAGGGCCGCGAGAAAGTCCTCCATAGTGATCTGCGGCGTCTCCGAAGCGTGCAGGGATTCCAGGTCCCCATCTGCGCGCAAGGAAAGGTATCTCCGCAAGGCAACCATGCCCGCTTCCCTGCACAGGGCCTCCAGATCGGCGCCCACAAAACCGTGGGTAACCTGCGCGAGGCGTTCGAGATCCACGTCCCGGGAAAGCGGCATCCTGCGGCTGTGCACCCTGAGAATCGCAGCGCGTCCTTCCGCATTCGGAACGGGGATGACGATTTCCCTGTCGAAACGGCCGGGACGGCGAAGGGCGGGATCTATCGTCTCGGGGATGTTGGTTGCGCCGATCACGATCACGTGGCCACGGGAAATCATACCGTCCATCAGGGCGAGGAGCTGTGCAACGACCCGCTTTTCGACATCCCCCAATACGTCGGCCCGTCTGGGCGCTATCGCGTCTATCTCGTCGATGAAGACGACGCTCGGCGCTTTGCTCGTCGCCTCTTCAAAGATCTCCCTGAGCCTCGCTTCGCTCTCGCCATAGAATTTGTGGATGATTTCGGGCCCGTTGATCCTGATAAAGTGAAGCCTCGTTTCATTCGCGATCGCTTTTGCGATAAGGGTCTTCCCGGTACCCGGCGGTCCGTAGAGAAGGACGCCTTTCGGCGCCTCGATCCCCAGTTTCCCGAATACCTCTGCATGGCGCAGAGGGAGTTCCACCATCTCGCGCACCAGCCTCAGTTCCCTTTCGAGTCCTCCTATGTCCTCGTAGGAAACGCGGGAGGCTCCCTCGACCGGATAATCCGGTTTCATCAGGACAAAACGCGTCTGCTGGTTTATGATGAGCGCCCCCGGGGGCGACGTGCCGTCTACGCGGAAGAACCGGTCTTTCCCGCCGAAAAGAGGGACGTTGAGCCTGTCCCCCGCGATAACGGCAAGTCCCTGAAGAACCTTTGCGAAATGCTCGAGCTCGCTCTCGTGGGGAAGAGGGGCAGCCGCATCCAGGGGATACAGCACGATCGATGCCGCTGTCTTTCGGGGGAGCCTCCTGATCAGCACCATATCACCCGGATTCGTCTGTGCGTTGGCGCGGGTAATGGCGTCGATCTGCACGATCTTCTTGCCGCAATCGTGGTCGGACATCCCGGTGACCCTTGCCACAGTCGCCCGCTTGCCGGTGATTTCGATAAGGTCGCCGAGCACTGCGCCCGCGATCTTCATATCTTCCGGGTCAAGCCGCGCCCAGCCTCTGCCGACATCTTCGACGAGTGCCTCGCTCACCTTGAGTTCAATGCTTCCCCCATTACGGAATCCACCGCGTCTTCTTCTTTCAGGCTTTTTCAAACATATCCTTGGTCACGCCGCACCTCGGGCAGACCCAGTCCTCCGGCGGCTGTTCGAACGGGGTGTCCGGTTCCACGCCGGCGTCGGGGTCCCCTTCCTCAGGGTCATAGATATAGCCGCATGTAATGCACTTCCACTCTTCCATATCACCAAGCCCCCTGATCCCTTTTGACTTGATCCCGCTGATACGAAAATCCTGCCCCCCCGAACCGACTCTTTTTCCTCTGCGTCTGATGGCCTGACCATATGATGACTTAATCATATAATCAACTTTTCCGGTTTGTCAACATGAAAAAACAACTTTAGACAGGACACAATTACAGTTTGAGAAGGAGAGGACTTGCGCGTCGACAGCAGTTCAGGCCGGCGTATTCGTGGCTTCTTCGTCCGTGCGGCAAGAGAAGCGGCGACTCCTGCGGCGATGCCGGGTCACACGTTTTCTGCGGGCGGCTCCATATGTCGTATGATTTTCCCTTCGACCAGGTAGACCACCATCTCGGCGATGTTCGTAGCGTGGTCTGCAAAGCGTTCCAGGTATTGGGCGACAAAGCTTATCTTCATCCCCCTCGATGCCGTAGTAGGGTCCTGGACCATGAGGAAAAGCAATTCGTTCAGGACTTGGTGCTTCAGGTCGTCCACCTCATCGTCTCTCATGATGACATCCATGGCGAGCTTCTTATCGCCCCGTACGAAGGCATCCAGGGCGTCCCGCGTCATGCTCTGAGCGATCTGGCTCATACGGGGGATATCGATGTAAGGTTTCAGGACCCCCTCCTTATTCAGCTCGAGCGCCCTCTCGGCGACGTTCACCGCCAGGTCTCCCATCCTTTCGAGGTCCGTCGTCACCTTCATGGCGGTAGTGATGAACCGCAGATCGCTCGCCTTCGGCTGCCTGAGGGCGATGAGGCGGATAGACTCTTCATCGATCTGAACATCGAGATGGTTGATCTGATGGTCTTTCTCGATCACCCTGCCGGCAAGCTCGCTGTCCCTTTCGACCAGGGAACGTATCGAATCCTTGATCGCATTCTCGACCATCGCTCCCATCTTCAGAACGACGCCCTTCAGGTGCAGTAACTCTTCATCAAAGATCGCCATTATCCGAACCTCCCCGTCACGTACTCCTCTGTCAGTTTTTCAGAGGGGGCAGTAAATATCTTGTCGGTCCTGTCGAATTCTACCAATTCACCCAGCATCAGGAACCCCGTCCAGTCCGACATCCTCGCGGCCTGCTGCATATTATGGGTCACGATGACTATCGTCACCTCTTCCTTCAGCGAAATTGCAAGCTCCTCTATTTTAGCAGTTGATATCGGATCCAGGGCGGAAGTCGGCTCGTCGAAGAGCAAGACCTCGGGCCTGACCGCCAGCGCGCGCGCGATTACAAGCCGCTGCTGCTGCCCGCCCGAGAGCTCATATGCGCTCGCACGCAGTTTATCCTTCACCTCGTCCCAAAGCGCAGAATGTCTGAGCGCCCGCTCCACCATTTCAGAGAGCTCAGAGTTTTTCGTGACCCCTTTGAGCCTGAGCCCGTAGGCGATATTGTCGAAGATCGTCATCGGGAAGGGCGTCGGTTTTTGAAAGACCATCCCGACCCGGCTCCTGAGGCTGATGACGTCTATGTCCGGCGCCAGGATATCGGCGCCGTCAAGGAGGATTTGGCCTTCGTATCTGTTCTTCGGGTACAGATCGTGCATCCTGTTGAAACACCTGAGAAGAGTCGTCTTCCCGCAGCCCGAAGGCCCGATCAGCGCGGTAATACTCTTCCGGCGGATGGGGAAGCTGATATTTTTCAGCGCATGAATATTGCCTGCATAATGGAAATTCAGCTCCTTCACCTCGATCTTAAGCCCCTCCACTACCTGTACCTCCACTTTATGAAGAGTCTTCCCGCTATCGTAAGGACGAGGATGAAGAGGGTGATTACGAAGGCCGCGGCCCACGCCTGGACATGCCAGTCGTCGTAAGGACCCATGGCGTACTGAAAGATCGTCACAGTGAGCGACGCAATCGGCTCCTTCATATTCATCGAGAAAAAGGCATTGTTGAACGAGGTGAAGAGCAGCGGCGCAGTCTCCCCTGCAACGCGCGCTATCGAAAGGAGGATTCCGGTAAGTATGCCCGTAGCCGCGCCCTTGTATACAACCTGGATGATCACCTTATAATACGGGGCTCCGAGGGCAAAGGCCGCCTCCCTCAAGGTCCAGGGCACGAGGGTGAGCATGTCCTCCGTCGTGCGCAGAACCACAGGGATCATGATGATCGCCAGGGCGACGGCCCCCGCCCAGCCGCTGAAATGGCCGGCGGGTT
>JAMCWJ010000048.1:0-575 GCA_023475105.1 Nitrospirota bacterium
CGCCGTCCCTGAAAAAGCCCGCGCCTGCTCGAAATCCTCCTTCTCCGCATAGAACTTTGCGATATGGAGATATTCCTTTATCGCGTGCGAGGTGAGGCCTTCCTTCAGGAAGAGTCCTGCCACCTTATCGCGCAAAGGAATGTTTGACGGAGCAAGTGCGAGGATTCTCTCGTAAATGTTCAGAAACCTTTCCCTGTCCGCACCTTTTGCGAGGATATCGGCAACAGAGAGGTAATATTTTATCGCATCGGTCGTGAGACCCTTTTCCTCGCTCAGTTCGCCCAGAGCGACATACGCGTTCGCATCGGAGGGCTCGATATTGATGACCTTCTTGTAGAGGGCCAGTGCCTTGAGCGAAAACCCGCCGTCCCTGAAAAAGCCCGCGGACTTGTGAAAGAAATCGACGGCCGCCTTCTTATTGCCTTTTTTCAGATACAGGTCGCCTACCGTATTGTAAACATTGCCATCGGGCGCTTCTTTGACGAGTTTTTCCCACTCGGCAATAGCTTTGTCGATCTGGCCCCTGGCGAGCCACTTCTGTGCTTCCTTTACTATCGCGCTTTTGTCCGTCATCG
>JAMCWJ010000048.1:585-31306 GCA_023475105.1 Nitrospirota bacterium
TTCTTCGGAGAAGCCCTGGTCAAAGAGGGAGCCATATCTGAAAACGAACTCATAGAGCAGCTCAAGGAGTTCAACAAGCTGGAATTCCGGAACCTTCGGCCGCAACCGCGCTTTTGTCCGTCATCGGTTTTTCAAAGTATCATACATCGGCAAAAAGTGTCAACAACCGAGCATTGTTTTTGCTAGCGTGACTCTTCCTCCGTTGGGGTCTCCGCCCGCCGACGATCGCGTGAACGGGTTAATGCGTCAGAAGCGCGGTTGCGGCCGAAGGTTCCGGAATTCCAGCTTGTTGAACTCCTTGAGCTGCTCTATGAGTTCGTTTTCAGATATGGCTCCCTCTTTGACCAGGGCTTCTCCGAAGAAGATGTAGGTATCTTCCTGTTCTTTCAGGAGTTCTTTCACCTGCTCCTCCGTGAGATACTTTTCCCCCACGGCGATCTCCCCGAATTTTTCGTGCGTCTCCTCCTGAATGATCAGAACCCGGTAAATGTCGTCGTCATTGAGCCAGCCCCGCGCCCTGGCGAGTTCGCCGATCCTGAGGTTGTTCTTCTTCTGGACAAGTCTTGCGTTTAATACGTCGGTCTCCGTGATCAGTCCTTTTCCACAAAGATATTCGCCAAAGCGCATATATCTCATACTGTTATATTACATTGGCGGCAGGGATAGCGCAACCTTTACGGCCGCATGCCGCGTGTCCCGCAACAGCGGGGCGTGGCGCGTATCGCAATGGTGTATAATAGGATGCGAAGGCGGCATGCGCCGCCTTCGGTCGTTCCAGGGGAGAGGAGAACAGCAAAAGACCATGGAAATCCGGCTGACTTCAGGAAAAAGGCTTTCCGCTCACGAAGGCAGCGACCTATATCAGGCCCTGAAGGGCAACGGCGTTTATCTCGTTTCTTCATGCGGAGGGAAAGGTACCTGCGGGAAGTGCAGGGTGAGGGTCGTCGAAGGTCCCTGTGAAACGGTCTCGCACGGCAAACTCGGGCAGAAAGAAAGGGCCGAAGGGATCGTGCTCGCCTGCCGGACATTTCCCAAAGGAGATGTCCTGATCGAGATCCCGAAGGAATCGGTGCTGGTTGTCGGCGACAAGATAGCGATTTCGAAATCGCGCGACCTCTTTGAACTGTTCGAATCCTTTTCTGTAGACGTTTCACCTGTGGTGAAACACCTCTGTCTCGACGTGCCGCCCCCCACGATCCACGACAACATCAGCGACGTCGAGCGCCTCAAAAGGGCGCTGGATGCGGCGGGGATAAAGGGGGTGAGATTCTCTCACGGCTTTGTCTCCTCGATGGCAGGGGCCCTGAGGAAGGCGGGATGGAAGATCATTCTCGGGTACACGGAAGATCTCGAGGCTGTTTTCGTCGGCAGCGCGGACGGGTACAATGACAAGTACGGCCTTGCGGTGGACATCGGAACGACTACAGTCGTGGTTTATCTCGTCGACCTCGCAGACGGGCGACTCGTCGATGTGGGGTCCACATACAATTCTCAGATCAGGCACGGCGACGATGTGATTACGCGCATTATTCATGCGACGGAAGGCGGTGGCCTCTCCGAACTGCGGGACGCCGTGGTCGGGGATATCAATGACCTTCTGAACCCCCTGGTCGAAAGAAACTCCGTCGAAAGAGACGATATCGAATCCGTCGTGATAGCGGGCAATACCACTATGGTCCAGCTGTTCTGGGGGCTCGACCCTGCCTCCATCAGGGAAGAGCCATATATCCCCACGGCGAATTTCTTCCCCAGGTGGAAGGCCGGCACTTCGCACGTCGCGGTGAATTCGCAGACGCCGGTCTATACGGTTCCCTGCGTTGCGAGTTATGTGGGCGGCGATATCGCGGCCGGCGTCCTCGCATCGAGGATGCACAAGAGGTCCGAGATCGCCCTTTTTATGGATATAGGCACGAACGGGGAGATCGTCGTCGGGAACAACGAATGGCTGATGACGGCCGCCTGTTCCGCCGGACCGTGCTTTGAGGGCAGCGGCATACGGCACGGAATGCGGGCGACGGAGGGAGCGATCGAGTCGATACGGATAGACCCCCCGACCTGGGAGCCGGAACTGGGGGTCATCGGTGATTCACAGCCCCTGGGGATATGCGGCTCGGGAATGATCGATGCCATATCGGAAATGTTTTTGACGGGGATCATAGATCAGAGGGGAAAACTCGTGAGGAAGGTCAAGACGGACCGGATACGGGAAGGTGAAGAGGGGCCTGAGTTTGTTTTTTACCGGGGGGACAGGAATGTGGCGCTGACCGAAGTCGACATCGAGAATATCCTGAGAGCAAAGGCAGCGATTTATGCCGGCGTGTCGCTCCTCCTGAAAGAGGTCGGCTTCGGCCTTGAGGCGATCGAAAGGGTATACATTGCAGGCGGCTTCGGCAACTACCTGAATGTCGAACGGGCGATAATCCTCGGGATGCTTCCGGATCTGCCGAAGGAAAAATTCGTTTTCCTCGGGAACACCTCCATCGCCGGCGCCTATCTCTGTCTCCTTTCCGCCGACCTCAGGAGAGAGGCGGAAGAGATCGCCTCGAAGATGACCTACATGGAACTCTCTGTTTCGAGGAGGTTTATGGACGAGTACCTCTCGGCCCTCTTCCTCCCCCATACGGACATGACCCTGTTCCCGACCGTTGCGGAGTTAATGAAGAAGTAAAAGACCGGCTGGAGGCACGAAAGCAGTGGCTGCCTCTAGATTTCGAGGTCAAGAAATTTTTCTTGTCCCGGCAGCCAGTCGTGTAATAGTATATAGCCGAATGGAATTCAACCCGAACACGCATGTATTCAAATCGCCGAAGGTCCGGGCCATAATCAATGAGGCCATCGACTTTCTGAACCGGACCCCCGCATATCAGCTGCCTCCGCCTGAATCTTTCGCCGGCACAGGAGTATATTGTCTTTATTACCTCGCCAATTTTGATCTCTATAGAAACATCGCATGCCTTAACATTACCGAATGCACCCAGCCGATCTACGTGGGAAAAGCCGTGCCGAAAGGCTGGAGGACGTTTCGTGAGGGTAATGAAAGCGATTCGACTTTGTACGGACGTCTGCGGGAACACGCAAGAGGTATCAAGCAAGGGGCTGGCTTGGAAGTTAAAGACTTCAAATGCCGGCTTATGATCTTGAAGGGCGAAGAAAGCAGCATGATTACGATTGTCGAAGCGGCTTTGATCAGGAAATACAGGCTGCTTTGGAATGCGGTTGTCGACGGATTCGGCAATCATGATCCAGGCTCCGGGCGGTATGACCAGGCCAAGTCGGAATGGGATGTGCTTCATCCCGGCAGGACGTGGGAAGAGAAACTCAGGGGCAAGTCGCCGGTTTTGGAAGGAATAAAGACCAAGATCAGGAACGCCTTGAAGCCCTGACGCTTTATTAAGCAGAGCCACCTGCATGTCATTCCCGCTTGTCGGGAATCCTTCCTTAAGAAAGATGCCGGACGAGCCAACATGACAGAAACAGGGCAAATTACGGTTTTCTTAAGACAACCACCGCCTCATAAAGCTGATGGGAAGATTTGGCTTTCGCCACCAGATAAAGAACTGGGGACACATCCCATATTTATTGACATAAGCGGACAGTTTCTGTAAGATCTTTTTTGTGCCGAGGATAGCGCGGGCAGTAGAAGTCGGTTTTCCACATCATATTGTGCAGAGGGGGAACAATCGGGAGGATGTCTTTCTTGCCAAAGAAGACAGGGAGATATACCTGGGTTTACTCAGGAAGTATTCTGAAAAGTGGGATTCACCGTTGCTTGCCTACTGTCTTATGAGCAATCATGTGCATCTGCTGACCCGTCCGAAGAAGGACGTATCTCTTTACAAAATGATGCAGGGTCTAACCCTTTGTTACACGCAGCATGTAAACAGGACATACGGAAGGACGGGCAGGTTATGGGAGAGCCGATATCATTCCTGCATCGTAGATAAGGAGAAGTACTTATGGGCTGTGGCGCGGTATATTGAACAGAATCCTGTACGGGCGAAGATCGTGAAGAGGGCGGCGCAGTATCCGTATTCAAGCGCAGGAGCGCATATAACGGGCAAGAGAGATGACATATTGGGAGAAGAACTCTTTGAGGAGGGGCAGAGAGGAGACTATCGAGAAATGCTCAGGGCGAGCCTCTCTGAAGAGGAAATGGAAGGTATCAGATACTCAACGAAAACAGGGAGGCCTTTTGGCCGAAGAACGTTCATGGAGACTATAGAGAAGAAACTTCAGAGGAGGTTTATTCCCAAGTCACCGGGAAGACCGAGGAGAGAAAAGGGGAAATAGGGATGTGTCCCTAATTATCTCCTAATTATCTCAGGTGGTGTGGGAGGGGCGAAGCCGTGAGGCTTCCCCCTATCCCGATTATGGCAAAATAAATATAGAAAAAAGATATACTATAAACATGTGACATTGTTTAGCCGCGCATGTGTATAGGAGGTAACTGATGAATACAGAATATACGGCAGTGATAAAACAATCAGGCGGTTGGTGGATTGGCTGGATAGAGGAAATTCCGGGGGTGAACTGCCAAGAAAGAACACGTGAAGAACTAATTGAGAGCCTTCGGCTTACGTTAAAAGAAGCCCTTGAATTTAACCGCCAAGATGCTCTCTCTATTGTAGGAGCAGGATATACTGAAGAAAAAATTGCTGTATGAAACGAAATGACCTGCTGAAGTATTTGCGGTCACAGGGCTGTGAATTTATTAGAGAAGGCAGCCGTCATTCTTGGTGGGGGAATCCAAGTCAAAATAAAAGATCATCTGTACCAAGACATAATGAAATTGATGATCATCTTGCTCGGAAAATCTGTAAAGATCTCGGAATAAAACAAATAGAATAAGCCATAACGACAGGCTCCACTTGACTGGGAATAACACTGGTTTGATTTCCAGCTTGCATCTGTGGCCCGGCAGGAATACGGTTTGAAGATATAGTGGACGTAAAGATCGGAAAGTGACATTCCGGCCGATGGTACAGCGGATGGCCTATTGTGAAAATCGTGCGGATGAAAGGGGGGGGGTGAGACTCAGCTCGGGTTTTGTTATCTCAAAGAGCCAAGATATCGCCTTGAGCTTCGTTGATGACCTGAAGGAAAAAGCGGGTATTGGAAAACAAGTCAGCCGCTGACACGCGGGGGACTCGTTATGCAGGGTCAGATTTGCGTATTGACATTTCGAGCACAGGAGCGGGAAAGAAACAGGGGGAACCTGCGACAATTCGCAGAAGACTCAGTGAACAGGCCCCTCGTACAGCAGCTTGTCGACCTCTTCCTTGATCACCGTCTTGGGGATGCCGCCGTGCAGTTTCGGTATGCCGTTTATGAGCACAACAGGCGCATTGATCGCCCCCTGGCTCAGCAATTCCCTGATCTCGTGAAAATCCATTTCGTCGTTCATGAAGAGGTCGATGTACTCGACGGCCACGATAGTGGGATAGTAATAATTCATCTCCTTGCGGAGTTCATCGGCAATGATCTTGTTCTGTAAGGGTTCCTCAAACTCCTCCGCGTCAAGGATGACGCCCTCCATGGGGTTGTCCAGTATCTGTATGTGGATACGTTGCAGCATCTCTTTAACCTGTCTCCCTGTCTGCCCGTGAAGCTCCCGAGACTTTTGTCTTCGGAACCGCGTGGATCCGGAGGTTCACTTTTCCGCGCCGCGCCTCACCAGCATGTTGTCGATCAATCGTGTGCCGCCTATCTTGAGGGCGACGGCAAGCAGGATCGTATCGCTTGTCTCCCCGATCTCATCCAGTGTTTCCGGGTCATAGGCCGAACAATACTGTATCTCCGAAACAAGGGGCTCGGCCCTGAGCATCCCGCACATCTCTTCCTCCAGCGCATCAATCTTTAGTATACCAGATCGGACCGCTTCGGAGCCTTTCGTGAGGGTCTGAAAAATGACCGTTGCCGCCTGTCTCTCCTCTTTGCCGAGGTATCTGTTGCGTGAACTCATTGCGAGGCCGTCCGCCTCCCGCACGGTAGGACAGACCACGACCTCGACCGCCATATTGAGGTCCTTCACGAGCCTTCTTATAATGAGGGCTTGCTGGTAATCCTTCTGGCCGAAATACGCCCTCACGGGACTGACGATCTGGAAGAGCTTCGCCACTACCGTGGCTACGCCCCTGAAGTGACCCGGCCGGAAGGCGCCGCAGAGTTTTCCCGACAGGCCCCCGACTTCCACGCAGGTCGAAAACCCCTCAGGATACATGAGGGAGTCGTCGGGAAGAAAAAGGATGTCGACATTCTCCTTTTTCAACTTCTCCCGGTCTTCTTCAAGGGTTCGCGGATACTGCGCCAAATCCTCCGAAGGACCGAATTGGGCCGGGTTTACGTAGATGCTCACCACGGCGACATCGCTTTCCTCACGGCACATCTTTACGAGGCTGAGATGCCCTTCGTGAAGCGCCCCCATCGTGGCAACGAAGCCGACCTTTCTCCCGTGCATTCTATGGGTGATCGCCACATCCTGCAATATCCTGGGTATGCGGATAATCTCCATTTTCTTCTCCTCGCGTTCTTTTGCTATAACCTACTAAAGTGCAAGCCTTTTGTCAAACGACACGGATTCCCGCAATCCGTCCTCACGCAGAATCAGTTTTTCTTGATGCCGGATTCAGGATTTCTTGAGATTTCGAACGATCCTGATACAATCATAGGTAGAGACGCTTCCAGGACTGGAAAACAAAAGCTCTTCGCGTTAGCGGAGACTAGGCAGCGCATCTGCAGGGGCGTCAAGCGGGGAGGTTTCTTCGTGCGCGGCATGTGCCGGCGGAGGAGACGGTTATGGCGGAGATCGTTAGAAATTTCATCGACGGGCAATGGACTGAGTCCCTGTCAGGGGAGACCTTCGAAAGGAGAAACCCCGCCGATACCGACGAGATGGTCGGAGTAGTGACGAAATCCGCGAAGGCCGATGTGGACGGGGCGATGCGTGCGGCAAGACAGGCATTTCGTGCCTGGAGGCTTTTCCCGGCTCCGAAGAGAGGGGAGATACTCTTCAGGGCTGGCGAACTGCTCGCAAAAAGGAAGCAGGAACTGGGTGAGCTCGAGACGAGGGAGATGGGTAAGGTCCTTCCGGAGGGCCTCGGCGATGTTCAGGAGGCCATAGACACGGCCTATTACATGGCAGGCGAAGGCCGACGCCTTTCCGGGGAGACGATCCCCTCAGAGCTTCCGGACAAGGACTGCAAGTCTCTTCGCGTCCCCCTCGGGGTCTGCGCCCTTATCACTCCATGGAACTTCCCGATAGCGATCCCTGCGTGGAAGCTTATGCCTGCCCTTGTCTCAGGGAACACTGTTGTCTTCAAGCCGAGCAGCTATACCTCAGTCGCGGCGTCAAAGTTGGTCGAAATCCTTGAGGAGGCAGGACTCCCCAAAGGGGTCCTGAACCTCATACACGGCAGGGGCGAGGATATCGGGGAATACCTTGCGACACATCCCGAAACGGATGGCGTTTCTTTTACGGGCTCGACAGCGGTGGGAGAAAAACTGGCGGCCAAATGTCTGGGCCTCGGCAAGAAAGTCTCCTGTGAGATGGGCGGAAAGAATGCGATCATCATCATGGATGACGCGAAACTCGATCTGGCAGTGGAGGGTGCCGTCTGGGGCGGCTTCGGTACCGCGGGGCAGAGATGCACCGCTACAAGCCGCGTGGTAGTGCACCGCGATGTGTATGACCGGTTTCTCAGGCTCTTCTCGGGAGCAGCATCAAGACTCAGACTCGGGAATGGACTGCTCGAAGGCACAGATGT
Source organism: Nitrospirota bacterium (assembly GCA_023475105.1). Taxonomy (GTDB): domain Bacteria; phylum Nitrospirota; class Thermodesulfovibrionia; order Thermodesulfovibrionales; family UBA9159; genus JAMCWJ01. Next base: position 8,349 of record JAMCWJ010000048.1, read on the forward strand.
CGGTCCGGTGATCAACCCTGTCCAGATGGAGAAAGTGCTCAATTACATAGAGATCGGCCGAAAGGAAGGTGCAAGGCTTCTGATCGGGGGAAAGGCATACAGGGAAGGAGCCTGTGCGAGGGGCTATTTCATAGAGCCCACGATTTTCGGCGAAGTCGAGCCCGAAATGAGGATTGCGCAGGAGGAGATCTTCGGGCCGGTCGTTGCGGTGCTTAAGGCAGGGGACCTGAACGAGGCCATAAAGATCGTGAATGGAACGAGGTACGGTCTCGTCTCCGCCATCTACACGCAGGACGTGAACAGGTCCGCAATAGCGGAAAGGGAACTCGATACGGGAATCGTGTATATCAACGCCTCTACCATAGGCGCCGAGATCCAGCTTCCCTTCGGAGGGACCAAGAAAAGCGGCCTGGGTCAAAAAGAGGCAGGCGGGAGGGGCGGGGCCCTCGACATGTTCACCAAATGGAAGGTCGTTTACAGGGACTACAGCGGGAAACTCCAGAAAGCGCAGATCGACAGGTAGGCGAGAATGTTCATGGAAGATGACTTGATAAAGAGGGCAAAAGACGTTTTGACCCCTGCCCTGAGAATTCACGCCGACATCCTGGTGAAGGCGGCCAGGGGAATCTATGTCGAAGACCGGGAGGGCAGGCGCTACATGGACTTCTCTGCAGGCCTTGCGACCGTAAACACCGGGCATAACCATCCGCTTGTGGTCAGGGCGATCAAAGAGCAGGCAGATGCCCTCATTCACTCGGGCTGCATCTTCTATTACGAAACCCTGGCGGTCCTTCCCGTGATGCTCGGAAAGGTGACGCCGGAAGGGATCGACATGTTCTTTTTCAGCAATTCAGGCGCTGAGGCCGTTGAGGGCGCATTGAAACTGGCGCGCTTCTATTCGAGAAGACAGGGCATCGTGGCCTTCACCGGCGGTTTTCACGGCAGGACGTACGGCGCGATGACGCTTACGACCTCGAGCCTCCGCTACCGCAGGGAGTATCAGCCTTTTGTTCCCTCTGTCTACCATTCACCCTATCCATACTGCTACCGCTGTTTCTTCGGGCAGAAACCCGGCACCTGCGGTCTGGACTGTTTCGCATACCTCGAAAGAATCTTCAAGCACTTCGTCCCTCCTGAGGAGGTCGCCTGCGTCATCATGGAGCCGGTCCTCGGCGAAGGGGGGTACGTGGTGCCGCCCGCCCAGTTTCTCAGGAACCTGAGAAGCCTCTGCGACAAATGGGGCATCCTCCTTGTCCTGGACGAAGTCCAGTCGGGAATGGGGAGGACGGCAAAATGGTTTGCCTCGGAACATTTCGAGGTCGTCCCTGACATCATGACGGCTGCGAAGGGAATAGCCTCCGGAATGCCCCTGAGCGCTGTGGGAGCGAAAAGGGAGATCATGACCCAGTGGCCTCCCGGTGCTCACGGCACTACGTTCGGGGGCAACCCAATAGCCTGCGCCGCTGCCATAGCAACACTTAGAGTGATCGAGGAAGAAGGACTCATTGAGAACGCCCGGCTCGTGGGAGGCCACGCAAGAGAAAGGCTGAAGGCGATGAAAGAGAGGCATCCCTGTATCGGCGACGTGAGAGGCCTGGGGCTGATGATAGGGATAGAATTTGTGAAGGAGGACGGGGAGCCTTTCACGAGGGAACTGAAAGAGATTCTGGGGTACTGTCTCGAAAAAGGTCTTATACTGATAGAGTGCGGGGTCGACAGGAATGTCATCAGGCTCGCACCCCCGTTGGTCGTCACCGGGGAAGAGATGGATAAGGGACTCGACATACTGGAGGAGGCTATCGGCAAGGTCTCGGCGTGACGCATCGATTTCCACGTCCTTGGTGTCCCCTGGCCGGGTCTCTGCAACAGTCTCTTGGGAGGAATCCGCATCCGTTATGACGAAGAAAAAGGGAAAACAACGTGTTATCATCATGGGGGCCGGAGGGAGGGACTTTCATAACTTCAATAGGCTGTACCGGCAAGACCCCGACTGCGAAGTGGTCGCCTTTACCGCAGCACAGATTCCCTTCATCGAGAGGAGGATTTACCCGCCGGAACTTGCAGGACCATATTATCCAGCGGGGATACCTATCCGCCCGGAAGCTGAACTCGGGGCTCTGCTCTCGGGGGCGGCGGCCGACCTTGTGGCATTTGCCTACAGCGACGTCTCTCACGAATACGTGATGCACAGGGCATCGCTCGCTCTTTCCCTGGGTGCGGATTTCGTCCTCCACGGTCCCGAAAGTACGATGCTTCAGTCAAAGGTTCCGGTGATTTCCGTCTGCGCGGTCAGGACGGGCTGCGGCAAATCGATCGTCACCAGGAAATTGGCGCATTCCCTCAGGGAGAAGGGAGCGCGTGTGTCCGTCATACGGCATCCCATGGCCTACTGCGATTTTCTGCCGGTAAAGAGATTCTCATCGATGGAAGAGATCGACCGCGGCGTATGCACCATCGAGGAAAGGGAGGAGTTCGAGCCCCTCGTCGAAAAGGGTATTACGGTCTACGCCGGTGTTGATTACGGGAAGGTGCTCGAAGAGGCGGAGAAAGAATCAGGCGTCATTATCTGGGACGGGGGAAACAATGATTTCCCTTTCCTGCGGCCCGATTTCGAGATTGTGCTGATCGACGCCCTGAGGCCAGGTCATGAGTCGCTCTTTTATCCGGGCGAAGTGAACCTGAGGAGGGGAAACCTCCTTATCATCACAAAGACAAACGAGGCGAAAGAGGGCGATCTGGCGGAGATACATGCGGTGATTCAGAGAGAAAACCGGGACGCCGGGGTCCTTGAGGCGCGCTCGGTCTTTTCCGTGGATGATTACAGCCTCATAAAGGGCAGAAAGGCCCTTGTCATTGAAGACGGACCGACCGTTACGCACGGAGGCATGCCCTACGGGGCAGGCTTCGCTTCATCTGTCGGGATCGTCTCTGCGTTCATCGATCCGAGGCCGTATGCGGTCGGCTCGATACGGGAGACGTTCGAGAGATTCCATCATATCGGCGCCGTGCTGCCCGCCATGGGCTACTCCGAGGCGCAGAAGAGGGAGCTTGAGGAAACGATTGCGCGCGTGCCGGCCGAGGTGGTGGTCATTGCCACGCCGGTGGACCTGAGAAGGATCATAAAAATAGAGAAGCCGGCCGTGAGGGTTTCCTACGATTTCGATATAGACCTCGGTGAACTCGCGGGGTCTTTTCTGAGGGAGCATGGCCTCGGATAACTCCGTGCTCATAGCCCTCGGGGGGAATGCCCTTATCCTTCCGGGCGAGAAGGGGTACATCGAGGAGCAGTTTGCCCATACCGACGCCTGCACCTGGCCGATTGCCGAGTTGATCGGACGGGGTTTGAGGCCAGTCATCACCCATGGCAACGGCCCCATCGTCGGCAATATTCTTCTGCAGAACGAATGCGCGAAGGCCTATATCCCTCCCATGCCGCTCTACATATGTGTTGCGGACAGTCAGGGGGGCATAGGGGCGATGGTGGCGGAGAGCCTCGGAAACGGACTCGGCAGGCTCGGTGTCCGGAGAAGCATCTCGACGGTTATTACCCATGTGGTCGTCCATGCTGATGACCCCGCGTTTGGAGAGTTCACGAAGCCGGTAGGCCCATATTACTCCGACGATGCGGCGCAGAGATATATGGAGGGGGGATGGAAGATGCGCAAGGTCGCTGAAAGAGGGTGGAGAAGGCTCGTGCCTTCGCCGAGACCTCAAAGGATCGTTGAGATCGAGACCGTTGCGACTTTATTCAGGAGCGGCATCATCCCGATCGCCTCGGGAGGAGGCGGGATCCCCGTAATCGAAGAAGGGGGACTGCTGAAGGGCATTGATGCAGTGATCGACAAAGACCTCTCGGCCGGCCTGCTTGCCCACGAACTTGGGATAGAGCGGTCCGTCGTCCTGACCGACGTCGATGGCGTCTATCTCGGGTGGGGCACGAAGGACAGGGAGAGGCTGGCGAGTCTTACCGTGGAACAGGCAAAGAGATATCTTTTCGAGGGCCAGTTTCCTGTGGGGAGCATGGGACCGAAGATAGATGCGGCGGTACGGTTTCTCGAATCAGGAGGGAAAGAAGTGCTGATTGCGGGACCGCAGAACCTCATTGAGGCATGGGAGGGCAGGGGAGGCACGAGAATTGTATGCTGAGGCCACGTGCAAAACACAACCGCCGGGATAAACGGAATATAAGGTAAGAAGAGGGAGAGTTCATTCTGAAGGAAGCTGGAGGAGGATCTATGGAAGCGCATGCCGATCTCAATGTGAGGCCGTCGCCGGACCGGGAAATGGCGGACATTGCCGCTTATGTCATGGATTATGTGATTACGGATGAGGAGGCGTATGATACGGCGCGCTATGTCCTGATGGACAGCCTCGGGTGTGCGCTCCTCGCGCTCAGGTATCCCGAATGTAAGAAACTCCTCGGTCCTGTCGTCCCGGGGACGACGGTCCCCTCAGGGGTGAGGGTGCCGGGAACTGACTTTATCCTCGATCCTGTCAAGGCGGCGCATGATATCGGCGTGCTGATCCGATGGCTCGATTATAACGATGCCTGGCTGGCTGCCGAATGGGGACATCCCTCTGACAATCTGGGCGGTATCCTCGCGGCCGCGGACTTTGTTGACCAGAGACGCGCAGCCGAAGGGAAAGACCCCCTCACGATGCGGGACGTGCTGACGGCCTTGATCAAGGCACATGAGATCCAGGGTGTGATGGCGCTCGAAAACAGCTTTAACCGGCTCGGTTACGACCACGTTATCCTCGTAAAACTCGCGACCGCAGCTCTTGCGACCCGCCTCCTCGGAGGAGGCAGGGATAAGATCATCAATACCCTTTCCCAGGTCTGGATGGACGGTCCCGCCCTGCGGGCCTACCGGCATGCGCCGAACACCGGCCCCCGCAAATCCTGGGCAGCCGGGGATGCGACGAGCCGAGGCGTCATGCTCGCCCTTACGACCCTGCAGGGCGAGATCGGGTACCCGAGCGCGCTCACGGCAAAAAAATGGGGGTTTTACGACGTCTTCTTCAAGGGAGAGCGATTCAGATTTCCCCAGTCCTACGGCTCGTACGTGATCCGGAACATCCTCTTCAAAGTATCTTTCCCGGCAGAGTTCCATGCCCAGACAGCAGTGGAGTGCGCCCTCTCCCTTCATGAGCATGTGAAGGGGAGATTCGATGAAATCGAAAAGATAGTGATCACGACGCAGGAGTCGGCCATCCGCATCATCAGCAAAACAGGGCCTTTGTACAACCCGGCGGACCGTGACCACTGCATCCAGTACATGACGGCAATAGGGTTGATCTTCGGTGAACTGACCGCGGACCATTACGAAGACAGCGTGGCATCGGACCCGCGGATCGACAAGCTCCGCGAAAAGATGGAGGTGGTCGAGGACTCCCGTTACAGCAGGGACTATCTCGATCCGGAGAAGCGCTCCATCGCCAACGCGGTCCAGGTTTTTTTCAGGGACGGGAGCGCAACGGAAAAGGTCGAGGTGGAATACCCTGTCGGTCACCGGAGGAGAAGGAAGGAGGCGATACCCCTTCTCATAAGGAAGTTCAGGGAGAACGCCCTGAGCAGGCTGCCTGACGATACGGTCCGTGAACTGCTCGACCTCCTGCTCGACAGGGAGAGGCTCGAGAAAACCGCGGTCCGCGATTTCATGGAGATGGCGTCATCGGTGCCGCGGGACATAGATCTCTGAGAGACACGCTGAAAGTACTCTTAACAAGAAAGGAGAGCGAACAATGCCGGAGAAGAACATCGGGAAACAGGAGCGGACAATGAAGGGGCGCGCCTTTCCCTTCCTTCCTCTCAACATCCGTGAAGGCAAGCCGCGTACGCACGGCGTGACCGAGATACGCGGTCCTTACTATGCGCCTATGGGGAAGCGTTACCTCGAGGATGTCCTCGAAACGATGGGAGACTACATCGACATCCTCAAGTTTGCCGGGGGGTCCTTCAGTCTTATGCCCCGGAAGGCGGTCATGGAGCTGACGGACCTCTGCCACCGTTTCGAGGTGAAGGTCGACACTGGGGGGTTCATCGAGCACGTGCTCACCCTCGGGAGCAAGGCCGTGGAGGAGTACATCGAGGAGTGCAAGCGGCTTGCCTTTGACATCGTCGAGATATCGAGCGGCTTTATCAGTGTTCCCGCCGATGACCTGCTCCGTCTTACGGAAAAGGTGCGGAAGGCCGGACTGAAACCGAAAGTGGAGGTGGGGATCCAGTTCGGAGCGGGAGGCGCCAGCACTGTGGAAGAGCTCGAGGCCGAGGGCACGGGCGATCCGGAATGGGCGATCCAGCGCGCCAAAAGATATCTCGACGCAGGCGCCCACATGATCATGGTCGAGTCCGAGGGGATCACCGAGAGCGTCAGGACGTGGCGGACGGACGTAATCAGCAAGTTTATCCGGGAACTGGGGCTCGAAAAGACGATGTTCGAGGCTGCGGACCCCGACGTGTTCCGCTGGTACATCAAAAACTACGGGCCTGAGGTGAACCTCTTTGTCGACCACAGCCAGATCGTCCAGATCGAATGCCTGCGTTCGGGCATTTGGGGGACGAAAGATGTCTGGGGACGCGTGCTGACCTACAAGGGGTGAGTGTGCGCCGGCTGAAGCCTTGCCGACCCCGGCCGATTTACCGAGGTGGAAAAGAGGATCCGGATTCCTCGCTTTGCAGAGGCAGGAGGGTAGGGACTTCACCGGCTGCGGTACGGTTATTGTCAAGGGATCATGTATCCAAGAACCTGCCGCAACGAGACATTGCGAACCCCGGAAAAGGCCTGTCGAAACCGGAGGATAGCGAAAAGATTTCTCTTGACAAACCGTGCCTTTTTCCTGTATCTTTTTAGTCCGAAGAGGGAGTGTTCCGCTCCCAATGTTTCATTGAAGGAGGGTAGGGAATTGTATGCTTTAGGCACCCATCTTTTAGTGGAATTGAGGGATTGCAACCCTGCAATTTTGAAGAGTCTCGAGGAAGTCAGAGACGCTCTGGTCTCCGCAGCAAAAGAAGCAAAGGCCACAATCATAGACATTTCCTTCCATGAATTCAATCCTTTCGGAATCAGCGGTATGGTGGTGATAGCAGAGTCTCATCTGTCCATTCATACATGGCCGGAGTACTGCTACGCCGCCGTCGATATTTTCACCTGCGGCGACGTGATCAAGCCCGAGGTGGCCGCTGCATCTCTCATCGAACGGTTCGAGAGTAAGAACCCGTCTCTCGTAGAGATAAAACGGGGAATCCTCTCGCACGAGAACGTGAAACTCCCGCACAAAGTCGGCGAGTCAGCACTCCAGACAGCCTAGAGCAATTACTCTTTTTTGTCGGTAAGGGCCGCGATGCCGGGGAGTTCCTTGCCTTCGAGCAGCTGCAAAGACGCCCCGCCCCCCGTCGAGATGAAGGATATCGAGTCCGAGACACCGGCCTTGTGAACCGCGAGGTCGGTGTCTCCGCCTCCCACGATCGTGAGGGCGTAAGCGTCGGCCACGGCATGGGCGATCGCGTAGGTACCCCTCGAAAACGCGTCGAGTTCGAACACGCCCATCGGTCCGTTCCAGATGACGGTCTTGGCGTCCTGGATCGCTTCGGAGAAAAGCTTTACCGAGGCGGGCCCTATGTCGAGAGCGAGCCAGCCCCTCGGTATCTCCTGCGTGGTGACGAGCTTCGTCTCGACGCCCGGCTCCATGCTCTGGGCGATGACGCAATCGACGGGGAGATAGAATTTCACGTTGTTCCTGATCAGTTTTTCCCGTATGCTGTTCGCGAAATCGAGCATCTCCTGCTCGACGAGGGAATTGCCGATCTCGTAGCCCATCGCCTTGATGAACGTGAAGGCCATGCCTCCGCCGACGATGACCTTGTCGACCTTGTCGACAAGGTTTTCGAGGACCCCTATCTTCCCTGAAACCTTCGCGCCGCCGAGTATCGCGACAAAGGGCCGCACAGGGTTTATCACAACCCCCTTCAGGTATTCTATCTCCCGTTTCAGGAGAAAACCGGCTGCGGCGGGGATGAACTTCGGAATGCCGACGATCGAGGCATGTGTCCTGTGGGCCGCTCCGAAGGCGTCGCTCACATAAAAGTCCGCAAGCCGCGCGAGCGCCTTTGCAAACTCCTCGTCGTTCTTCTCTTCACCGGGATGAAACCGGAGGTTTTCGAGCAGAAGGACATCCCCGTTTTTCATCTTTCCGACGAAGTTTTCGACCTGCTGCCCGATGCAGTCGTCCGCGAAAATCACGTCCTTGTCAAGGAGCCTCTGGAGTCTCTTTGCAATGGGCGCGAGACTCGCCATCGGGCTCACTTTTCCCTTCGGCCTTCCGAGATGGGAGGCGAGGATGACTTTTGCGCCTTCGTCGATCGCAAAGTTGATCGTCGGAAGGGCGGAGCGGATCCTCCGGTCGTCGGTGATCTTGAGGTTATCGTCGAGAGGGACGTTGAAGTCGACGCGTATGAAGACCCGTTTGCCTTTGATCGGGAGGTCCTCGATCGTGAGCTTGTTCAGGATATCCGTTGGGGGAGCAGGGGTTCCGTTTTTTCTGATCATGGTTTCATATCCTCACTTTGTGAGATAAATCATGAGATCACGTATGCGCGTGCTGTAACCCCATTCATTGTCATACCATGAGATCACCTTCGCCATCCGTCCCTCCAGTACCTTCGTGACGGTCGCATCGACGATCGAAGAGTGTGGATTGCCGTTCAGGTCGCTCGACACGAGGGGATCTTCCGAGTACTGGAGTACTCCCTTCATCGGCCCCTCTGCGGCCTTCCTCAGGGCGCCGTTCACTTCCTCGGCGGTCACGTCCTTCGCAAGCTCTGCAACGAGGTCGACGACCGACACGTTGGGGGTCGGCACGCGTATCGCCATGCCGTCCAGCTTCCCTTTCAGCTCCGGAAGCACGAGGCCCACGGCTTTGGCGGCGCCCGTGGTCGTCGGTATCATGTTGATGGCCGCGGCCCTCGCCCTTCTCAGGTCCTTGTGGGGCAGGTCGAGGATCCTCTGGTCGTTGGTATAGGAATGGATCGTCGTCATCAGTCCCCTCGTCAGACCGAACTCCATCAGGAGCACCTTCGCGACCGGTGCGAGACAGTTTGTGGTACAGGAGGCATTCGAGATGATCCTGTGCTTTTTCGCATCGAGCATCTCCTCGTTTACCCCCATGCAGACGGTCACATCCGGGTCCTTTGCCGGGGCGGAGATGATCACCCATTTCGCGCCTGCATCGAGATGCTTTGTTGCGCTCGCCCTGTCGGTGAACCTTCCCGTAGATTCGAGGACAACGTCCACCCCGAGGCCCTTCCACGGAAGCCCCTGGGGGTCCGTCATGGCAAGGACCGTTATCTCTTTGCCGTTGACCGCTATTCCCCTGTCCGTCGCCTTCACTTCTGCATCGAAGATCCCGTGGACGGAATCGTATTTCAGAAGGTGCGCAAGGGTAGCCGCGTCCGTGAGATCGTTGATTGCGACGATCTCGATCTCCTTCGACGCCGCGCTTGTCCGCAGGAAATTCCTGCCGATCCTGCCAAAACCGTTCACCCCGACTTTCACTGCCATAGCATCCTCCTTATCATGAAGTTCTCAGGCTGTTTATCACAAAACCTGTCATTACCTTGGGATAGAAGTAGGTGGATTTCGGCGGCATCCTCAAAGAGGAAAGCGCGACCCGTTCGACGTCTTCGACTCTGGTAGGGTTCAGAAAAAACACCGCGTTGTATCCTCCTTCCCTGACCATCTCCCGCGCGACGGCCGGATCCATTTCATAGCGGATCACGGTCGCCCTCAGAATTCTTTTCAGTATCAGTTCGTGCAGTATGGTCACATCGAGTCCGCCAAGAGCGGGAGGGATGTCCTTTACCCCCTCGCCCCTGTAGCTCAGGAGGTAGTCCTGCGGGTCTCCGCGCCTGAAGAGGCCGAAGGTGCGGGACTTTCCTTTCATGTGTTCGATTATATCACTGTCCGGGGGCATTGTCTCTATTGCGAAGTGTTCCGCCAGCCTGCCGAGGGTGTCTTCTCTGTCACACTTCACGACCCGGTGGGCCGGAAGTATCGTGAGGTTTCCGTCCGCTATGTTCGCGAGAAACATCAGCACGTAGTCACAGGGCTCATTGCCGCCGGCCCGCCCCGATGTTTCCCTCATTATCTTCCGGTACTCGAGGGCCGTCTCATACCGGTGATGGCCGTCGGCGATAAAGATATCCTTCCCGGCAAGGTCGCGGGAGATGGCCGCTGTCGCTTCCTCTCCCTCTATCGTCCAGAGCCGGTGAAAGGCGCCGTCCTGATCTTCAGCCTCAAGATAAGGCTCTACCGCCGCCGCCCTGTCGATCACCCGCGAAGCCGCTTGCTCAGGGCTGTCGTACAGGGAAAAAATGGGGCTTGTATTTGCCTCGCAGGCTCTCATGAGCCGCAGTCTGTCCGCTTTCGGTTTCGAGTGGGTTTCCTCATGGGGATATACGCCCTTGCCGAGTTCTTCGAGCCGGACGAGACCGAAAAAGCCTCGGAGTTTCTTTGTTTCACCCTTCAGCGCATACGCCATCTCATAGGCATAGAAACAGGGGTTCTCTGATTTCCGGAGGATTCCCTCGTCCATCCACGTCCTGAGATACCGGGCCGCGCGAACGTATTTGTTCTCTTCCTCACCATCGCCGGGGTCTTCCTTCCCCGAGTCGATTCGGACGATGTTGTAGGCGCCTTTCTTGTAGAGGGCATTCCGGAGCCCCGGTGTGATAATATCGTAGGGAGGAGCGACCACATCCGCTCCGCTCACTTTCGCTGTATTGTAAAGAATCCCCCTAAAAGGGATGACTTCAGCCATTTCTCTCCTTCGCGCGCGAGGGACCCCGTCCGTCTTGTGAAATTCCCCTCAAAGAAATCAGCGGGAGAAGCCCTGTCTTTCAAGAAAAAAGACGCACTATGTTAGCACGTTGCGGAGTAGAAATTCAAACAAACACGCGGGCCAAAATCGACCATCAAGAAAAACTGATACTGCGTGAGGACGGCATTCTCACTCATTCTCGCTTCGCTCCGAGGCACCGGGCCGCCTCACCCGGAAGGTGAGGCAATACGGCCCGCCGAAACCGTTCTAACGCATCCTCACGCGGAGTCGATGGTGGATTTTGACGGGAAGATGGGCCCCGAAGGGCATGCGGCCCGGGTCGCGGTCCGGCCCCGGTATGGTATTATGGTATTCCCGATGGATTTCGAGATCCTCAGAGAAGACGGCAGCGCGCGCATGGGCCTCCTCCGGCTCGCGCGGGGTGTGATCCATACCCCGGCGTTCATGCCCGTCGGCACGAATGCCACGGTGAAGGCGATGAGCCCCGGGGAACTGAAGGAGATCGGGGCGGAGATCATTCTCGGGAACACCTACCACCTTTCTCTCAGGCCGGGGCACGAGATCATCAGATCGGTCGGCGGTCTTCACCGCTTTATGAACTGGGAAAGGCCGATACTTACGGACAGCGGGGGCTTCCAGGTTTACAGCCTCTCGGCTCTGAGGGAAATAGAGGAAACAGGGGTGCACTTCAAGTCCCACGTGGACGGCTCGATGCATTTCATCGGCCCTGCCGAAGCGATGGCAATCCAAGCCGCCCTCGATTCCGACATCGCCATGGTCTTCGACGACTGCACCCCTTACCCTGCCACGCACGAATACGCATTCGATTCCCTGAGACGGACCCTTTCCTGGGCGAGGTCGTGCAGGGAACTGCAGCGAGAGGGACAGGCCCTCTTCGCGATCGTCCAGGGTTCCACGTACAAGGATCTGCGAATGATGAGCGCCGAAAGGCTCCGGGAGATCGGGTTTGACGGGTACGCGGTGGGAGGGCTGAGCGTCGGTGAGCCGAAAGAGTTGATGCACGAGATGATCCGGTTCACGGGCCCTCTTTTGCCCGCAGACAGACCGAGGTATCTTATGGGTATAGGAGACCTTCGGGACGTGCTGGTTGCGACAGAGGCCGGGTTCGATATGTTCGACTGCGTGATGCCGACGCGGAATGCGAGAAACGGCACACTGTTTACGAACGCCGGGAGGATCAGCATTAAGAGAACGGAGTTCAAGGCCGACGAGGGCCCCCTCGATCCCCGGTGCGGATGCGATACTTGCCGGAATTATCCGAGGGCCTATCTCAGGCATCTCTTCCTCACGAGGGAGATACTCGGGATGAGGCTGAATACGATACACAACCTCTATTTTTATATGGATTTCTTCAGGAAGATGCGGGACGCGGTGAACTCGGGAACGTTCTCTGAATTCAGGAGGAACTGGGAAGGGGTGATCGAAAGAGAACCCGTGACGGAAGAAGAGGGAACGTAGACTAAAGGATCAGCGAGCGGTCCATCTCGGAGATGTCCCTCAGCACCATGTCTGCCCCGGAGGCGGCAAGAGACTCATAAGAATAAGGCCCTGTTGCCACCGCGACGGCGAATGCCCCATGGATCTTTGCGCACTCGACATCACGCGGTGTATCACCGATGACCACGCAGTCCCGGAATGCGATCTCCCGTTGATATCGCCTGTGGAATCTTTCCGCGGCGATCGGCAGGAGTTTATTCCTGTCCTCGTGGTCATCTCCGAATGCTCCGAGGGGGAAATAGGAATCGAGCCCGAAGGGCCGGAGCTTCACTCTCGCCCCCGCCTCTATATTGCCGGTGAGGAGACCGAGGAAGACGCCATCCGCGCCGCTCAGTGCAGCGAGGGATTCCCTGATCCCGGGTTTGAGGCGCCTCCGAGGGTTCTCTATCTCCCGCTGAAGGTGCCTGACATAGGTTTCGCAGAAGAGGCCGAGCTTGCCGTTCTCCGGATTCATGCCGTGCCTCGCAAGGCCTTCCTTCATGATCTGGATATCGGTTTTGCCCGCCATGCCTATGCCCCTGAAGGCGTCCCGGACGGAGAAAAGCTCTTCAAAGGCGAGGTCCATAGACCGTATGCCTGCCCCTCCGGAATCGATCAATGTCCCGTCTATGTCAAAAAGGATGAGCTTCATTCTTCTTCATTATACAATCTACCCGACGTATCGGACAAATGCGATGAGTGCGCCGCCTCCGGCCTCCGCCGTTTTTTGATATAAATCCGGATTTTTTGTTATATTGAAAAGTAATGGACAAGAAGCAGCAACTCGTTGCATATATCAGGGAGCATTCCTTCCAGAAGAGCGATACCCCCGTGTTCAAGCTCTCTTCGGGCAACGTGAGCAGCTTCTATTTCAATCTGAAAAAGACGACCTATTCTCCCGACGGTCAGTACCTCGTCGGAAATCTCGTCTTCGACAAGATCCGGGAACTAGGGCTGAGGCCGAAGGCGATCGGAGGCCTTACGATGGGCGCGGACCCGATCGCAACGGCGACGGCATACACCTCTCATCTCAGGAACGAGCCCGTCGAAGCGATGGTCATCAGGAAAGAACCGAAGGGCCATGGTACGATGAGCCAGATAGAGGGGAACGTGAAGGCGGGCGATGAGGTGGTCATCATCGATGATGTCGTGACGACAGGCGGCTCGACGATCAAGGCGATCGAGGCGGCAAGAAAGGCGGGACTGCAGATCATTGCGGTCGTCATCCTTCTTGACCGGGACGAATTCGAGGGCAGGCAAAATATAGAAAGGCTCGGGTATCCGGTCCATTCCATCCTCACCATTAAAGATTTTGAGTAGCAGGAGGGTCACATTTCTTCCATCATCATCGACGGGTATAATCTCATCGGCATTCAGCACGGCGACCTCGAGGCGGAAAGGGAAAAGCTCATTCAGCGCCTGATAGGGTACCGGAAGAGGAAAGGGCATGATACGGTCGTCGTCTTCGATGGATGGAAGGGAGGGGGGAAGGAGAGCTCCACGGTACGAGGGGGTGTCCGGGTCATCTATTCGGGGCTCGGAGAGAGGGCGGACTCAGTGATCAAGAGAATGATCTCGGAAGAGAGGCGTGAGTGGATCGTGGTGAGCTCCGACAGAGAGATCGCAGCCTATGCCTGGGCAACCGGCTCGGTCCCGATACCCTCGGAAGAGTTTCTCCCTTTTCTCGAACCGGCAGGAGCATGGCCGTATAAGGCCGGCGCTTGTCCGGATGTTTCGTATCCCGGGAAGGAAGACGACGACGAGGAAGGGTCCGGGTACAGAAAGGGAAGCGCCAGGATGCCTTCAAAAAAGGAGAAGGCCATACAAAGGGCGCTGGGGAAACTCTGATGAAACTCCTTCGCGCATTACGGCCCGCGGAATCTCTCTCGATACTTTTCCTCTTCTCTCTTATCGCCGTGTCCGCAGGGCTTCATGAGAGGCTGTCCCACGCGAAAGTGCTCATCCTGACCTATTCCGCTCTCTTCGGCGTTCAGCTCGTCCTCATCGCGAACCGCGAGGCGCTGGTGAAGAAGAAGTCGATGGACGTGTTCTGCAATGTGGCGTTTCCCGTGCTATGCGTCATAGTGATCTTTGACAGCCTCGGCTGGATCGTCCACGATATCAACCCGCGCGATATCGATCCGCTCCTCATCAGGCTCGACTACCTCCTCTTCAACGGCTACCCTACGGTGATGCTCGAGTCCCTCCAGAGCCCGCTCCTCACGGACATTCTCCAGGTCGCCTACTCGACCTATTACTTCCTTCCGGTCTCCCTCGGTCTCATCCTCAAACTCCGGGGAAGCGAAAGGGAATTCGACAAGACGGTCTTCATGGTCCTGCTCTGCTTCTATCTCTCGTACGTGGGGTACATGCTCTTTCCGGCCCTTGGTCCGCGGTTCACGATGCGCCACCTTCAGAGCACCGAACTCAGGGGCCTATTCGTCGCAGAGCAGGTCCAGACCCTCCTCAACACGCTCGAAGGAATCAAGAGGGACGCCTTCCCGAGCGGCCATACGGCGGTGGCGCTCGTCGTGCTGGGGCTTGCCTACCGGTTCCACAAAGGGTTCTTCGCGGTGGCCCTCCCCGTCGTGGCGCTCCTGATCTTCTCGACGGTCTACTGCAGGTATCACTACGTCGTCGACGTGATCGGAGGCGTGATCCTCGCGGGAATCACTTTTTTCATCGGAGAAAAATACTATGGATACTGGGAAGTCAGGAACGATATTAGTCGTTGAGGACGAGAAAAAGATCTCGGATATCGTCGAGCTCTATCTGAAGCGGGAGGGGTTTGCGACGAAGGTCGTCCATACCGGTGAGGACGCGATGCGCCTGCTGAATGAGCCTTTCGACCTCATCATCCTCGATCTCATGCTCCCGGACATCCAGGGAGAGGAGCTTTGCGGCACAATCCGGGAGACCTCGGATGCGCCGATCATCATGCTGACGGCGAAGAGCGGCGAGGAGGACAGAATAAAGGGCCTCGGCATAGGCGCGGACGACTATGTCGTGAAGCCCTTCAGCCCGAGGGAGCTTGTGGCAAGGGTCAAGGCACAGCTCAGGAGGACAAGGAAGACGGTCAAGAAGGTTCTGAGCTTCAACGGGGGCTTTCTCACCATGGATACGGAAAACCATGAGGTGAGCAAGGACGGGACGCCGACGATACTCACTCCCACGGAGTTCAGAATACTCATGATCCTTGCCGAAAAACCGGGCAGGGTGTTCAGCCGTCTCCAGCTGATCAATATGGTCCAGGGATATGATTTCGAAGGCTACGACAGAACGATCGATGCCCACGTCAAGAATCTGAGGCAGAAAATAGAGGAGGACCAGAGGAACCCCGGGTTTGTAAAGACCGTGTACGGCATAGGGTACAAGTTCACAGGCATACCTGATGAGGACTAAACTGTTTCTCGCATTTTTCCTCGTGATCGTGATCGCCCTCATATCCAATCTCATCTTCGAACGGCTGATCATGAACGACTTCGACGAGTACATCAAAGGCACGACGGAGGACCACCTGTACTGGGTCCTCGCTTCGATAGAGGGCAGTTATCAGGATGGCAGGTGGAACATGAACTCCCTGAACGAGGCGGTCCACTGGTCGATGATGCTCGGGTTCGACGTGCGCATCGATGACACGAGCGGAAGGGAGATCAGCGACTCCCGGGCCGTCATGGATTCCCTCTCCCCCCCGATGAAAAGGAGGATGGAGGCGATCATCCGCAGTCATGCGGCAGAGGGGGCGTACGAAAAATATCCGCTTTACGTGGAGGGCAGCGAAATCGGGACCCTTTCGGTGAGGTCCCTGAAAAAGGAGGAGCCCTCGAGGGTGAAGGCGGCCATTTTCAAGGAGCGGGGCAGGAACTTCCTCCTTATCTCGTTTCTCTTCGCCGGCCTCAGCGCCGTGGCGATGGCCGTCCTGCTGAGCCTCTACCTTTCGCGGCCCGTGAGAAGGCTGAAGCGTGCGGCGGAGAGAGTGGCGAAAGGCGATTTCAGCACCAGGGTGAAATCGGTGGCGGGCGACGAACTGGGAAGGCTCTCGGAGAGCTTCAACTATATGGCAGAGGCCCTCCAGAAAGAGGAAGCGCTCAGGAAGCGTCTCACCTCCAACGTCGCCCATGAACTGAGAACGCCCCTTGCGGTGATGAAGGCCCAGACAGAGGCGATGATAGACGGAATCGTCGAAAACAAATCGGAAGGCCTCGAGAATATAAGGAATGAAATAGAGAGACTCACGAGGCTTGTGGAGGGCATCGAGGACCTGACCAAGGCGGAGGCGAGTTTCTTTTCCCAGGGAGAATACCGGCCCGTGAATCTGCGGGAGTTCCTGAAGGGAATCGAAAGCTCGATGGAACCGATCTTCCTCGAAAAAGGACTTCACTTTTCTCTCGGGGAGGGGGGCGACGTTGAAGTGGTCGCCGATCTCGACAAGCTCGAAATAATAGTGAAGAACATAGTCTCGAACGCGCTCAAGTATACGGAAAAGGGGAAGGTATCTATCGGGTACGGAAGGAGCGGCAGGGAGTTCTTCGTCGAAGTGAGGGATACCGGCATAGGCATCGCCGAGGAAGAGATACCTAAAATATTCATGAGGTTTTACAGGGGGAAGGGCGTGTCATCGGACAGGGGGGTGGGGATCGGTCTTGCGCTTGTGAAAGAGCTCGTCGACATCATGGGGGGGCGGATCGAAGTGCAGAGCAAAGTGGCGCAAGGGACGGCGATCAGAATTTGGCTGTCCGACAGACGGCTCCCGGCAAAACGGGCTGGTATTCTCTTTCCCGCGACCCGCGGGGAAACGAGGGGAGATGGAGATACCGTTTAGGAAAACGAAGGTCGGCATCACGATACAGGTGAGGGTGCAGCCCCGCTCTTCACGGAAAGGGATCGAAGGCGCGGCGGGCGAGGCGCTGAAGGTCTATCTCACCTCTGCGCCCGCGGACGGCGCTGCGAATGAGCAACTGAGAGAGGTCTTGTCCGAGGAACTGGGTGTGAGAAAGAGCGACGTGCGCATCGTGAGGGGGCTTTCGTCGCGCAACAAGGTCGTCGAAATCAAGGGGATCGAACGGATATGACTCCCTTCATATTTTCTTCATGTTTTTCTGCTTTAATTGTGGGGAGAGAGAAGATGAGGTATCCCGTTCGCTATCTCCTGCTGGCTATGGCATGCGTGCTGGCCGCTGTTGCGGCATATGCCGAGTCCGGAGAGGTGACCCCCTACGGCGACTATCCGCACTGGCACAGCGCGTACGGTATGTGCAAGGAGAGCCTCGACCGGAGAGAGGCGGAGGCGGCGATCGAAAGGTATTTTGCGAGCAGGGGATTACGGGCCGTCCATATGCAGCACAAAGACCGTTTCGTCACGGCCGATATTTACAAAGGCAACAGGCTTTTCGACAGGATACTTTTCGACAGGAAGACCGGAAGAATCCGTTCGATCAACTAGCGCTTCCGCCTTGACAAAGAAAGAATCTTCCCCCTATACTTTGAGGCATATGGAACGCCAGGACCTCTACGAGCTTTACCAGATGGGCAACGAGCTCTTCCAGGCGGGGAAATATACCGAAGCAGAGCCGGTCCTCCGGGACGTGATCAGACTGAACCCCAATTACGCGGACGTTTTGAACAAGCTCGGCATAATCGCGCATCTCAACAGCAGGTTCGAGGAGGCCGCAGGGTACCTCGAGCGGGCCGTGGCGATAAATCCGATGTATACCGAAGCGTCCCTTAACCTTGCGATTACGTATAATGCGCTCGGCGAGTTCAGGAAGGCCCAGGAGGTCTTCTCCCTGGCCGCACAGATCGCCCGTCCCACACCCACCTCGCTTGACCCCTTTGCTGCGGGCAAGCTTGCGAACGAACATTACAAGATCGGCAACATCTACCTCGATCTCGGCATGTATGACGACGCCATCGGGGAATACAAGAAGGCGCTGAAACTTCACCCCATGGCGGTCGATGTCCGCACGAAGCTCGGTATCGCCCTCAGAAGCAAGGGGAACTATGAGGAGGCGGTCGTCTATTTCGTGAAGGCGAAGGAGCTCAATCCCGATTACGGACAGGCATGGGTTCAGCTCGGTCTTACGTATTATATGAAAGGGATGGTAGGTCTCGCCGTCGAGGAATGGGAGAATGCGCTGCGGCACAACCCGAAACTCAGCGAGGCAAAGACGTACCTTGCGCTTCTCAGAAAAGAGGAAAAATAGAGCCGGTGTCCCTCCTCGAGGTACGGGATCTCAGCATTTCTTTCCGCACGTCGTCGCTTCCCCTCAGAGTCGTCACTGATCTCGATTTTACGATCAATGAAGCAGAGGTCTTCGGTCTCGTGGGTGAGAGCGGATGCGGCAAGAGCCTGACTGCGCTCGCCATTATGGGTCTGCTTCCCGACAACGCCCGTGCGGAAGGGCTCATCGCGTTCAGGGGCAGAGACCTCCTCACCTTGGACAGGGAAGAGATGCGAAGGCTTCGCGGCAGAGATCTCTCGATGATATTTCAGGAACCGATGACCTCCCTCAACCCCGTGTTCACGGTCGGATACCAGATCTCGGAGGTCTTCACGACCCATATGGGGATTTCGCGGCGAGACGCGACGGAAAAGGCCGTGGAACTCCTCAGGTCGGTCCAGATCCCTTCCCCTGAAATCAGGGTGAAAGACTACCCCCACCAGATGTCCGGGGGAATGCGGCAGAGGGTGATGATCGCGATGGCGATCGCCTGCAACCCCTCTCTCCTCATCGCGGATGAGCCGACGACCGCCCTCGACGTAACGATAGAGGCGCAGATACTCGAACTTATGAGGAAGCTGAGGAAAGAAAGGAATATGGCGGTCCTTCTCATCACCCACGATATCGGGGTGGTGGCGGAGAATGCGGAAAGGGCTGCCGTGATGTACGCGGGGAGGATCGTCGAGCTCTCACGGGTCGGGGAGGTGCTCGAAACCCCGAAGCACCCGTATACCATCGGACTTCTTGAGTCCCTTCCAAAGAGGAAAGGAATTCGCCTGAAACCGATTCCCGGTTCGGTGCCGAGACCGGAGGAACTTCCCCCCGGCTGCAAGTTTTCGGACAGGTGCGGGTATGTAATCGCCGACTGCCGGAACGAAGAGCCCGCCCTTAGGGAGATCACCACGGATCATTTTGCGAGGTGCATAAGGGCGGAGGAGATGCAATGGCGATTATCGATGTAGCCGGCCTTCAAAAGTTTTTCCCCGTCACCTCCGGCGCGCTTGCGAAGCACCGGTGGCTTAAGGCTGTCGACGGACTGAGTTTTTCCCTCAGGGAAGGTTCGGTCTTTTCACTCGTAGGTGAAAGCGGCTGTGGAAAATCGACCGTAGCACGGCTGGTCCTGAGGCTGATGGAGAAGACGGACGGCTCGGTGCGGTTCAAGGGAAGCGATGTCTTCGGGCTGAAGGGAGACGCCCTGACGGCGTTCAGAAAGTCGGTGCAGATAATCTTCCAGGACCCTTTTGCATCCCTGAATCCGAGGATGACAGTATTCGACACCCTTTCCGAGCCTCTCAAGATCCATAGGATCGTTCCGCGATCCGGATTCAGAGACAAGGTCGAAAGCCTACTGAAGAGCGTCGGCCTCCAGTCCGACGTGATGAACCGTTATCCCCATGAATTCAGCGGGGGTCAGAGGCAAAGGATATGTATCGCGAGGGCACTTGCGGTATCCCCTGAGGTGATCGTGGCCGACGAACCCCTCTCTGCGCTCGATGTCTCGATACAGGCGCAGGTGCTGAACATCCTTCAGGAGCTGAAGAGGGAATCGAACATATCTTTCCTTTTTATAAGCCACGACCTGAGGGTGGTCCGCTATTTCAGCGACGAAGTCGGTGTGATGTACCTGGGGAAGATCGTAGAGTATTCCGGAGCAGATGAACTTTTCACCGAGCCCCTCCACCCCTACACGGTCGTGCTCCTCTCCTCTGCGCCGAAGATACGGCCTGACGGGCAACAAAGGATCGTCCTCAAAGGGGATGTACCGAGCCCCGCGGACGTGCCGCCCGGGTGCCCCTTTCATCCGAGGTGCCCGAAGAGATTCGCGCCTTGCGACAAGATAGTGCCGAAGCTCGAAACGCCTGTGGAACACGGATTCAGAGGACGCCTCGTCTCCTGTCATCTCTGGAATCCGTATTAAGCCGTTATCATTCTCGCTCCGCAACAAGGCTGGCAGGGCATTCCTCAAACCCTTTCAAGGCGATAGGATTTGATGAAGGGCATGGTGTCGGGTATACAGGGCGTCCGCTGAATGGTATTTCCCGCTTTCTTACAAGCTGCGTGGCTTCCGATGCCGTAAGGAATCGCTGCAAAAGGCTTCTCGGGCTACTCTGCCCGCCCGAGGTCATGAGCCAGCGCATTGCAACTTTGCACAGAGCGGTCACCTGCGAGGAGAGCCGTTCTTATTGAATTCATTGGATCCCCAGTGCCGCCTCAATCGTCTTCCTCACAGAAGGCGATTCCCATTCTTCTTCACCGAGAAACCTCCTGAGGACCTTCCCGTTCCTGTCCAGCAGATAGGAGGTGGGAAGGGAAAAGACCTTGAACCGGCGCGCCACCTTGCTGTCGGAATCGATGAGGACCGGGAAATCCACAGGGTGGCTGCTCAAGTAGTCCCTGACAGAGTCGATGCTCCTGTCCGTCGAGACCGCCAGGACGACGAGGCCCCTGTTTCTGTAATCCCGGTAAAGTTTATTGAGGGAAGGCATCTCTCCCCTGCAGGGCGGGCACCACGTGGCCCAGAAATTTATCAGCACCACATTGCCCTTCAGGCCGGAAAGGGAAACGGTCTTTTGATTCACCTCCTTCAGTACGAAGTCCGGCGCGCTCGCGCCGATAAGTTCACTGGCGCCCCACGGCGAGGGCGCGGCTTCAGTGAGAAAGATGAAAGAGAGAACAAGAGAGGTGAAAACGATCAGCACATACCTCATCGTGCCTCCCGACAAAGACCGACATATTCTTTGAAGCCGCCTGTCATGCTATTATTATATCCGATCACGAATGCCGGCGGGAATCGAACCCACACGATCGCCCTCAGCGGATTTTGAGAACGAAAACAAGCAAGGTGAGATAAGCAACAAGTGTGCAGGGCATAGCCTCTGTACACCCGTTGCCTATCTCACCTTAAGACTGTACTTCTATTTTTCGATTCGGATAAACAACTTGAATGCTTTGCTCACTGATTCGTTCTTGTCGGTTTTTTCTGCTCATTATCCTCAGCCGTCCAAGAATTGCGTCAATCTCTGTCTGTTCGTACCGCTGAGCGCACGATTGAAGGCTCCTTATCAATAGCCGCCCTCTTGTCGGTGTCGGAGATGAGAAAATCAGCGACTTCCCAATCCTGCGACAACAGTTCAAACCAGGCGAAATCGTCCCGTGAAGCCACGTATAAGGCGTTGTATATTTCCCTCAGATGCTCTTCCCAATACGCTGCTCTGTCCCTTTTCACCGCGCAATCCCTGAGGGCATCAATCAGTTTGCTGATCTTCTCTGCTTCCGGCAGTGGTATATCGTTATTTTGCATTGGGGATGAAAAGGGCGTTCCCGTTCTTGTCCTTGTAAGACGCGATAACCTGCTGGCCTTCTTTTGATATCAGCCAGTTGACAAATTCCATTGCCTCTTTATATTTAACATGCTTATACTTTTCAGGATTTACCGCCATGACACCATACTGATTGAACAGTATAGGGTCGCCTTCAAGGAGGATTGTCATCTCAAGCTTGTCCTTATCCTTGGTTGCGAGCCACGTTCCCCTGTCGGTGAGGGTGTAGGCCCTTTTTTCATTCGCAATTCTCTGTGTCTTTTCCATCCCCTGGCCTACCTCGATATACCACTTCTGCCCCTTCGGCACTATCCCGACCTTTTTCCAGATCGCCAGCTCCTTGGTATTCGTTCCCGAATTGTCTCCGCGCGACACGAAAGAGGCAGAGCCCGCAATCTTCCTGAATGCATCAGCAGCCGACTTCATGCCCTTTATCTTTGCGGGATCGTCGGGAGGGCCGATGATGACGAAGTCGTTGTACATGACATCATGACGATTTACAAAGAAGCCTTCCTTCACCGCCTTCAGCTCCTGTTCCTTTGCATGGACAAAAGCCACATCGGCATCCCCCCTTTTGCCCATTTCTATTGCCGCGCCGGTGCCGCGTGCGACAACCTTCACCTTGATACCCGTCTTCTTCTCAAACAGGGGAAGCAGGTAGCCGAACAACCCCGAGTTCTCCGTACTTGTCGTCGAGGAACAGATGATCTCCGTCGCTGCCCAAGCGCTCGCGGAGGTGAAAAGAACTGCAGACAATGTCAACGCCAGAAGACGCTTTACTTTGAACATATTTCCTCCTTAATTCGTCGTACTGCTTTGCGTAAGCAGCATCGTTATATAGTACTTCTCCGTATTGTTCTTTGCCAAAACCTCTTGTAGGCTTTTGCCCTTTTGTTGCATTTATCGGAGAAGCCCTGCTCTTCATGAGCGTAGTATACCAAAGGGAATAACGAATGTCAAGATGGCGTCTTGCGCCGCGTAAAATGTAACCGTATGGATAATCATTGCGACATTAATAATGTAACCTTACTTTGCAGCACTGCAATACCCAAAGGAGAAAGGTTACTGAATGAGCAGGAAA
>JAMCWJ010000023.1:0-26505 GCA_023475105.1 Nitrospirota bacterium
AGAGGTTGACGGACGACCAGGCAAATACCGGCGGCGACAGCGTATGGTTCTCGCCGGGGATCCAGTTGTTCCCCTTAAAAAAGGGTTTGATCGACGTGAAGGTTCAGTTTCCGATATGGGAGCGAGTAAACGGGATCCAGCTCGTATCGCGGTACAGGATACTCGCGGGCGTATCGTACAGTTTTTGAAAGAGGAGAGCAGCGGACTCAGATGAGCCTATCATCGTATAAAGGCGCAACTGTCGAGATGAGAGGAGGAAGTATGGCAAGTGCAGGCGTTCCCCGGCTGCGACCGTTGCGGACTGTCTGCCTTTTTGCCGCGTTGTTTTCCCTGCTGATCGCGTGCACGAAACAGCCGGGATATCAGGAGCCTCCCCTCACCGGCCGCGACGTGGCGGTCGATGTGAAGATGCTCCGGCCGGGCGTTCCCCTCTTTTTCACGTACCGCTATGAAGGAAAGAAGATCAGCTTCTTTGTAGTTAGGGTCGATGGCCGCATCCTCTCTTTTCTCGACGCTTGTGCGCGCTGTTACCCTGCCAGACTCGGGTATCGTTTTGAGGACGGCTACCTGGTCTGCAGGGAGTGCAGCGTGAAGTACGCGGTCGGCGATATGGAAAAAGGGGTCGGCAGCTGCTTTCCTCTCCGGGTCGAAGGCCGTCTCCGGGATGGGCACTATCTCATCCCGCTCTCGACCCTCGAAGAGAACGCGGACAAATTCTGAAGAGCAGACTCCCGCTCTTACCCGAGAGATCGCGACAAGCAAATTAGCGGGCGGTCTTCTGCAGACGTTTCAGGATCTCCCTTGCGGCGATCACTCCGGAGACCGAGGCATGCACGAGGCCCCTGCTCACGCCTGCCCCGTCACCCGCCGCAAAAAGGTTCGCAACTTCGGTCTCGAGCGTATCGCCAAGCTTCAGTTGCAGGGAATAAAACTTAACCTCTACCCCATAAAGGAGCGTGTGCCGCGAATTGATTCCCGGCGCTATCCTGTCGAGGGCCTCGAGCATCTCGATGATATTCGAAAGGTGACGATAGGGTATCACGAAACTCAGGTCTCCGGGGGTGGCGTCTTTCAGCGTCGGCTGAACGATCCCTCTTGATATCCTCTCCCCGGTCGATCGCCTGCCGGAGAGGAGGTCTCCCAGTCTCTGGACGATCACCCCCTGTCCGAGGAAGTTCGCCAGTCTCGCCACATAGCTGCCGTAGGAAATGGGCTCGTGAAAAGGCTCCGTAAAGACCGTGCTCACGAGCAGCGCAAAATTGGTGTTTTTCGTTTTCCTGCGGGCATAGCTGTGGCCGTTCACGGTCCATATCCCCTTGAGGTATTCCTTCACGACCTCTCCGTAGGGGTTTACGCAGAACGTCCTCACCTTGTCGTCGAACCTTTTTGAGTAGTAGATCAGCTTGGGCTCATAGGTCGCGAGGGTGAGGTGTTCGAAGACCGGAGCCGGCACCTCGACGCGCACGCCGATGTCCACAGGGTTCTGGAGGAGCGTCAGTCCGAGGGCCTTCACCTCCTGTTCGAGCCATCGCGAGCCTTCCCTCCCGGGGGCAAGGATCACGAAATCGGAGAGGACCTTCTCGCCGTCATCCAGGAGGATACCGACGGCCTTTCCCCCTTCCACGAGGATCTTTTCGGCTGTGGCATCGAAGGCGATCTCGACCCGGCGGTCAAGGGTCTCACGCATCTTTTTCAACAGGCCCTTGCAGAGGTCTGTTCCGATGTGGCGGATCTTCGAGGGTATCAGAATGAGCTCATTCCTCGATGCGAGTCTCTCGATCTCCCCGATCGTCCCGGCATCGGTGCCATAGATCTCGGGAGGCGCGCCCATGCGCAGATAGACACTGTCTACGTAGTCGATAAGGGACTGGAGAGTGTCCGTGTCGACGTAACGCGAGAGAAATCCCCCGATTTCGGGCGAAAGGTTCAGTTTGCCGTCGCTGAAGGCGCCGGCGCCGCCCCATCCGCTCAACAGGTCGCACTCAGGGCATTTGTTACAGGAAATGTCCCTGACAGACATGGGACACTGCCTTTTGTCGATATCCTTGCCCTTTTCGATCATGAGGACCTTCAGGCCGCGGTTCGTTTCGACGAGTTCCATCGCCGAAAATATGCCCGCGGGACCTGCGCCGACTATCACCACGTCATATCTTTTCACAGGTTCACTCAAGACAATTGCTCTCTTTCATCCCTTCGCGCGGGGAGAGGAGGCTTCCCGGATATTTCGGTGTGCACGGCAGAAGCGCTCATTCCCCTTTTCCGGATCCGGGGTCCCGGGTGAACGTCGGAAACTTCTTTTTCAGAAACTCCAGAGCGGAATAGTTCGTGAAGTCGAGATAGAGGGGGGTTATGGAGACATACCCTTCCTCGATGGCGGCAATATCGGTGTCCTCGGCATGCTCCCAGTAAGGAACACCTCCTCCGATCCAGTAATACCGCTCGCCTCTCGGGGAGAAGACGTCCTGGATCGAATTGTCGTACACGCGTTTCCCCTGCCTCGTGAATTTGAAGCCTTTCACGAACTCCCTGTGCAGGTTCGGAACGTTCACGTTCAGAAATGTGTCGTAGGGCATGGGGTTGTCGATAATGAACCGTGCGATCGTGACCGCGAAAAACGCCGCGGTTTCGAAATGAAAGTGTTTGTCTCCGGGGACCGAGATCGCGAAAGACGGTATGGTCAGGATCGTCCCCTCGATCGCCGCAGAGACAGTGCCCGAATAGGTAATATCGTCTCCGAGATTGCTGCCTCTGTTGATCCCCGATACGACGATATCGGGTTTCACCTGAAGGACTTTGTTCACGCCGACCACTACGGCATCCGTGGGGGTTCCGTTCACGGAATAGACGTGGTCGCTGAGTTCTTCCACCTTGAGGGGACGGTGCAGGGTAAGGGAATGGCCCACCGCGCTCCTTTCTCTGTCGGGCGCCACGATGTACGCCTCCCCGATCTCTTTCATCGCCTTGAAGAGGGATATCAGCCCCGGCGAATGGACGCCGTCATCATTCGTGACGAGAATGACCATGTAGGCATTATATCATTTGCGGAGATTTTTCTTGACAAGGCGCGGTATTCTTAATAAAGTCTAAGAAATGACGGGGTGCGCGGGGTTTCCGCAGCGTGTGCCCCGGGCTGAGAAATGAGACCACAGGCGGAGGTAAAGGATCGATGGACAAATGGCGATGCATTGTGTGCGGGTATATTTACGACCCGGAAACGGGAGACCCCGATGGCGGGATACCGCCGGGGACGCAATTCGGTCAGCTGCCGGATGAATGGGTATGCCCAGTCTGCGGCGCAACCAAGGATATGTTCGAAAAAGTGTGACGGGGAGGTAGGGAATGAATGCCGTTAAAATAGCAATGAAGATGGAGACGGACGCGATCGACTTTTATCGGAATGCCGCGGAAAAGGTGAAGAACAAGGTCGGGAAAAAGATGTTTCTTTCGATAACTGGGGATGAGCTCCGCCATCTCCAGATGCTGACTGATATCCTCAAGGGTCTCGACATCAAGCCGAAGGACGTCAATCCGATGAAGAACATCAAAACGATATTCGAAGAGCTGAAGCAGGAGATGATGGAACGGGTGGAGGCGACGGAAGATGAGCTGAGCGCCTTTAAGATCGCGATGGACATGGAGAAGGAAGGCGTGGACTTTTACAAGAAAGCTGCGGCGGAGGCACAGTCCGCGAAAGAGAAAGCGCTCTTCGAACGGCTCGTCAAGGAGGAGGAGCAACACTACGCGGTCTTTTCGAATACGTATTTTTTCATGCAGGACTCGGGGAGCTGGTTCATGTGGGAAGAATACAGCATTGTCGACGGAGGAACCCCCTGGGCCTGACGCCTTTTATTCGCGGGTTCTCGGCGAGACAGAGTCTCCGTGCTCATTCCCGCTTTGCTCCGAAGACATACTAATGAGTTCATTAGTAGGGTGTCATTCCCGCTTGCCGGGAATCCTTCTTAGGAAATCCCGCCGAGGCGGGACCGGACAAGCCGGAGTGACAAATAACGTTATCGTACTTATGTACTTCTTAGTAATTGATATCGCAAACGGGGGGGAGAGCATCCCTCAAAGCCTTCCAAGGCGATAGGATCTGATCAGGGCATGGCGTCGGGAAAACAGAACTTCCTTTTGAGTGAAATCCTGATTCTGAAGTTCTCTGTCCCCCTTTATTGGGCAAGGTCCGCTCCCTCAACCACGGCCTTCAGCCGATTTGATCCGCGCGAGTCCGGTTTTTCTTGCCGCCTCGGCGACGGCATGGGCCACGGAGACGGTGACCCTCTTGTCGAAGATGCTCGGTACGATATAGTCTTCGTGCAACTCGTCGTCTTTGACCGAAAAGGCGATGGCGCGGGCCGCGGCGAATTTCACCTCGTTGTTTACTCCCTTCGCCCTCACGTCGAGCAGCCCGCGGAAGATCCCTGGAAAACTGAACATGTTGTTGATCTGATTCGGGTAGTCCGACCTCCCTGTTGCGAGGACCCTTACCAGGGGAAGGGCGTCCTCCGGCGCAATTTCGGGGTCGGGGTTCGCAAGCGTGAAGACCACGGGGTCCGCCGCCATCCTCATTATGTCCCCTGTGGTGATAAGGTTCGGGGCCGCGAGGCCTACGAAAACATTCGCACCCTTCATTGCATCGGATATACCGCCCTTGACCTTCCGCGGATTCGTCGCCTTTGCAAGCTTCCGTTTATAAGGGTCCATGCCGTGTTTCCTGCCCTGATAGAGAGTGCCTGTCCTGTCGCAGACGACGATATCCTTTATGCCGTAATCGGAGAGGATCATCGCAGTCGCCGAGCCCGCAGCGCCCGCGCCGACGATCACGACGCGGAATCTCCTGATGTCCTTGTTCAACAGACGGGACACATTAATGAGCGCAGCGAGGACGACCACCGCCGTCCCGTGCTGATCGTCGTGCATGACCGGCAGATCGAGGATCTGTTTCAGTGCGGACTCTATCGCGAAGCAGCGGGGCGCGGAGATGTCCTCCAGGTTTATACCGCCGAAGGCCGGCGAAAGGTTTTTGACCGTGGAGACGATTTCATCGACCTCTTTTGTCGCAAGGACTATCGGAAAGGCGTCGATCCCGGCGAACTCCTTGAAGATCATCGCCTTGCCTTCCATGACCGGCAGGGCGGCCTCTGGGCCTATGTCTCCGAGTCCGAGGACCGCGGTGCCGTCACTGACGATCGCGACCGAATTGCCCTTGATCGTGTAACGGTAGACGCGATCCCTGTGTTCGTGGATCTCCATGCAGACCCGCGCAACACCCGGTGTATAGGCCTTTGAGAGGTCGTTTCTGTCCCTCAGGGGTATCCTGTTATGGATCTCTATCTTTCCGCCTTGGTGCGCAAAGAACGTGCGGTCCATCATTCTGAGGACCTTGACTCCCGGGACCTCTTTGATGGATTTCAGGATCAGTTTTTCATGTTCTTCGTCGCGCGTGTCGACCGTAATGTCCCTGACGATCTTTCCCTTTTCGACGCGGACGATATCGACTGAGCCGAGGTCGCCTCCCACGCTGCTGATCGCGGTCGCTATCCGCGCAAACATGCCTATACGGTTTTCTATCTCGGCCCTGATCGTGACGCTGTAGCTCGGACTCGGAACATGACTCATGGCTCACTCCTTTGTGTGAGAAAGGGTTCATGGATTCCAGGGCTCCGGGGTTGGGAGAATTTTCCGCTGTCCGGCCCCCTTGCCCCTTCAATATATTATGTCATAATTAACGGATCATTATAATACCAAAATCCGCCATCAGCTCTGCGTGGGGATGCATTCGAACGGCTTCAGCGGGCCGTATTGCCTCACCTTTGGGGTGAGGAGGCCCGGTGCCTCGGAGCGAAGCGAAAATGAAAGAGGATGCAGTCCTCACGCAGGTATCGATTTTTATTGATGGTGATTTTTAAATAGGAATTGACCTGTTCCGCCCGAATGCCTTAGAATCGAGTGAAAAAGGGGAGGGGAATCTGCAGTTGAATCATTCTATGAAGGTAAAGGCCGCCCTCGTAATCCTGATCCTTTCCTCGCTGATCCCGAACCTCGTACTCGTGAAAGAGGAACTCAGGAAATATGGGAACCCCTGCTTCCGGGATGAGGCGACGTCATATGAAGCGAAATTTGCCGAACTGAAACATTTTTTGCCGGAGAACGGCGTTGTCGGTTATATTACCGATCAGCAGCCTGATGCGGGGAGGCAAGAGTATTATCTTGCAGCATACGCCTTGGCGCCGGCCGTCGTACTGCGCGGCACGAACTATCCTTTCGTGGTAGGTAATTTTCACCGGCCTGTCACTGATGAGGCTGGCGCGAATCCTGGCCTCGTTCTTGTCGGAGGATCCTGTAACGGCGTGCTCCTGTTCCGGAATGAGAAGGTGAAATGATCCCCTCTTTCCTGGTATCGATACTTATGCCGCCTCTCCTGGGATTTCTTGTCGTTTCTTTTCTGTGGCCACGTCGAAAGGCCGGCAGGGACCATTCTCTGCTAAGACTGAGCATCGGGGCGGGAACAGGATTCGGCCTCTCCGCTCTTGCCTATTTCCTCTGGCTTCTCGCCGTCGGGCCGGAAAGCGGATTCATTCTCCTCGAAGGTGTCCTGTTGACAGCCCTTGCCGTATTGTTCTTGGCGGGCAAGGCCCGCAGGGCTTCCATCGCAGGCGGCACGACCGCAGACCTCACCCCCAAAGCCCAGGGATGCGGAGCGTTCGCCCGATCGAAGCTCGACAGATACCTTCTCCTTATTTTCTGCGGCGTCTGTATCTCCGCGTTATCGGCGTTCCTGTTGCTGTCGGCAAGGCAGCCCCACGGAGCGTGGGACGCCTGGGCGATCTGGAACTTGCGCGCGCGCTTTATCTTCAGGTCCGGGGCACAATGGAGAGGCGCGTTTACGCCCCTGCTGGACTGGTCCCATCCCGATTATCCGCTGCTCCTTCCCCTCAGTGTCGTGCAGGGCTGGAGGACACTGGGGGCCGAAATTCCGGCCCTGCCCGCGGCGGTGGGATTCCTCTATACGTTTTCGACACTCTTTCTCACTTGCTCCTCTCTGAGTGTCCTCCGCAGCCGGACTCAGGGCCTGCTTGCCGGACTGGTGCTCTTGGGAACCCCTTTTTTTGTCCAGCACGGAGCTTCACAATACGCGGACGTTCCGCTTGGATTCTTTTACCTTTCGACGGTGGTTCTCCTTGCCCTTTACGACGGGACGACCGGAGAGGGCAGAGGCCTGCTGTTCCTGGCGGGGATGATGGCCGGTTGCTCCGCATGGACAAAGAATGAAGGGATCCTTTTTGTTGCGGCGGTTATTGCCGGACGGGCTCTTGCGGTGATCCCGTTTCAGGGTTGGAGATCCTATGCCGGCGAAATGATCGTTTTCTTGCTCGGGGCGATGCCGGAACTGCTCGTTGTGGGGTATTTCAAGATGTCTCTCGCCCCCCCGAACGATGTCTTGTCGGCCCAGGGGTTGCAGGGGGTGCTCGGGAGATTGGGAGATCCTTCCCGCTATCTTTATATCCTGAAATCATCTTTTCTTACGGCGTTTACGTTTACCAAGGGAATCGTGACGCTCCCGGTGCTCGCTTTGTATTTCTTCCTTCTGGGAAGGCACAGAAGGCGCGGGGATGGACCGCGCGTTTCGACGGGAGTGACGGCGCTGGCCTTGACGGCAACGGGATACGCTCTTTTTTATGTGATCACTCCCCATGATCTCGCTTTTCATCTGGACTACTCGCTGAACCGTCTTTTCCTTCAGCTCTGGCCCTCCTTTCTCTTCTGTTTCTTTCTGTCGGTGAGAACGCCGGAGGAGTCGGTCGCATCACCAAACGTTCCGCGTTCAGGTATAATGTTCCCATGATGCACTACTTCGACACGGTGATTGTCGGCTCGGGCCTCGCCGGTCTGAGGGCCGCCATCGAGGCATCGAAGTCCGGTTCCGTAGCAGTCCTTTCTAAGTTATATCCGACGCGTTCCCATTCGACAGCGGCCCAGGGCGGCATCGGCGCGGCCCTCGGCAACGAAGAGCCCGACAAGCCTGAATGGCATATCTACGACACGGTGAAGGGTGGCGACTATCTCGCCGACCAGGACGCGGTCGAGGTGATGTGCGGCGACGCCGTACGGACGATCGTCGAACTCGAACACCTCGGCGTGCCGTTCTCGCGGACTCCGGAAGGAAAGATCGCCCAGAGGCGGTTCGGCGGCCACACGAGGGAGTTCGGCGCTGCCGCAGTGAGGAGGGCGTGTTATTCGGCGGACAGGACGGGGCACGCCATTCTGTTCGCACTTTATGAGCAGAGCGAGCGTCAGGGAGTGCATTTCTTTCCCGAATTTCACGTCCTCGATATCGAGGTCGAAAACAGCAGGTGTTTCGGGCTCGTTGCGCTTGACATAAGAACCGGGGAGATCCATACGTTCAACGCGAAGGCCACCCTGATTGCCTCGGGCGGATTCGGGAAAGTCTATAAAACTACGTCGAACGCCCTCGCGAGCACCGGAGACTGTCTCGGCATTCTTTTCAGGGCCGGCATTCCCCTTGAAGACATGGAGTTTTTCCAGTTTCATCCGACCGGTCTTTACGGCCTCGGAATTCTGATCACCGAAGGCGCCAGAGGCGAGGGCGGCATCCTGGTGAACGGAAAAGGCGAGCGCTTTATGGAACGATACGCACCCACGATCAAGGACCTTGCTCCAAGGGACATGGTATCGAGGGCGGTCATCACCGAGGTGAGAGAGGGCAGGGGGATACGGGGCGGGGATTACGTCCACCTGGACCTCACCCGAATACGCAGGGAGATACTGGAGGAGCGGCTTCCCGAGATCACGACTTTCTGCAGGATCTATATGGGGATCGACCCTTCCGAAGCGCCGATACCGGTGCTTCCCACCGCCCACTACGCGATGGGAGGAATCCCGACCGATCTGGACGGTCGGGTCCTGGAAGACGAGAAGGGCTCGGTCGTTGCAGGGCTCTACGCGGCGGGAGAATGCGCCTGCGTCTCGGTCCACGGCGCGAACCGGCTGGGCTGCAACTCGCTTCTCGACACTGTGGTGTTCGGAAGGAGGGCGGGGACTGCGATCGGCGCCTCGTTGAAGAGCGCCGAAAAGGGCGAGGTCTCCGGAGAGGGGATCGCACGCGCGAAACAAGAGCTGGATTGCATCCTTACAGGTGAGGGCAGGGAGCATGCAGCTTCCCTCAGGGATGAACTCCAGAAAATAATGATGGAGCGATGTTCCGTGTTCAGAAACGAAAGGGAACTCAGGCAGCTCGTCGAGGAGATACGGGTATTGAAGGAAAGGGCGTCGAAGGCCGGAATAACGGACAGAGGCAGGAGGTTCAACACGGAGCTCCTCGAGGCGGTCGAGCTCGGCCATCTCCTCGCTCTTTCCGAGGTGATCTGCCTTTCCGCCCTCGAAAGAACCGAGAGCAGGGGGGCGCACTACCGTGAGGATTTCCCCGAAAGGGACGACCGCACGTGGCTGAGGCATACCCTGGCTTCCCAGACGGAGAAAGGGGTGGAGGTCAGGTATAAGCCGGTCGCCATTACACGCTTTCAGCCTGAAGAGAGGAAATACTGAGTCCGGTGAACGGTGAACAGGGGAATGGCGCAAATGGGCCGGGAATATCAACCCTAATAGTGCATAACGGCGGGCAGAGCATCCCTCAAACCCTTTTGAGGCGATACGATTTGATGAGGGCATGGTGTCGGGTATGCAGGGCTTCACTAATGGTGGTTCCCGCTTTCGTAGAATTTGCGTGGCTTCCGATGCCGCAGGGAATCGCTGCAAAAAGCTTTTCCGGTTACTCTGCCCGTCTGAGGCGCGGCAGGCAGTCTATGCAGACTGAAGAATGAATAGGAAAAACTACACCTTCAGAATTCAGCGTTTCGATCCCGAAAAGGACGCGGCCCCGAGATGGGATGAATTTGCGGTCGCACTCGAATCCCATGAGAGGCTGCTCGACGGTCTGGGGAAGATCAAGGACTTTATGGACGGCAGCCTCACCTACAGGAGGTCCTGCGCACACGGGATCTGCGGCTCCTGCGCAATGAAAATAAACGGAAAGAACCGGCTTGCCTGTCAGACCCTTGCCAGAGACATGCCCGAAACCGTCGTCTTCGAACCGCTGCCCGCCTTTCCGGTGATCAAGGACCTGGTGACTGACATGGACCCCTTTCTCGAAAAGAACGCGGAGGTGCTGCCGTACCTCATGAACGACGAACCTCCCCCGGAGAGGGAGAGGCTCCAGAGCCCTGATGACCAGCACAAAATGCTTCAGGCGATCACCTGTATCATGTGCGGGTGCTGCACTTCGTCGTGTCCGAGCTACTGGGCGGACAAGGAATACCTGGGGCCGGCCGCATTTGTGAAGGCTGCGCGATTTGTCCTGGACACGAGGGACAGGGCCGAGGACGAGAGGCTTTCAAGAGTGGCGCACGGACAGGGTCTCTGGCGTTGCCACTCCATTTATAACTGCGTCGAGGTCTGTCCGAAGGAGATCGATATTACCGGTCATATCGCTCTGCTCAAGCGCCTCTCGGTGAAGAAGGAATGGGCGGGGCGGAGGTTCCGAAAAAAAGGGTGAAGCGGGTATTTTCTGAGTTTCTTGTTGAAAGTTGTGGAATTACGTTTTACAATTCTATCATTACGATTATTTTATGAAAGGGAGGCAAAGAATGAAACGTCTTGGTATGGCAGTGGCCATCGTCTTTTTCTTCAGCCTGTTCGGCGCCCGCGCGTTCGGGCAGGAACTTAGGCTCAGCATTCCCCTTCCCCTCACCGGCTCCGAGGCTAAGTTCGGAGAGATGGAGAAGAGGTCGTATGAGATCGCGATGCAGGAGATCAATGCAAAAGGCGGGATCAAAGGGAAGAAGGTCGTGCTCGAGTTCGAAGATTCCCAGGGAAAGCCCGAGATCTCACGGGCCATCGCGGAGAAGCTGATCGACGTGAAAAAGCAGCCCGTGCTGTTCGGCGATTACAGTTCCTCGTGCTCCAAGGCGATCGCCGCCGTGGCGAACGAGAGGAAGATTCCCTATATGGTCGTCACCGGTGCTGCCGACAACATCACGCAGCAGCACTACAATTATGTGTTCCGGATGAATCCTTCCTCCACATATTATTCGGGCGGGCTTATTTCCTTTTTCCAGAACGTGGTAAAGCCGAAGACGATAGCGATACTCTACGAAAGCTCCGACTTCGGGACCTCCGGAGCCGAGGCCATGGTGAAGGATGCGCAGAAGATCGGGATGAAGATCGTGATGAAAGAGAAGTATGAGAAGGGTGCCGTCGATTTCAAGCCGATATTGTCGAAGGTGAAACTGGAGAGGCCCGACGTGATCTACATGGTCTCCTACGTGATGGACGCCTCCCTGCTCATGAAACAGATCAAAGAGCTTAGGATCGACGCGAAACTCTTTGCCGGAGGCGCTGCGGGATTTGCTATCCCGGGCTTCGTCGACAACGCCAAAGACGCTGCAAACTATGTCGTTACGTCTACGCTATGGAGCCCTCAGGTGAAGTATCCCGGAGGGAAGGAATTCGCGGAGAAATACAAGAAGCTTTATGGGGATTACCCTTCTTATCACGGGGCTGAGGCATATTCGGCGCTCTATGTCATAAAGGACATCCTCACGAGGGCGAAGGCCTGGAAGCCCGAAGATATCCGTAAGGCGATGGGTGCAACGAATATGGAGACCGCCTTCGGTCCCATCAAGT
This sequence comes from Nitrospirota bacterium, assembly GCA_023475105.1. Taxonomy (GTDB): domain Bacteria; phylum Nitrospirota; class Thermodesulfovibrionia; order Thermodesulfovibrionales; family UBA9159; genus JAMCWJ01. The sequence continues at coordinate 11,704 of JAMCWJ010000023.1, forward strand.
TCCAGGACAAAGAGGGTTACCAGAATCAGAACTTCATGGACACCCTCGTCCTTCAGGTCATCAACGGCGACTTCCAGACGATCTGGCCGCAAAAGTACGCGAGTGCGAAATATATCTATCCCATTCCTGCGTGGAGGCAACGGAGGTAGGTCCCGATACATGAAGCGAGTCGAGCAGGGGAACGGTCTCGGGGAGGGCCCTCCCCTCCCCTTGCTCTCCTGCCTTCTCTTGCTCCGGCCGGGGAAAACACGATGACATCCGCCCTGCTCGAAGTCCTCTTGCAGACCTTGATCTCGGGGATACTCCTTGGCGGTCTCTATGCCCTGATCGGGATCGGCATGACTCTTATCATGGGAGTGATGAAGATCATCAATCTCGCCCACGGCGAGCTCATGATGGTGGCGATGTATGTCGCGTACTGGATGTTCGTCCTCTTTCATATCGACCCATATCTTTCCGTTCTTATCGCAACGCCTCTGCTGTTCTTCCTCGGGGTCGGGATACAGAAATTCCTCATCAACCCGGTCCTCAAGGTCGATTCCATCCTTCCCGAGAATCAGGTCATCCTGACGGTCGGGATCGGCATGGTCCTGGCGAATCTCGCGACGATATTCTTCACCGCCGACTATCGTTCGACCCCGGTGAATTATGCGACCAGTGCATGGTACCTCAGCGATTACTGGAGGAGTTCTCCCATCGAACTCTCCCTTTCGGTGCCCTGGACCGTATCCTTCGGCTTTGCCCTGTTCATCACGGTGGCCCTCTGGTTCTTTCTCACGAAGACGGATGCCGGGAAGTCCATAAGGGCGACCGCGCAGGACATGGAGACCGCCCTTCTCATGGGGGTGAACGTAAAGCTGATGCGGGTCGTCACCTTCGGGATCGGCAGCGGGCTCGTCGGGGCTGCCGGATGCCTCTTCATCCCCATTTATTACCTCTTCCCTTCTCTCGGAGGCCAGTTTACCCTTATCGCTTTCGTCATCACGATCCTGGGAGGTCTGGGCTCGACCGTCGGGGCTATCCTCGGCGGCCTGATCCTTGGGATCTTCGAGTCAATGACGGCCACCTACGTCGGGATGGGATGGGCCCCCGTCGGGAGGTTTGCGATCTTCATCGCCTGCCTCATCTTCCTTCCCGGAGGAGTGGCATCGCTTCTGAGGAGGAAGAGATTAGGGAAATGAAAAGATATCCGCCTTTCGTTGCGCTCGCCGTCCTCGCCGTACTGCCCCTGGTCGGACTGAGCACGTACACGATGCACGTCCTGATCCTGGTCATCATGTGGGCCGTGATCGGCATGGCGTGGAACCTCCTGGGGGGCTACTGCGGACAGGTCTCCTTCGGGCACGCGGCCTTTTTCGGCGTCGGAGCATACACCGCAGGGATCCTTTATTCGAAATTTGACTGGTCGCCCTGGTGGGGAATTCCCCTGAGCATCGCCGTCGTCTCGGTGTTTTCCCTCGTTCTGGGTTTTATCGTCCTGCGGCTGAGAGGGCCTTTCTTTGCCCTCGCCACCCTCGCCAGCGGCGAGATCATGAGGGTCACCGCCGAGAACTGGGTCGATTTCACGGGCGGTACCCTGGGGATACTGGTGCAGAAGAGGACCTGGGTCGGGAAGACGTGGTATTACTACATAATTCTCCTGATTGCGGCAGGGACTTTTCTCCTCGTCAAGAAGCTTATCGAGTCGAAGCTCGGATACTATTTCGTGGCGATCAGGGAAGACCAGGATGCTGCGGAATCGCTTGGAATTCACACGACCCTCTACAAGACCGTCGCGCTCTGCCTGAGCGGCGCCCTCACCGGCGTTGCCGGGGCCTTCTATCTGAACTATATGGGATACATAGACCCCTTCGTCGTCTTCGGTCTCCATGACATATCGATCGTCACGATCATGATCGTGATGGTGGGCGGCGTCGCTACCTACTGGGGACCCTTTGTCGGGGCGGTGATCATGGTGCTGCTCGCCGAATGGATACGGTCGATCCCGGGCCTCGGCGCGGCATACCAGACGCTTTTCGGAATCCTGCTCATCGTCATCATCATCTTCCTGCCGAACGGCATTGTCGGTGATTTCCCGAAAATCAAGCGGCTTCTGGGACTGCAGAGGACATCGTGACGGACCTGCTGGAAGTGAGAAATGTCTCGATGTTCTTCGGCGGTCTTGCCGCGCTGAGCGACGTTTCCTTCGGCCTCAGGAAAGGGGAGATACTCGGTCTGATCGGGCCGAACGGCGCGGGAAAAACGACGATGTTCAACGTGGTGAACGGCTTTTACCATCCCAGCAGGGGCGAAGTCTTTTTCAAAGGCGGGAAGATATCGGGCCTCAGGCCGCATCAGGTCTGCAAGCGCGGGATCGGCAGGACCTTCCAGGTGGTAAAGCCGCTCCAAAGGATGAGCGCGCTCGACAATGTGATCGCCTCCGCTTTTCTGAGGGTGAAGGGCAAGGGCCGGGCCGAAGAGATTGCAGCGGAGACGATGAGGTTTGTCGGACTGTATGACGACAGGAATGTGATATCGAAAGGCCTTCCCCTCGGGAAGAGGAAGAAGCTTGAGATTGCAAGGGCGCTTGCAACACAGCCGGAGCTGCTCCTGCTCGACGAGTCCTTTGCGGGACTCAACTCCGCGGAGCTCGACGAGTCGATCGGGATCATACAAAAGATAAAAGCGAGAGGCATAACGATTATGATAATCGAACACCACATGAAGGTGATCATGTCCATTTCCGACAGGATAGTCGTTCTGAACTACGGGGAGAAGATTGCCGAGGGGTCGCCCCTCGAGATCGCACATAACCCCCTTGTCGTCGAAGCGTATCTCGGAGAAGAGCAGAGTGCTTGAGATAAGGAATATCGATGTGTTTTACGGCGACGTGCAGGTAATCTGGGACGTCTCCTTCGAGGTGAAAGAGGGCGAAGTGGTCGCCCTGATCGGCGCAAACGGGGCAGGGAAATCGACCTCCCTGAAGACGGTTTCGGGGATACTGAGGCCGAGGAAGGGGGAGATCGTCTTTGACGGCGTGCAGATCGATAAGGTCGAACCGTACAAACTCATCGAGAGGGGGCTGGTCCTCTGTCCCGAGGGGAGGAGGCTTTTTGTCGAGATGACAGTCGAGGAGAACCTGGATATGGGCTCGCTGAAGGGAGAGGCGAAGAAGCAGAGAGAGAAGTCAAAGGAGATGGTCTTCGGGTTGTTCCCGAGACTGAAGGAGCGAAGCAGACAGCTCGCAGGGACCCTGAGCGGCGGAGAGCAGCAGATGCTCGCCGTCGGCAGGGGGCTCATGTCCAAGCCGAGACTGATGATGTTCGATGAGCCCTCTTTAGGGCTGGCGCCGATGCTCGTGCGGGAGATATTCGCTGTGATAAGGAAGATACGGGAAGAGGGGACCACTGTTCTGATCGTGGAGCAGAATACGAAGCAGAGCCTCGCAATTGCGGACAGGGCATATGTGCTCGAGACCGGCAAGATAACCCTTCAGGGGACGGGCCAGACCCTGCTGAGCGACGAGCACGTGAAGAAGGCCTATCTGGGGGTGTAGGGAAATCCGAAACTCCGATTCCTGGACCCGGGAGACAGGGAAGGCCCGAAACTGAAATACCGGGATGAAAAATGGAAAATGGGCGAAAGCATCAATAGCGAAAGAGTCGCCGGAGATATTTTGGGTTTCCGGGAGATTCGATTTGCCCGGGATTGCGGACCCGGGATTAGGCTTTAGAGTCGTATTCCCCGAGGAGGTGAGCATATGTTTGTGTCGCACTGGATGACCCGGAAGGTTCTTACGATGAGCCCCGATGACAGCGTCACGGATGCGGTGAAACTTATGAAGGAGAAAGGGATAAAGCATATCCCGGTCCTGAAGGGCAGCAAATTGAAGGGGATACTATCCGACAGGGACATAAAGGAATATTCTCCTTCGAAGGCCACGACGCTCGACGTATACGAGCTCCACTACCTTTTTGCAAGGACAAAGGTGAAGGAGATCACGAAGAAAAAGGTGATCACGACGACTCCCGATGCATCCGTTGAAGAGGCGGCGATGACGATGTTTGACGCAGGTGTAGGATGCCTTCCCGTGATGGAAGCGGGAGTGCTTGTCGGGATCATATCGGACAGAGATATCTTTCGCGCCCTCGTCGATATCACCGGCGTGAGGCACGGGGGCAAGAGAATCTACCTTATCCTTGAAGACAGGCCGGGCTCGATCAAGGAAGTGGCGGATATCATCAGGAGGCACGGCTTTCAACTCCAGAGCATCCTCACTTCGTATGAGAGAGTGAAAGAGGGGTTCAGGAGTGTCGTGATAAGGACCAAAGGCAGGGGAAATTCCAAAGCGCTCGATGCCGAACTCGAAAGTGCTTACAAGACCGTCAGTATCAGCACGAGGAACGTCCTCGGAGGCTCCGCCCCTTTCCTCCGGTCCCCAAAAAAGGAGAGGGAACAGGAGGGCCGATGAGATACAAGCCGCAGACGGGCTCGCTGGCATGGGCCATTCACAGGGTCTCCGGTCTGCTGCTGACCCTTTACATTTTTCTTCACCTCTATGTCCTGAGCCAGCTGAAAGACCCTGTCGGGTATGCCTCGGTCCTGAAAACGCTCCAGCTCCCGCTTGTCAGACTCGGCGAGGCAGGTCTCCTCGCCGTGGTTATCGGGCACGCGCTGAACGGATTCAGGGTGACCCTCCTCGAGTGGGGCGTACAGACCGTACTTCAGAAACGGTTGTTTTGGGGCGCCTTCGCCGTCGGGTTTCTGCTCTTTATCATCGGTGCGGTCCCGATCCTCGGGGGTGGCTAGGTGAAAGGCGTCACCCTGTGGCTCCTCCACAGGATTACCGGACTGCTCCTCATCGCGGGGCTGGCGGTCCATTTCGCCGTGATGCATTTCAGCGGACCCGAAGGGATCACACACGAAGTTGTTCTCAGAAGACTTTCAAATCCCTGGTGGATAGCGTTCAACCTCGCCTTCCTCGCCGCTGCGATCTATCACGGCTTTTACGGTCTCCGGGGCCTTGCAGTGGAATACGTCGGCTCGCTGAGACTGCAGAGGGTCTGCCTCTGGCTCATCGTCGTTACGGCGTCGCTTTTGATGGGGACCGGGATCTATATCCTTACCCTGGGATAACGGAGCAGGCGCCGCGAGTTCCTTCTGCCGGGACACGAAATTCTCCTGGTGAACTACTCAGGCCGTTGGGCAAGGCGATCCGGGATCAACCGTGCTTTTCGGGAAGCCCTGGTCTGGTCATGATCTCAGGGTCGAGCGTCTTCCCGGCCTCTTCTTCCGAGAGATACCCCATCTCGACCACGACCTGTTTCACCGTCTTTTTCTCTCTCAACGCTTTCTTGACGACCTCCGCGGCCTTGTCGTAACCGATGAGCGGATTCAGTACGGTGGCGATGATCGGGTTTCTGTGGACGAGCTCCGCGAGACGCTCTTCATTCACCTCAAACCCCTCTATCGCTTTTTCCGCCAGGAGACGGGAGACATTGGCGAGGAGGGTGACGGACTGGATAATGTTGTGCGCGATCACCGGCAGCATCACATTCAGCTGGAAGTCTCCCATCGAGTTGGCGAGGGCGACGACCGTATCGTTTCCGATGACCTGGACAGACACCATTCTGGCAGCTTCCGCGATTACCGGATTCACCTTCCCGGGCATGATGGAAGAGCCGGGTTGGAGGGACGGAAGGCGGATCTCCGAAAGCCCCGCAATCGGGCCGCTGTTCATCCAGCGCAGATCGTTTGCGATTTTCATGACAGCTGTCGCAAAGGTCCTGATCTGGCCCGACAGCTCCGCAACGGCGTCCTGTGCGGACTGCGCCTCGAAATGGTTTCCTGCTTCGATGAAATCCGCATGTGCGAGCTCCGACAATTTTTTCGCGACCCTCGAGCCGAAATCCGGCGGGGCATTCACGCCTGTTCCGACCGCAGTCCCTCCGATCGCAAGTTCGGAGAGCCTCGGAAAAACGCCCCTGATCCTCTCGATGGAATACTCTATCTGGGCAGCCCATCCGGACATCTCCTGCCGGAGCGTAATCGGCATCGCGTCCATGAGATGCGTGCGTCCCGTCTTCACGACCGGGGCGAGGCGGACCTGTTTATCGGCGATCGCCTGCCGGAGTGATTCCATCGCAGGCAGGAGGAATTCTTTCGTCTGGAGATATGCCGAGACGTGGATGGCGGTCGGTATCACGTCATTGGATGACTGGGCCATGTTCACATGGTCGTTCGGATGGACGGGAGACTTGGCATGTCTTGCGCCGGTCAGAATCTCGTTCGCCCGCGTTGCGATCACTTCATTCATATTCATATTGGTCGATGTTCCGGAGCCCGTCTGGAATATATCGAGAGGGAACTGGTCCGGGAACCTGCCCGTATGCCGCTCATCGCATGCGTGAAGTATGGCCCCGGCTCTTTCCGGGTCGAGGAGGCCGATTTCGAGATTCACGCCTGCACAGGCATGTTTTATCATCGCCATGGCGCGGATGAATACTGGGGGAAAACGCATTCCGCTGACAGGGAAATTTTCGATCGCCCTCTGCGTCTGTGCTCCCCAGTAAGCGTCTTTCGGCACTCTCACTTCACCCATCGAATCTCTTTCGACCCTGTATTCGTCCATAGCAGGATAAGTATATCAGTATCCTTCCCCTCTTTCCAGGGGTATTTTCACCACGCGGGAATGGATCGGAAATGGCTACCGGCTGTCTCGCAACATCCTTTGACTTTGAGGTCCGTTATGTTAGACTGAAAAGCAACGGCATCGGGAAAGGCTCGCAGAGAGAGTCGATGGGCGAACAGAACAGGGAACTATGGCTTATCCGTCACGGAGAGACGGAATGGAGCGCTGCGGGGCGGCATACGGGCAGGACGGACATTCCCCTGACCGAATCGGGAAGATGTCAGGCGGAGGCACTGGCAGAACGTCTCGCAGGCAGTCCCTTTGCGCTCGTCCTTTCGAGCCCCCTCGTCCGCGCCTTCGAAACCTGTCGTCTCGCAGGATTCGGCGATGTCGCGCTCGTCACCGACGACCTCGAGGAATGGAATTACGGAGAATACGAGGGGCGCATGACCGCTGATATCCGCAGGCAGGTCCCCGGCTGGACGATCTGGACGAAAGACCCGCCCGGCGGCGAGACGGCAGATGAGGTCGCGGCGCGCGCCCGCAACGTTATCACACGGGCGGAGGCGTCGGAAGGGACGGTCGCCCTGTTCGGCCATGCTCATATGCTCAGGGTACTTGCGGCGTGCTGGCTCGCACTCCGGCCCGATGCGGGCAGGTTTTTCGCTCTCGGCACGGCCTCGATCAGTGTCCTCGGTTACGAGCGCGAGACGCGTGCGATCATGACCTGGAACCAGGACTGGCGTCTCTTCCGCAGAGACGCGATCTGCAGTTCGCCATGACACACCCCATCCTCTGTTTCAACATGGGCTCCTCCTCTCTGAAATTCGCCCTCTATCGGATCGGCGACGGGGAAGAAACGCTGCTTGCCGAAGGAGAGGTGGAACGCATCGGTCTCGAAGAGGGCCGGCTCTGGGTAAAGGGCGCACAGGGGGAAGTCATCAGGGATGAAAGGGGCGACTTCAGAGAGCACACCGCAGCGATCGGGAAACTCTTTTCCGTTCTCGAAGGCCTCAGGTTTCCCTCCCCCGCCGGAGTCGGGCACCGCATCGTCCACGGCGGTCCCGATCACGAGGAGCCTTCCAGGATAGACGTCCGACTTCTCGACGACCTGCGGCGTCTGACCCCCTTTGCTCCCCTCCATCTGCCGGGTGAGATCCAGGTCATCGAGGCTGTCGCAGCACATTTCAGAGAACTCCCCCAGGTCGCCTGTTTCGACACCGCTTTTCATCGCCGCATGCCTGAGGTCGCGCAACGCCTGCCGCTCGACCGCGAGCTCTGGGACAAAGGAGTGCGGCGCTACGGTTTTCACGGTCTCTCGTATGAGTATGTAATGAGCGCGTTGGACGAGGCGGGAAAGGGCCGGGTCATCATAGCCCATCTCGGCAACGGCGCAAGTATGGCGGCGGTGAGCAACGGCCGCCCCCTCGATACCACTATGGGGTTCACCCCGACCGGCGGCTTTATGATGGGGACGCGGTGTGGGGATCTCGACCCCGGCGTTCTGCTCTACCTCATGAGGGAGGAGGGATATGACAACAGCGGTATCGACCGGCTCGTGAACCACTGCTCGGGGCTCCTCGGCGTCTCGGGCATCAGCCCCGACATGAAAACGCTTCTCGACAAGAGGACGCAAGCGGCTCCGGCGGATCTGGCGGTCCGTATGTTCTGCTACCAGATACGTAAAAATGTCGGTGCCTTCGCCGCGGCCCTCGGGGGTCTCGATACCTTCGTATTCACCGGCGGTATCGGCGAGAAGGCAGCGCCGGTGCGGCGGGAGGTCTGTGAGGGGCTCGAATATCTGGGCGTCCGCATCGACCCGGAGAAGAATGCGGCCGATGCCGAGACGATCTCGGGACCGGACAGCTCCTGCAGCGTGCGCGTAGTGCGGACAAAGGAAGATCTGGTGATCGCACGCCATACTTACCATTTGATCTCCCGGTAGGACGAAAAGTCTCTTCCGTGGTGACAGACGTGTTTGCTCCGGTATTACGCCGGACCGCCGTGCCTTATTCGTCATGCCCATCCCCCAAAAGCCGGATCAGCCGGGCATTTAACAATTTTGAGGTTTTCAATTCCCCGAGCAATAAGATAAAATCCGTATAAGAGAAAGGCCGTACGGGAAGGTATTTTGTGCAAGGGTGAAGCTTTCCCCGGTCGCCGGCAGAGGAGGGAAAATGGAAGGGAAAAAGGTGGGCGAGAGCAGCGTCGCAATCGCACAGGTGATGGTGCCGCAGGACGTAAACCCTGCGGGCAACGTCCACGGAGGAGTCATCATGAAACTGATCGACACCGCTGCAGGTGTCGTTGCGAGCCGGCACGCCCGCAGGAATGTGGTGACCGCTTCGATCGACAGGCTTGACTTCCACCATCCCGTTTTCGTCGGCGACCTTGTCCTCGTGAAGGGCAGCCTCAACATGGTCGGAAGGACATCCATGGAAATCGGGGTCAGGGTCGAGGCGGAAAACCTGCTGACAGGAGAGCGCAGGCATACGGCTTCCGCCTATCTCACGCTCGTGGCCCTGGACGAGGAGGGGAGGCCGGTGAGGGTTCCTCCGCTCGTCGTCGAGACTGAAGAAGAAGCGAGACGGAACCGTGAAGCGGCAACGAGACGGGAGGCGCGCCTCAAGGAGAGGAGACGGGAAGCGAAATGCCAGCGCGATCCCAACAGCTGTGAATGAGCGGAAAAGCGCGATATACGGTTTTTTCGGCGGTCTTCGTGCTTTTCTTCCTTTGTGCCTTTGCTTCGGCCTTTTCAGCGGAACCTTACGACACGGAGGGAAGGCTGCCGTCCGCAGAGCAGACAGCGACGACCGGACCCCTGATCACGGATACCGCCATCCCCCAGAGCAAGGGAACGGCGACGCTTTACATCCCTTTCTATTTTTTTGTGGGCTCAGGCGATTTCGGACCTCATTGGCAAAGAAAGGACGCACCCGGAGATTTTCTCTCGCTCGATATACCGGTCCAGTTGTCCTATGGCTTGGCGGATCGCACGGAAGTCTATCTGGTCGTCCCCTATAAGCATAACCGGGTCAGCGAAGCGGCGGAGCCAGGACCTTCCGGTGAAAGGTCCGCGAATTCCGGAGGCCCCGGAGACATAACCTTCGCTTTCAAGCGTCTTCTTCTGGAGGAAGACCGTTGTTTGCCCGCAATGTCGGCCCTGTTCGCAGTCGGCTTCCCGACAGGACGCCACAGTCATCCCGATCCGGCGCTGCTCGGCACGGACGTCCTCGGCAGCGGTTCCTTCAGTTTCACCTTCGGGGTCAATATGTATAAGGTCATACAGGAAGTGAAACTCTATTCCAATGTCTGGTATACCCTGTTTACCGACGCGACCACGGAGGGGAGAAGTGTATCGCCCCGCGATGTCTTTACGTTCAATCTCGCAGCGGAATACCCGCTGAGCAGGCGGTGGGTCCTTCTCGGAGAACTCGTGAGTTCATGGGACGGGAACCGGCTGATCAGACCTAGGTCCGATCAGCCGCAGAAGACGCTGGTGAGCGTTGTGCCGGCCCTTGAGTTTCTTCCAAGAGAAGACTGGAACTTTGCGGCGGGACTGAAGATCGACCTCTTCGGAAGGAATAGCGGCTACGGCTACACCCCCACATTCGCGGTCTTTTATAACTTCTGAAGCAGTTCACTTTCCCGGGTTTGCGACAAATTTCTGGCGCATCCGGCTTTTTAATGGGTCTATGCGAGATATAGTGGTTATCCCAATTTTTTTCGATGTCATTCCGGCTGTCCGGAATCTTTCTGATATACCGGCTGAGTGAGAGAAAATATCTTTGTGTGTATATCATGGCCAATGCGAGACCGACCTTGTATGTCGGGGTGACCAATGATCTCATACGGAGAGTCTATGAGCATAAGAACGATGTTAATCCCCACTGCTTTACGGCCAAGTACTACCTGCATAAGCTTGTATATTATGAGATTTGTCTGGACAGCCGAAGCGTCATAATCCGGGGAAAACAGCTAAAGAATATGAGCAGACAAAGTAAGATAGAAGTTATCAGGCAGGGGAATCCTTTGTTAAGAGACTTGTATGAAGACATTGTCGGAAAGATTCCGGACAAGCCGGAATGACAAAGCAGGAGGGTATTACTATTCACAATGAGCCAGTACAATATGTTGGGGCTAATCCATGAGAAACCCGGATGCGACAAATTTCTTAGGATTCTTCCGGTCTTTGCAGGCATCGGCATTGTCTCGAAGATGCCTCTCTCCGAAGATCCACTGCCGACTCTGCGTGAGGATGCGTTCGAACGGTTTCAGCGGGCCGCCTCGCCTTTCAGGTGTTCGGGTGAGGTGGTCCGGTGCCTCGGAGCGAAGCGAGAATGAGAGCGAATGCCGTCCTCACGCAGTAGCAGTTCTTCCTGATGGTGGATTCTGGTCTCTTCATCTATTTGACCAAGCGGTCATTTCCTGCTATCCTGCAATTAAGGAAATCATGATTCCTGAAAGAACGGGGCGGAAAAGAGCGCTCAGTAACCTTGTACGATAGGAGAAGGAGATGGAGAAAGGCAGGAGCGTCGTAAGTATCATCGTCATTCTGGTAATGGTTCTCACCGTATCATTCGGAACGGGCTGCGCTACAAAAGGCCAGACAGGCGCGCTTACCGGCGCCGGCGCCGGCGCCCTCATCGGGGGCCTTGCGAACATGCACGGGTCCTGGGGAGCGACAGCCTTGCTGGGGGCCGGAATAGGCGCGGGAGTGGGGTACCTCATCGGCAACGAAGAAGACAAGAAAGATGCAGAGAGGCGCAGGGCGGTCCGCGAAGACGAGCTCAGGCCGCTTGCAGGTACGACCTGGCAGGTCGTCAGCATTGTGCCTGAGCCGAGAGAGTCGGTTAGATCCATAGTGTCGCATTTCAGACATGATGGGACCGTCGTAACGACAAAGACGAATATGGACGGAAGAGTCGAGAAGACGACGGAGCGATACCGCATCGTCGGGTCGACGCTCATTTTCAACAAGCCCGGCTATGTCGAGAACACCAGGTTCAGGATCGACCGGGACAGGCTGATTATCGATTACGGGAACGGAAGCGCGGTCTTGCAGCGCGTCAGCTGAGGCTCTCTCTTCACTTCAGGCCGAGCACATCCTGCATATCATACAGGCCCGCGGTCTTGCCGCGGACCCATATTGCGGCCCTGAATGCGCCCCGGGCAAAGGTGTCCCTGCTGGAGGCCTTGTGGGTTATCTCGATCCGCTCGCCGAGCCCTCCGAACAGAACCGTATGTTCGCCCACAATGTCCCCAGCGCGGACCGTCTGGATTCCGATCTCCTTTTTCTTCCTTTCCCCGATCATCCCCTTCCTCGCATAGACCGCCACCTCATCGAGGTTCCTGTTTACCGCCTCCGCGATCACCTGTGCCATCTTCATCGCGGTGCCGCTCGGCGCATCCTTCTTCATCCGGTGATGGGCCTCGATGATCTCAATGTCATACTCGTCGCCGAGGACCTGCGCCACTTCCTGGAGGACCCGCAGCAGCAGATTCACGCCGAGGCTCATGTTCGAGGCCATGACGCAGGGGATATTCCTCGTCAGCTCCCGTATCTCGCCGAGTTGATCTTTCGTGAACCCCGTTGTGCCGATCACCATGGCTTTCCCTTTTGCGGAGGCTGTTCTCAGATGTTCGAGGGTCGAAGCGGCATGGGTGAAGTCGATTACCACGTCGCATGCGTCAATGACCTTCCCGATGTTGTCCTGAACAAGAAAGCCTGTCACGCCGGCCCCGGCAAGGAGGCCGATATCTTTTCCGATATCCTTATGGTTCTTTCTTTCGAAGCCGCCCGCGAACTCAACGGACTCGTATTCCCGTGAGAGCGCAACGATCCTGCTCCCCATCCTGCCTGCGGCGCCTGCTACGGCTATCCTTACCATAACGACCTCCTCGTGAAGTTCATTCGGGTTTTCCGCCCTCTTCCTCTTCTTTCTTTTCCTTTTCCTCGCTCTCTATCCTGTATTCGCCGGACGCCCACTTCCCCAGATCGATCAACTTGCATCTCTCCGAACAGAAGGGCCTCCAGGGATTTTCCTCCCATGTCGTCAGCTTCCTGCAGAACGGACATCTAATCTTCATCCTGCAGTATTTTGGACGGTCACGCTGCCGTTTTTCAAGCTCCTGATCAGGAGGTCGGTGACGAGGCCGTTCACCGATCCCGTAAGGGTCCCCGCCAGGACGAGGACCGGCGCAACGATCAGCACGGGCTCTATCCTCTGAATGAACAGCACATAGGCAAGGAAGAGCTGCGTGAGATTATGGAAGAGTGCGCCGATCAGACTCAGACCCGCAGGCCCGAACAATTTCGGCGCGAGACGAAAGAACAGGGCCATGGCAAGAACGCTCGAAACCCCTCCCCCCATGCTCAGGAGGAACCCTGGTCCGAGAAAGGACCCTGTAAACAACGAAGCGACGAAGACCCGCACGAGCGTCACCATAAGCGCAGCCCTGAACCCGAAAAGGAGGAAGGCCGTAAGGCTTATGATATTCGCAAGGCCTGCCTTGAGCCAGGGGATCGGCATCGGGATCAGGCTTTCGAAGGCATACAGGGCGAGGGCATAAGCCGAAAGGAGTGCGATCCGGTATTTATCCTGTGACTGCATCAACGTTGTCGTCCTCCCCTCCTCCGAATCCCCCTACCAGGACCGAGATCCGCCCGGGGAGGCAGATGATAGCTCCGGCGCGAATCCAGCCCTGATGCTCGCAGAGTTTGTTCGGACAGGTCGCATGCGTCACTCTCACCCGACCGTCTTTTATCTCGACGGTGAGGCGGCCGGAGGGGCTCGTTATGTCCACGACCCTTTCCGTATCGAGCGGATACCGGTAGGCGAGCTTGCCTTCGACTTCTATCTTCACCTCGCGCGACTGCGGAAGCACTTCTTTTATGAAGACCAGGCCGCAGAGTGAAAAAAGGACCAACAGGACGAAAAGCAGCCTGTCGGCGCGGGTCGTTCCGTTAATCGTTTCTCTTAAACTCAATCCTGTCCTTTAATCCCGGAGTGAGCCGGACCTTGCCGCTGTTGTCGACGATTATGCCCTCGAACCCCATCCGTTCCAGTACTTCGATCCCCTTTTGCGGGCCGAGTACGAATGCTGCAGTAGAGAAGGAATCGGTCGAGGCCGCGTCCGGCGCCATCACGGTAACACTCCTGCATCCCTCTGCGGGATATCCCGTCTTCGGATCGAGGATGTGGTGATACCGTTTTCCGTCGAGAAGGAAGTACCTCTCGTAATCGCCCGAAGTCGAAATCGCCATATCCTTCAGCGCTATCGTGGCCAATATCTCATCATCCTTCCCTTGTTGTCTCGGATTTCTTATGCCGACTTTCCACGGTTTCCCATCAGGCTTCAGGCCGAAGGCCCTGATATCGCCGGCCACGGCAACAAGCCCTGCCCTGACGCCGTTCTTCTTCAGCTCTTCGACGGCCTTGTCCGCAGCGTAGCCTTTTGCGATAGCCCCAAGGTCCATGAGCATCCCCTTTTTCTCAAGTCCCGCGGCCGATTCTCCCTTTGCAAGGGTTATCCACCGGTAATTCACGAGGCCGCGCCTCTGTCTGATCGTTTCGTCGTCGGGTTTCTTCTTTTGAAAGAAATCCCAGAGGGAGCTTTCCGCTCCGATCGTCGCGTCGAAGGCGCCCCCTGTTTTCTCTGAAGCGCAGAGCGCTTTTCCTATCACCTCCAGGGTCTCCGGAGACACCCGCACAGGAGGAGCGCCCGCGCTCCTGTTTATCATCGCGAGTTCACTCTTGTCGGAAAAGAAATTGAGCAGCAGATCGAGTCTGCCGATCTCCCCGAAGGCCTTGTCGATCGCCTTCGCCGCCTTTTCTTCCGAATCCGAAACTACCGTGATCGTGACGACCGTGTCCATCTCGACCTTTGTCTTCTTGTAAATGCTCTCCTTCTTCGGCGAACAGGAAAGTAAGGCAGCAAACAGTAAACAGTAAACAGTAAACAGTAAGTAAAAAGACGCGCCTTTTTGGAAGTTGCCCGCCGCGGACTTTGAACTTTTAAGTCTGAGCTGTGAGCTGCGAACGTTGAACGTCGAACGTTGAACTTTGAACTCTTTTTTCACGCCACCCTCGCCATCTCCGGAGAGAGTTTATGCGCGAGGAACTTCCCCGTCGAGGAATCGGGATTACCGGTGGATAACCCTTGCAAAGGGAGAATCGGCCGCGGGACTT
>JAMCWJ010000023.1:26515-30535 GCA_023475105.1 Nitrospirota bacterium
AATCGACAGGCTGATCATAAAACAGGGAATCGGAAAGAAGATACGGGAGATTTCCTCGGGAGTGCCCACGGCGATAAGCCTGCCGCCCCTTTCCCCCCCTTCCGGGCCGAGGTCGATAATACGGTCTGCAGATTTAATCACATCCAGGTTGTGCTCGATCACAATCACCGTGTTTCCCCTGTCCACAAGGCTGTTCAGCACATCGAGGAGTCTCTGGATGTCGACGAAGTGGAGACCCGTCGTCGGCTCGTCCAGTATGTACAGGGTATTCCCCGTCGACCTTTTTGCAAGCTCCCGCGAGAGCCGCAGTCTCTGCGCCTCACCGCCGGAGAGGGTAGGCGCCGGCTGCCCCAGTTGCAGGTATCCGAGACCGACGTCCTCAAGGATTTCGAGCTTTTGGCGTATCATCGGGATCGATGCAAAAAATTCGAGGGCCTCCGATACCGTCATCGTGAGGACTTCGGAGATATCCCTGCCCTTGTACCGTATATTCAGCGTCTCCTTGTTGTATCTTTTGCCTTTGCAGAGATCGCACCGGACGTACGCATCGGGAAGGAAGTGCATCTCCACCTTCAGCAGCCCTCCCCCGTGACATTTTTCGCATCTTCCTCCGGGGACATTGAAGCTGAACCGCGAGGAAAGGGGCGGCAGGCTTGTGAAAGCCCCTGATCTTCGATTCCCCGACCTGGGCATACAATTCCCTTATCGGAGTAAAAACCCCCGCATAGGTCGCGGGGTTTGACCTGGGCGTTTTCCCGAGCGGCGACTGGTCGACGCAGATCACGTTGTCTATCTTGTCGATCCCCTTGAGGGCGCGGTGTTTCCCCGGCGTGACGTTGCTCCTGTGGATGCCCTTCATGAGGGCTTTGTACAGGATCTCGATGATCAGGGTGCTCTTGCCGGAACCGGAAACGCCGGTCACACATGTGAAGGTCCGCATGGGAATCCCCACGTCGATGTTCTTGAGATTGAATTCCTGTGCGCCGAGGATCTCGATGAAATCGGCGGGCGGCCTTCTCCTCGGCGGCAGGGGTATGCTCAGTTCTCCCTTCATATACTTTCCGGTGACGGAGTCCGGATTGTCCTGGATCTCCGAAGGGGTTCCTTCGGCGACGATCCAGCCCCCCCTGGCCCCGGCTCCCGGGCCGATGTCTACCACATGGTCGGCCCACCGTATCGTCTCCTCGTCGTGTTCGACGACAATGACCGTGTTCCCCGCGTCCCTGATAGCGGAAAGGCTTTCGAGAAGCTTTGTGCAGTCCCTGGGATGAAGCCCTATGCTCGGTTCGTCGAGGACATAGAGGACCCCGGTCAGAGAAGAACCCATCTGGGTCGCCAGCCGTATCCTCTGGGCCTCGCCGCCCGACAGGGTAAGGGACATCCTGTCGAGAGTGAGATATCCCAGCCCGACCTTCATCAGGAACGACAGCCTGTCCCTTATCTCCTTCAGGACGCGGGAGGCAATGGTCCTTTCGCGCTCCGTGAGAGTCATTCCGCTCACGAAGGAGAGGGCCGACTCTACGGTCGCTCTCGAAAACTCTCCGATATTCAGACCCTGTATCTTTATGCTGAGGGCCTCGGGCCTCAGGCGCAGTCCGCCGCAGTATTTGCACTGCTTCAAGGTATTCAAGAGGGGAACGAGGTCGCTTCCGGCGTCATCGAAGACGGCAGCGCCTTCTTCGCCGTCCTCCAACCCGGGAATGCCGAGACCCCGGCAGTGCGGGCACGCCCCGTAACCGCTGTTGAAGGAAAAGAGCCTTGGGTTTATCTCGGGATAGCTTATGCCGCAGTTCGGGCACGACAGGGTCCTGCTGAAGAGGATGTCCTTCCCCTCTTCGACGAGATTGATGACGACGGTGTCGGAATACCTGAGGGCGAGGTCTATCGCCTCCCGTATCTTCTTTCCGATTCCCTGTTTTATGATCAGCCTGTCGATTACGGTCTCGATCGTATGCCTCTTCTGTTTCCTGAGCGATATCTCTTCGGTCAGGTCGACCATACTGCCGTCTATCCTCGCCCGCACGAAGCCTTCATTCCTCATTTCGGCGAGTTCCTTTTTGTACTCCCCCTTCCTGTCGCGCACCACAGGAGCGAGAACCTGGAGTCTCGTCCCGGGCGGCATCGACATCACCGAATCGATGATGCTCTCCGCGTCCCGGGAAGATATCGGCCCGCCGCAGTTGTAACAAAGGGCCTTCCCTATCCGCGTATAGAGGACGCGCATATAGTCGTAAATTTCGGTGATCGTCCCGAGTGTCGAGCGTGGACTTTTCGTGACGGTCTTCTGGGTGATCGCGATAGAAGGGGAAAGACCCTCTATAAAATCCACATCAGGCTTTTGGAGCTGGTCGAGGAACTGCCGCGCATAGGCGGAAAGGCTTTCGACGTATCTGCGCTGCCCTTCCGCATAGATGGTATCGACGGCGAGCGAAGACTTGCCGGAACCGGAGGGGCCTGTGATCACGGTCACCTTTTCCCTCGGTATCGTCACATCTACGTTCTTGAGGTTGTGCTCCCGTGCTCCCCTGATGACAATACGATCCTGCATGATGACAATCAGTTATTATACATCAAAAGCGCGGCTGCGCATGTATGCCCCGGACGCCAGCATGTAGGACAAAAACCGATAATCACCGTCCCGTATAGTTGGTACAATGTGAAAGGTTGCGCGGAGGAGACAGCTGATGCGAAAGACCGTTATGCGGAAACTCTGGATGCCTGCAAGCATTCTGCTGCTCGGAATGCTCGCAGGCGGCCTGCTTCTCTGGACGAAAAGGATCAACGAGAAAGAACGCATGAATTACATGACCGACGATGCCATCATGCACATGCAGATGCACACCGTCACATTCCATCTCCATCTCGATGAGCTTATCGCAGGGCAGGCCGGAATAGAAATGAGGGACCTCCGGGGAGATCTGGACAGGACGGTCGTTCTTATCGACGCCATCCTGCACGGGGGGGAAGCGGAGCACGGAGTGGTCCTGGCCGCTCTCACGGGTCCGGAAGCGAGAAGGCAGGCAGAGAAGACAAAAGCGCTCCTTCTTCAATTCCGGAAAACCGCCGATGAGCATCTCCAGGGATCCGGAAGGCCGGCAATCAGTACTGCCGTGGACCGGAGGTTCGAAGAGCTTTACAGGAAAATTTTCGTCGAGGCGCATGCATTGGAGAAAATCGTCGACGCCGAAAAAGTCCGGATTCAGGCCAAGTCGCGCAGCCTCTTTGTCGGCATTCTTGCGGTGTGGGCACTTGTCGTCGGCGTATTCACGCTCGGGCTCTCATACAAGGAGGCGCGCAGGAGGGCGGCAGACAAGGCCTTGCACGAGGCGAATGAACGGCTGGAAGCCCAGGCCGGAGAATTGAGGGAACACCGCGAACATCTTGCGGAAATCGTCGGGAAACGGACAGAGGAACTGAAGGCCGCAAACGAGAGCCTCAGTCACGAAATTGCCGAACATATGTGCACGGAGGAGGTGCTGATGGAGTCGCGGGACCATCTCCGGCGGCTCTCCAAGAATATACTCTCGGCCCAGGAGACGGAACGCAGGAGGATTGCGAGAGAACTCCACGATCAGTTGGGGCAGGACCTCACCCTCATGAAGCTCCAGGTGCGCGCGATCCAACGTGAGGTGCGGGAAGAAAGGGAGCCCGTGAGGGAAGACTGCGAAGACGTCCTCCAGTCCCTGGACCCGGCCATAGAAAATGTCCGCAGGATTTCCCGCCCTCAGCCCGGCAGTCCTTGAGGACCTCGGCCTGTCCGCCGCCATCCGGCGAGTCGTAAACAGTTTTGCGAAGACGTGCAATGTGAAAGTTGTGGTCGACATTGCGGATATCGACGGACTTTTGTCGAAGGACAGCCGGATCGGCATTTACCGGGTGGTCCAGGAGGCCCTGACCAACATAGGGAAGCATGCGCAGGCGAAGAAGGCCTCCGTCAAGGAGAATGCCGATACCGAGCTTTTCTCCGCCATAGAGAAAATCAGGGGAGGGAGGATGTACTTCTCGCCCTCCCTCTCCTTA
>JAMCWJ010000090.1 GCA_023475105.1 Nitrospirota bacterium
CAGCCCCATCACCGCAAAGAGAACCAGCCCAGCGCCCGCCCCTATGTATGCCATCCTTTTTGCCATCTCCCTCGTCTTCATCTCTTTGTCCTCCTTCCTTCCGTCTTCACAATACAATAAGCAGCTTCCATGCCAAATCCAACCCATTGAAATATCAGAGATTTCCTGAATACGCTTTCGCAGAAATGAGAATTGTAAAACCGGTTCTTTGCGGAATTGCAAAAATGTTATAGCAATTAATATATAAACGTATTGGGGTCCCTGAGCATATGACACCGCGTGCAGAGGCTCTTTGCCTGCTGGTGCGTTACGACCCAGGTATGCGCTTTATGACAGTCGAGGCATTCCATGCCCTTCTTCATATGCAGATCGTGCTGCCCTACCCTTGCCTCATTGCCGTGACACTCCCCGAGGCAGTCCTTCGATTTCAGTTTTATCTTCCCGTGAGGCTTGTGGCACTGGTAGCACTGGAATTTCGACATCGGTCCGTTCGGAGGCATCTTGTGGCACCTGAGGCACCGCCCCTTCGAGACCATTGTGGGAGACTTGTCCGCAAAGGAGTGGCATTTCAGGCAGGAGAACGCTTCCATGCCGACACCGTGGACGCCCTTGTCCCTGTGACAGTCCTGGCAGGCCTTTTCATTCGGTTTGAAGAGGTGGAGGCTTTCGCCGTGACAGACCTTGCACTGAATGTTCAACATGAAGACATGCTTTGCATGGCCGTATGAATCTCTCAGCGTGAGCGAGCCCTGTGAGATCTCGCTCAAGTGGCAGTTCTTGCACTCGGTCCAGGGCTTTTTTCTCCCATGGGTGCCCGAGAATTTGCTTTTGCCCTTCACCACATAGGAGACAAGCAGCTGGTTCTGCTCGATCAGGCTGAGATGATGGCACTTCTGGCAGACGATGTCCCTGTGCTTCCCCCTCTGCCATTCCTGAAAGGCCTCTTTCATCACGTGACAGGACATGCAGAATTCGGGATCTTCCTGGGTATGCCGGTAGTATTTGTATCCCACGACCGCGCCGAGGACCGAGATGACCGCTATCAGCGCAAGAATAAATCCCCTGAAATGCGCTATCAGCGCTTCGAAACGGTCACTCAGATTCCTTCTCACCTTCGACCTTCCCTCTCAGAATTCTCCCGTGGTCTGCCCCTTCTGCACTCCGAGCAGTTTTTTCGCAATGACAGCAAGCGCAACAAGTCCGACTACGAGGCTGATCCCCTGGGACACGGAGATGCCGGATACGAGATATCCCCTCGCTTCGTCCCCCCTGAAAAACTCGTCCGCAAACCTGAGTGCCGAATAGAGGAACAAATAGCTCCAGAACAGCTGGCCTTTGAAGGATTGGTGTTTTCTCAGGGAGACGAGGATGAGGAAGTTGACGAACTCCCCGAGAGACTCGTAGAGCTGGGTCGGATGGAGGGGCACCCCCGTCCTCGCCAGGCACTCCGGGTCGAGGAATGTGACCGCCCAGGAGACGTGCGCAGGCCTTCCGTAACAGCATCCTGCGGAGAAGCAGCCGAGCCTTCCTATCGCGTGCCCGAGAGCGAGAGAAGGCGTAAAGACATCGGCGATGCTCCTGAAGTCTAGACGATGTTTCCTCATGTACCATAGTGCCACGGGCACGGCAAGCGCAAGGCCTCCGTAAAACACAAGGCCCCCTTCCCATATCCTGAAAATGCCGAGCGGATTTCTGAGATAATAGCCCCCGTTGATCGCGACAAAAAAAAGCCGGGAACCGACGATTGCCGAAAGGAGCACATAGAACCCTATATCGATTATCCTTTCCCGGGGTATCCCCTCCTTTTCGGCCTGCTTCACGGCGAGGGCCAGTCCAAGGAGAAAACCCGCAGCAACGAGAACGCCATAGGTGTGAACCGTGAGAGGTCCGATACGCAGCAGCACGGGGTGCATTACGCCTTCTCCCCTGCTTGACGGCGGAACAGCGAGCCGAGCACCAGCAGCATGAGGCCGATGGTCAAAGCCGAATCGGCAATATTGAATGCAGGCCAATGAAACGTTCCGGCAAAGAGGTCGATAAAGTCGGTCACCCTTCCGAAGGCGACCCTGTCGATGAGGTTACCCGCTGCTCCCCCCAGGATAAGAGAAAGGGCGAACTTGTCTTCCCTGCCCTTGAAGAGAAGAAACAGGACAAACACGATCGCAATCAGGGAGACAGCAATGAATGCGGCATTTCCGAGGCCTTTCAACATTCCAAAAGCCGCACCCTCGTTTCTCACGCTTACGAGGTCGAAAAAAGGCAATACCTTTATGGTGTCAAAAGGGCTCATGAGGTTTCTCACGAGGTATTTGGTAAGCTGGTCAAGGAAGACGACGAGGAGGGCAATACCCGCGCTGTGAGATCTTTTCATTTCAAAATATTATAACATCTGTCGCACAGCTCAGGGGCGTCCCCGAAGGTGCTCACCGTTTCGCTCCAGTTCCAGCACCGCTCGCATTTCCGCCCCGAAGCCCTTGCGACAACGACGGCGACGGCTTCCGGGAACGCCTTACCCCGGCCCTCCCCGGCTTCACCCTTTTCAAACGTCACTTCGCCTGTATACGCCGCTTCGGACGGAACGCCTGTCGCTATCTCCGCCCCCGAAACGATGAAAAGTGCGGGAAGGAAATCCGTATACTCTTTCAGAAGCGGCAAGAGGTCTCCTCCTTCCTTCACGTAAAGCGTCACTTTCGCTTCAAGGGAATTCCCGAGGAACCTCTCCTGTCTCTTCAGCTCGAGAGCCTTGTTCACCTCGTCCCTGAGCGAAATAAGAGCCGCCCATCTTCCTTCGAGCCCTTCATCGAGAAAGCCTTCATCCGCTTCGGGGAAGTCCGAGAGAAACACGCTCTCTTCTTTCCGGCCGGGCAAGAAATTCCATATTTCCTCTGCGGTGAACGAGAGGACAGGCGTCATCAACCTCGTCATCGCCGAGACTATCCTGTACAAAGTCCATTGGCCGGCCCTTCTCTCCGGGGAGTCCGCTCGGGAGATGTAGAGCCGGTCCTTCAGGATATCGAGGTAGAATGAACTCATGTCCACGATGCAGAAATTGTGGATGCTGTGGTAGACCTGATGGAAGTCGAAGCGTTCGTAAGCGTCGCTCACTTTCTTCACCAGGCCCTGCAGCCGCGACAGGGCCCACCTGTCGATCTCAAGGAGGTGATCACCGTAATCCCCGTCCTCATAATCGAAGAGATTGCCCAGGAGAAAGCGCGCCGTGTTCCTTATCTTCCTGTAGGCCTCCACGAGGCGGTCCACGATTTCCTTCGAGATCCTTATGTCGTCCCTGTAGTCTTCCGCAGAAACCCATAGCCGCAGTATTTCGGCGCCGTTTTTCTTTATGATGTCCTGGGGTGCGACCACGTTACCGAGGGATTTCGACATCTTCTTGCCCTGGCCGTCCACGACGAAGCCGTGGGTGAGGACCGTTTTGTATGGCGCGGCGCCCCTTGCCCCGACAGAGGCGATCAGGGAACTCTGGAACCATCCCCTGTGCTGATCGCTGCCTTCGAGGTACATGTCTGCGGGCCATGAAAGCCGCTCGTCCCTTTGCATCACCGCTGCATGACTCACGCCGGAATCGAACCAGACATCCAGGATGTCCGTCTCCTTTGTGAAGGACGAAGCGCCGCACGAACAGGCGTATCCGGCGGGGAGCAACTCCTCGGGCCTCTTTATGAACCAGACATCGGAGCCGCCGGCTTCCACGAGCCTCACAATGCCCTCAAGGACGCCGGGATCGTCCACAAACCCATTGCATTCGGTGCATTTGATCAGGGTGATCGGCACTCCCCATGACCGCTGCCTCGAGACGCACCAGTCCGGCCTGTTCGAAACCATGCCGTATATCCTTTCCCTGCCCCACGCAGGGATCCACCGCACCTTCTCTACTTCAGACAAGCACCTTTGCCTGAGATCACCCGCTTGCATCGAGATGAACCACTGCTCGGTGGCGCGAAAAATCACCGGCCTCTTGCACCGCCAGCAGTGCGGATAGGAGTGGGTGATCTTTTCGACGCCGAGAAGGGCCTTCCTCCTCCTCAGGGTCTCGATGATGGCGTCATTCGCCTTGAACACGAACTGTCCCTCAAATTCGGGAACCGCCTCCGTGAATCTCCCCTTGTCATCCACCGGTGCATAAATGTCGAGACCGTACCTTAGTCCGGCCTCGTAATCGTCTTCTCCGTGGCCCGGAGCAATATGGACGATGCCCGTGCCCTCCGCAGCGGTCACAAAGTCTCCGAGTATTACTCTCGACTGCCTGTCGATGAAGGGATGTTCCGCCTTCATCCCTTCCAGTCTTTCGCCTTTTATAACAAGCACCGGTTCCCCCTTGAACGGAAGCCTGTCTTTCAGTTCATCGGCAACGATGAATACCTCGCCATCGGTCGAAACTGCAGCGTATTCGTATTCGGCGTTCACCGCAAGTGCAAGGTTCGCAGGAAGCGTCCACGGCGTTGTGGTCCAGATGACGAAAAAGACGTCCTTTCCCCTCAGTCCCGGGAAGCGGCTCTCAACGTCGGCATCGAGCGCCCTGAACCTCACGTATACGGAGGGCGACTCCTTGTCCGCATATTCGACCTCGGCCTCAGCAAGGGCGGTGACACAAGAAGGACACCAATACACCGGCTTCTTCCCTCGGTAGACATATCCTCCTCTGACGAATTTCATGAACTCCCCGACAATCGACCCTTCGTAGGAGTTCGTCATCGTAAGATAAGGGGAGTCCCAATCGCCGAAGACGCCGAGTCTCCTGAACTCATCCCTCTGGATCGAGACAAATTCCGAGGCATAATCCCTGCAGAGCCTTCTCTTGTCGAGAATCGAGATATGCTCTTTCCTGTCGCCGAGATTCTTGTCCACCTGGAGTTCTATCGGAAGGCCGTGACAGTCCCATCCCGGGACGTAGGGAGCATAGAATCCCTGCAGGGACTTGAATTTTACAATGATGTCTTTCAGGACCTTATTCAGGGCGTGCCCCATATGAATGTGCCCGTTTGCGTAAGGAGGCCCGTCATGGAGGATATACGGTTTCGCTCCGCTGTTTTTCTCCTGCATTTTTTCATAGATTTTTTTCTCGTGCCAGAACCTCAGGAGTTCGGGTTCCCGCTGCGCAAGGTTCGCCTTCATCGGAAAAGCCGTCTGTGGCAGATTCAGCGTATTCTTGTAGTCCGTAGGCATAGTTTCTAACGTTACCACTACGAATCGCTTCAAGTCAAGATTCGAAGCGCGTGCACGCCGTGCGGGAATTGATGGGGAATCTGAGGAGAACGTCCCTCAGGACTTTTCTAATTCGTCACGAATAATCTCGGTCTTCAGGTACTTCAGCGCCGCTCTCTCGATAGTCTGATTTTCGAGATTCCCCAGATACGGAAAAACGCCGAGAACAGGCACGGGGCTCAGCTGTTCCAGCACAAGGGGATTCGTGTTCTCCGCAACCGTACCGTCCGAGGGCCTCGCGAAGTTGATCACGATTCCCGAGACCCTGATCCCCTCCTTTAATGCGTACTTCACCGTCAGGAGAGTATGATTCAGGGTCCCGAGGGAAGGTCTCGCGACTACGATCACCGGGAGTCCCAGCGCCTTGATCAGGTCTATGACGAAATAGTTTTTCGTGATCGGCGCAAGTATGCCTCCGACACCTTCCGCGACGAGTGTCTGGTATCTCGTTGCAAGACTGAGGAACTTCCCGACCAGGGTGTCAATGTGTACGGGTCTGCTCTCCATCTCGGAGGCGAGCGACGGGGCTACGGGCGTCTCGAAACAATAAGGGGTTATCTGATTTATATTTTCTTCCATGCCGGCAACCTTCTTGAGGAACATCCCGTCGGAAGGATAGAGGGTGTTGCCGACACGCGGGCACCCTGTCTCGATCGGCTTCATGCCGCAGACACTTACCCCTCGCGCCTGGATCGCTTTGATGAGCGCTGCGGCGATCACCGTTTTCCCCACGCCGGTATCCGTCCCCGTGACAAAGAAGCCCCGAGACATTTATAGCCTCGAATCGAGACAAAAAACCTGTCCCGTGATAGTTTCGGTTCCGACAAGATACGCGATGAACCCTGCCACCTCGCCGGGATCCGAGAGTCGGCTGAGAATGCTCTCCCCTTGGGCTGCTTTCATTGCATCCTTTGCATGCGTTCCCATTTCCGTCGCCATGTAACCGGGGAGGAGGCAATTCACTTTGATATTATCGGGAGCCAGTTCTCTTGCCAGGGTACGCGTCAGGCCGATGAGAGATGCCTTTGCAGCGCCGTAGGCAACCTGTCCGGCCTTCCCCTTCATGCCGGAACGCGAAGACAGGTTGATGATATGGCCCCCTCCCGACCTTGACATGAGCGGAGCAAAGGACTTCACCGTGTTGAAACATCCCCGGAGATTCACCCTGATGACCTCATCCCAATCCTTCTCTCCATACCTCATCATCAGGCCGTCCCTGGTAATTGCCGCATTATTTATGAGGACATCCACCCTGCCCCACTGCCGAAAAACGGTCTCCGCCATTTCCGCCACGTCCCGAAGATTTCCGACGTCCGCCCTGACTGCGAGGGAAGGGAGATCCGTACCTGCCGCAACCTCCCGCGCTTCATTTGGCGACCGGTAGTAGTTGACGGCGACATGATACCCGGATTTCCCCAGCAGCAGTGCAGTCCGTCTGCCGAGTCCGCGCGACGCGCCCGTGACGACAGCCACCGGTGTTCCCGCAATCCCTTCTCCCCTACCGCGTGGCTCGCATCCCATGATCATTCCTCTCTCGTAAGTGTCCTGCATGACCGGATTCAGCTTAACTATAATCATTTCGCATGAGGATTTCCACTGATATTTCTCCAGGGTGTTGACAAAGGCGGGAGCTTTCATGTATCGTAGTTATCTCGTTCTTTGAAATAGCTAAAAATGTGCGTAGTAAACCTGTCGATTTCGAGTTGAAACCAGTTTCAAATGAGAGTTTGATCCTGGCTCAGAACGAACGCTGGCGGCGTGCCTAACACATGCAAGTCGAACGGAGTTAATTAGCAGCACTGAGCT